>NZ_JBEZJY010000056.1:0-49840 GCF_040651415.1 Streptomyces sp. NPDC048484
GCCGCCGAGTCCGAAGACTCGGCGGCACCGGGCCGCCCACACACCGCCGAGCCAGCAGCAGCTAATCCGTGGCGATCGCGTTCAGCACGTTCATCCGTCCCGCCCTGAACGCCGGCACCAGCGCCGCGAACAGGCCCACGAAGGCCGATCCGACGAAGACTCCGATGATCGTCGGCCAGGGGATGTCGAGGACCTTCAGGCCCTCCAGGGCGAGGAGCTTCTGGGCGGTGGCGCCCCAGCCCATGCCCAGGCCCAGGCCCAGCAGCGCTCCGAAGAGGGCGATGACGACCGACTCCAGGCGGATCATGCGGCGCATCTGGCGGCGGGAGAGGCCGATGGCGCGCATGAGGCCGATCTCCCGGGTCCGCTCGACGACCGAGAGGGCCAGCGTGTTCACGACGCCCAGGACCGCCACGATGATCGCGAGGGCCAGCAGGCCGTAGACCATGTTCAGGAGCTGGCCGATCTGGTCCTTGAGCTCCTGCTTGTAGTCGGTCTGGTCACGGACCTGGTACTGCGGGTACGGGTCCAGGGCCTTCTTGATGGCCGCGTACGCCGTCTTCTCCTGGCCGTCCTTGGCGGTGGCGAACATCATGTCGTTCGGCGGCATCTTGTCGGCCGGGACATACTGCTCCAGCGTGGTGATGTTCAGGTAGCGCGAGCCCTTGTCGAGGGCCGTGTCGTCGTCCGTGATCGCCGCGACCTTCAGCTTCGCGGTCTGCCCGCCCTTGAAGGCGACGGTCATCGTGTCGCCGACCCGCATGCCGTGCTTCTTGGCGTAGAGGGAGCCGACCGACATCGCGTTCTTGCCGTACGCCGCCGACAGCTCACCGGCGATCGTCTCGCGGCGCAGGTCACTCACGTACGTCGGGTCCGCGGCCGTGACGTCGCTGTTCTCGGTCTTGCCGTCGGGCGAGGTCAGTTTCGCCTCGACCATCTTGTAGCTGGTGACGTGCGCCATGCCCGGTGTCGACTCGATGGCCTTCTGGGCCTGCGGCACGATCCGCTGGTTGCCCTGGACGATGAAGTCCGTGCCGACCGACTTGTCGAGTTCCTCCGTCGCGGAGGCAACCATGGAGGAGCCGACCACGGAGAGGCAGGCGACCAGCGCGAGGCCGATCATCAGGGCCGCTCCGGTGGCCCCCGTACGCCTCGGGTTGCGCAGGGCGTTCCGCTCGGCGAGGCGCCCGATGGGGCCGAAGGCGCGCAGCAGGACCGCGCTGAGGGCCCGGACCACGCCGCCCGCGAGCAGCGGGCCGATGATGACGAAGCCGATCAGCGAGAGCACCACACCGGCGCCCAGCATCGTCGCGCCTTCGCTCGCCTTGTCCGCGCCGGCCGCCGTGAAGAGTGCGGCGGCACCGGCGCCCGTGAGGGCCAGGCCGATCAGTCCGCGTATCCAGCCGGCCCTGCCGTCGGCCGGCGTACCGGCGTCGCGCAGTGCGGCCATCGGGGAGACCTTGCCGGCGCGGCGGGCCGGCAGGTAGGCGGCGAGGACGGTGACGACGACGCCGAGGACCAGGCCGATGACCGGGGTGGTGGCCTTCACCGTCAGGTCGGCGGTGGAGAGGTTCATGCCCGCCATCGACATGAGCTTCATCAGGCCGATCGCGATGCCGACGCCCGCGGCGACACCCAGGATCGAGCCGACGACACCGAGGAACAGTGCCTCGAAAAGCACGGACCGGTTGACCTGCTTGCGGGACGAGCCGATGGCCCGCATCAGGCCGATCTCACGGGTGCGCTGGGCGACCAGCATCGAGAAGGTGTTGATGATCAGGAAGATGCCGACGAGGAAGGCGATCCCGGCGAAGCCGAGCATGGCGTACTTGATGACGTTCATGAACTCGCCGATGCCCTCTTGGCCTTCGTCCGAGAGCTCCTTCTGCGTCTGGACCTTGAGCGCCTCGTCGGACCCCGTGAGGACCTGGGAGACGTTCTGCTTGAGCTGCGTGTGGGTCATGCCGGAGGCGGCTGTGACGTTGATCTGTGTGAACCGGTCTGTGGAACCGAGCAGTTCGCGCTGAGCGGTGGCGGTGTCGAAGTAGACGATGGCGGCACCGGGGTTGGTGATCTTGAAGGTGGCGATGCCGACGATCTTCGCCTTGAAGTCACCGGTGACGGCGATGGTGCGCAGCTCGTCACCCATCTTGAGGTGGTGCTTGTCCGCGGTGTCGGCGTCGACCATCGCCTCGGTGGGGCCGCGCGGGGCGTGCCCGGAGGTGATCTCCATCGAACGCAGGTCGTTCTTCGTCCAGTTGCCCGCGATCGTCGGGGCGCCGGTGGTGGACCCCATGTTCTTGTTGTCACTGTTGACGACGGTCACGTTCAGCGAGCTGACGGCACCCTCGGCCGACGTGACGCCGTCCGCCTTCTGCGTCCGCTCGACGAGCGAGGCGGGCAGCGACTCCGGCTTGCCGTTCTGCGGCGTGTCGTTGGTCGAAGCCCCCTTGGGGGAGACCGTGACGTCGGACGAGGTCGTCGCGAAGAGCTTGTCGAAGGTCGTGTTCATCGTGTCGGTGAAGACGAGCGTGCCGCACACGAAGCCCACCGACAGCAGGACCGCCACGGCCGACAGGGCCATGCGTCCCTTGTGTGCGAAGAAGTTGCGCCTCGAGGTCTTGAAGACGGTCATGACGTGCGCCCCCGGGCGTCGAAGTCCTTCATGCGGTCGAGGACGGCGTCGGCGGTCGGCCTGAGCATCTCGTCGACGATCCGCCCGTCGGCCAGGTACAGCACGCGGTCCGCGTAGGAGGCGGCGACCGGGTCGTGCGTCACCATCACGATGGTCTGGCCGAGTTCGTCGACGGAGCGGCGCAGGAAGCCCAGCACCTCGGCGCCGGCCCGGGAGTCGAGGTTGCCGGTCGGTTCGTCACCGAAGATGATCTCGGGTCGCGCGGCCAGTGCCCGGGCCACCGCGACGCGCTGCTGCTGGCCGCCGGAGAGCTGGTTCGGCCGGTGCTTCAGGCGGGAGGAGAGCCCGACGGTCTCGATGACCTGGTTCAGCCAGGCCTTGTCCGGCTTGCGGCCTGCTATGTCCATCGGCAGCGTGATGTTCTCCAGGGCGTTCAGCGTCGGCAGCAGGTTGTAGGACTGGAATATGAAGCCGATCCGGTCCCGGCGCAGTTGCGTGAGCTTCTTGTCCTTGAGCCCGGTGATCTCGGTCTCGTCCAGGTAGATCTGTCCGGAGGAGACGGTGTCGAGCCCGGCGAGGCAGTGCATCAGCGTGGACTTGCCGGACCCGGAGGGGCCCATGATCGCGGTGAACCCGCCCCGCGCGATGTCCACGTCGACCTGGTCCAGGGCGACGACGCGGGTCTCCCCGGACCCGTACGCCTTGACGACCTGCCGTGCCCGCGCGGCAACGGCCGTACGCTCTCCAGTGCCCCCGTGCCTGGGAATGGTTACAGCCGATGTCACGGTATGTCTCCTAAGTCGGTCACTGACAGGACAGTGACGATCTGCGGTTGTTCACATTGAGCGGTCGCGCCGTGTGGTTACAACGACAAGTCTCGTGGCCGGGGCGGTCCCCCGCGCTGGTGCCCAGCGCAGTCTTTTGCTGGGGAAAACCCCACCCCCGAAGGTGCGGGACACCGCCCTCAGCGGCATAAAGCCAGACTAAGGACGGCCTCGCCCCGTCTCGTCCTCCGGCGGGACGAACCCTCCCCGAGCCGAAGTACCGAGGTCTCCCCTAGGGGCTGTCCACCCAGCGGTGGACTCCCTCTCAGGGGTGCCTCCACCCTTGAACGCACTCAGCGTCCACCCTCCCGCGACGTGAGGCTCAAGTGGGAGAGTGTGCAACGGCCAATAGATGCAAGGGGAATGAATCAGATCCCCGGGACATGGGGGAGGCATCCGGTGGACAGCGCGACACCCGGCATACGGAAGGCGACGCCGGATCACCCCCCGACTCCGCGCGGGCGCCGGGCCGTCGTCGCCTCTCTGATGCTCTGTATGGGTCTGGCCGCGCTCGACGCCACGATCGTGTCGACCGCCGTCCCGCAGATCGTCGGCGACCTCGGCGGCTTCTCCGTCTTCTCGTGGCTGTTCTCCGGCTATCTGCTCGCCGTGACCGTCACGCTGCCCGTCTACGGCAAGCTCTCCGACACCTTCGGCCGCAAGCCGGTGCTGATCGTCGGCTGCGTCCTCTTCCTCCTCGGCTCGCTGCTCTGCGCGCTCGCCTGGAACATGGCCTCGCTGATCGCGTTCCGCATCGTCCAGGGCCTCGGCGGCGGCGCCCTCCAGGGCACGGTCCAGACGCTCGCCGCCGACCTCTACCCGCTGGAGCAACGGCCCAAGATCCAGGCCAAGTTGTCCACGGTGTGGGCCACCTCGGCGGTCGCAGGCCCGGCGCTCGGCGGGGTACTCGCCACGTACGCCGACTGGCGCTGGATCTTCCTCATCAACCTGCCGCTGGGCGCGGTCGCCCTCTGGCTCCTGATCCGCCACCTTCACGAGCCCGAGCGGGCCGCCCCCGCGCGCCCGCCGCGCATCGACTGGGCGGGCGCGCTCACCGTCTTCGCCTGCGGCGGCGTACTCCTCACGGCCCTGGTGCAGGGCGGCGTCGCCTGGCCATGGCTGTCGGCGCCCTCAATGGCCCTGTTCTGCACGGGACTCGGGCTCATAGCCGTCCTCGTACTCGTCGAACGCCGGGCGGCCGAGCCGATCATCCCCGGCTGGGTCTGGCGCCGCCGGACCATCGCCGCCGTGAACCTCGCACTCGGCGCCCTGGGCCTGCTCATGGTCGCCCCGACGGTCTTCCTCCCCACGTACGCGCAGTCGGTGCTCGGCCTCGCCCCCGTCGCCGCCGGATTCGTGCTCTCCGTATGGACGTTGAGCTGGCCGGTGTCGGCGGCCCTCAGCCAGCACGTCTACCGTCGCATCGGCTTCCGCAACACGGCGATGCTCGGCATCGGCACGGCCACGCTGATCCTGCTCGCCTTCCCCTTCCTGCCCTACCCCGGCGAGGCCTGGCAGCCCACCCTGCTGATGTTCTTCCTCGGCGGGGCGCTCGGGCTCTTCCAACTCCCCCTGCTCATCGGCGTCCAGGCGACCGTCGACTGGGCGGAGCGCGGCACGGCCACCGCCTCCGTCCTCTTCTGCCGCCAGACCGGTCAGACGATCGGCGCCGCCCTCTTCGGCGCTGTCGCCAACGGGGTGCTGGCCTCCCGGCTGGGCGGTGCGGGCGACCTGGACTCGGTGACCACGTCCCTGGAGTCGGGCGCGCCCGCCGAGCACGTGCGCCGAGCGGTGGCGGAGGCGGTCCACTCCGTCTATCTCGGCGCGGCCTGCGCGGCCGGAGTCGCCTTCCTGGTCCTGCTGTTCGTGGCCCCCCGCCGTTTCCCGGTGCTGAAGAACCCCGGGGACTAGAAGAACCCCGGGGACCAGGGGGCTTCCGAGCGCCGTCCACGCGACCTTCACCGTTCCCCCTCAGGCAGGGCTCAGGTAGAACTCAGATAGGTCTCAGGCAGGGCAGAACGCGAACAAAGTGCGGCAGATGTAAAGGGCGCGATGCGGGTAACACCCCAGGTCAGCGTAGTAAGCGCATACCGACCAGCCAGTCTGGTGAAACCCTCGCTTCGCTTGGCTACCTGCGGGTAGCCTGCGGTCGCTCACCCCGATCTCTGCGGTCCACACCGGACCGGAGCCACGCAAGGAGAACCGGGATGTCTTACGACTCGTCCCCGCCCTACTCCACCTACCACTGGGACCCACAATGGGACCCACAGCAGCCGGAGCCCGAACCCGTCGGGCCGCAACGCTCCCGGCACGCCGCACTCGGACAGCACAGCGACATCCGCCACCTGCGCACCGCGTACCGCTGGCAGCGGCGCGTGGCGACTCTGGCGGCGCTCGGCTACTTCACGCTGTTCCTCGTCCTGTCGGCGACCGCGCCCTCGTTGATGACGGGCGAGGTGACCGAGGGGCTGCCCCTCGGACTGCTACTCGGACTGCTCCAGGTCCCCGTCACCTGTGCGGCGATCGCGCTGTACGAGTACACCGCCCGCAGGAGCGTGGACCCGATCGCCGAGCGCCTCAGGAAGCAGGCCGAGCTGGACGCCAAGCGGGCGGAGGGACGCCGATGACCGGCTTCAGCAGTTCCGCCCAGGCGATGTCCCTGGTGGCGTTCACCGTCGTGGCCACCATCACCCTGCTGCTCTGCGTGATGACCGGCCCCGACCGGGACGACCTCGACGAGTTCTACACCGGCTACGGCAGCCTCTCCCCGATGCGCAACGGCCTTGCCATCGCCGGTGACTACATCTCCGCCGCGTCGGTCCTCGGCACGGGCGGCGTGATCGCGCTCGCCGGGTACGACGGGGTCGTACTCGCCCTGAGCACCGCGCTGTCCCTCATGCTCCTGATGTTCCTGCTGGCCGAACCCCTGCGGAACGCGGGCCGGTTCACCATGGGCGACGCCCTGGCGCGGCGGATGCCGGGCCGGTCGGTACGGATCGCGGCGTGCGCGGCGACGCTGACCGCGCTGCTCCCGCTGATGCTCGTACAGCTGGCGGGCACCGGCGACCTGCTGGCGTTCATCCTCGGTTTCTCCAGCGACGGGCTGAAGACGGGCTGCATCGTCGGTCTCGGCATCCTGATGATCAGTTACGCGGCGATCGGCGGGATGAAGGGCACCGCGCTGATCCAGATCATGAAGATCGTGATGCTGCTCGGCTCCGGTGCCGTCATCGCCGTACTCATCCTGAACAAGTTCGACTGGAACCTCGGCAGCCTGTTCGGCCAGGCGGCGCGCAACAGTGGTGCGGGGTCCGCGTTCCTCAACTCCGGTCTGCAGTTCTCGGGCGGACCCAGCCCGCGCCTGGACATGATCACCTCGGAGCTGACGGTGGTACTGGGCGGGGCCTGCCTGCCGCACATCACCATGCGCATGTACACGGCGGGCAGCGCCCGCCAGGTGCGCCGGTCGATGTCCTGGGCGGTGCCGGCCGTGGCCCTGTTCGTCCTCGTCATCACGGTCGTCTGCTTCGGAGCGACGGCGCTGATCGGGCGGGAGGCGATCGCGGCCGCGGACCCACAGGGCAACACGGCGTATCTGCTGGGGTCCCGGGCCGCGTTCGGGGCGGACGTCTCGACTGCCGAGACGTTCCTCTTCACCACCGTCACCGCCGCGCTCTTCCTGACGGTGCTCGCCTCCGTCGCCGGCATGATCCTCGCCTGCGCCAACTCCCTCGCCCACGACGTCTTCGCGCACGGCAGGGCCCAGCTCTCGCCGCGTCGCGAGATGACGCTGGCCCGGGTGTCCGCGGTGGCGGTCGGCATCCCGGCGATCGTGCTGGCCACGCTCGTCCAGCACCACAGCCTGCAGCCGCTGGTCACGCTGTCGTTCTGCCTGGGCGCCTCGGCCCTGGCCCCCGCACTGGTCTACAGCCTCTTCTGGCGCCGCTACACCCGGGCGGGTCTCATGTGCACGCTCATCGGCGGCTCACTCGGCACGCTCATCCTGATGACCGGCACGAACCTCGTCTCCGGTTCCCCCGTCTCCGCGTTCCCCGACCACGACTTCACCTGGTTCCCGTTCACCACGACCGGCCTCGTCTCCATCCCGCTGGGCTTCGCCCTCGGCTGGCTCGGCACGGTGGCCTCGGGCCGCAGGAAGGTGGAGGAACACCGGAAGCAGTACGAGGCCGTGGAGGGCTGGATCCTCGCGGGAGCCGTACGCAAGGAGTGAACGAACCTTCGCGGGCGGGTTCGTGGGCGGTGGGCGCGTGAGCGGTGGCCGCGCGGGCGGCGGGTACGTATAGCGGACGGTGGGCGGCAGGGACGTATGCAGCGGACGGTGGGCGGCAGGGACGTATGCAGCGGGCAGTGGGCGGCGGACGCGTGAGTGTTACTCGGCCGCCGCCCGCCCCGTCAGCGCCGCGAGGCTGCTGCGCACATGGTCCATGTGGGCCTGTACGTTGTCCCACTGCTCGCCGTGTTCGCGCAGGACCCGTTCCGTCTCGCGGGCGATGCGCTCCTCCTGGACCCGGGCCTCGGCGAGGAGTTCGGCGGCGCGGGCGTCCGCGTCCTCCTGGAGGTGGCGGGCCGACTCCTCGGCCTCGGCCAGGGCCCGTCCCGCCTCGGCCGAACCCGACTCGGCGCGCGCGACGAGTTCCTCGTGGTGCACGTCGAGCGCGGTCTCCCGTTCGGCGGCCTCGCACCCGGCCCTCTCCCAGCGCTCGGCGTGCTCCTTCTCCTGCTCGGCGAGCAGGTTCTCGCTGCGCCGCCGCGTCTCGCGCAGCGCGGCCAGCGCCTCACCGCGGGCCTCCTTCACCTCGCGCCGTGCGGAGATCCTCATCTCGTCGGCCTCGGTCTGGGCGGCGAGCAGCCCGTGCCGGGCCCGGTCGTCGGCCTCGGCGCGCACCTCGTCGGCGTCCGCCCGCGCTGCCGCGCGCACCCGCCCGGCCGCCGCCTCCGCCTCCTCCACGACTTGGCGCGCCTGCTGCCGCGCGCTCTCGCGCACCGCCGCGGCCTCCTCCTCCCCCAGCTCGAAGAGTTGCCGGGCCCGGTCGCCCAGCAGCTCGTACGTCTGGGGGGCGAGTTCCGTCACGACCTCGCGCAGCCGCAGCGCCTCGGCCTCCATCTCCCTGGCCAGCACGGTCAGTCGGGCGGCCCGTTCCCAGGCGGCGTCACGGCCCGCCGAGAGCACCGCGGCGTACGCGTCGACCTGCTCGGGACGGTAACCACGCCCCCGTACGACCTCGAAGCCCTGAGTCGACACCGATGCGCTGCTCATCCTCGAATCCCCTCTCCGGCGTGCGACTACGGTGCGCGGCGTACGTCGTACACCGTGATGCACCGCATGTGCCGCACATCCTGGCGGATCAGACGGAAGTGCGCATAATGCGACACTCCGCCGCGTGCCCCAGCAGGGCACCCCACCAACGACAGAACCACGACAGAAGGACGGCAGAAGGACGGCAGAAGGACGACAGAAAAAGGGCCGGGTCCGGTCGGTCGACCGGGCTCGGCCCTCTCACCATGCTCGGTGAAGCGTCAGAGCAGGCCGTCCCACATCTGTTCCAGCAGCACCGACCACCAGCTCTCCGGCGACCCGAGGGCCGCCGGGTCGATCGCGGCCAACTGCGCCTGGAAGTCGACGGTCCAGCGCCCCGCCTGCTCCTGGTTGAGTCCGAAGCGAAGCCGCCACATACGGCCCAGCAGCGCGAGGCTGCGCGCGAACTCGGGCAGCCCCGTGTTCACGAACTGCGGCGGTACGGGAGCACCGCCGGGGCCCGCCTCCACGGGCACGGCCACGATGTTCGCCGTCCCGTACTGGACACAGATCGCCCTGCCGAAGTCACTGCCCATGACGAGGTACGAGCCGGCGTCCGCGCCCGGTTGCACCCCACGCTCCTGCGCCAGTTCGGCGAGCGTCGGCACCGGACGGCCCGGCTGGGCCTGCGCCCAGAAGAACGGGTTCATGTCGACGGGCAGTCCGGCCACCACCAGGGTGTGCGCCACGATCGGCGGCACGCCCTGCCGGGACACCGCAGCCTGGTCGAACCGGAACACGCCAGGACCGAAGGCCGCCGCCAGCTCCTGCCCGATCGCCTCCGGCGGAATCGGCGGCACGGACTGCACCGGCGGCAACGGCGCCCGTACGGGTCCCGGCCTCGCCGGGCCGTCCGCGACCTGGTGCAGCTCGCCCTGGTGCGCGAGCAGTTGGGCCATGCCCTGCTGACGGCTCGCATGGTCGGTGCCGTACGAGGCGATGCTCGTGATCCTCGCCTGCGGCCAGCTCTCCCGGATCATCCGCGCGCAGTACGCGCCCGGCAGCTCGCAGGACTCCAGTTCGGTGTGCAGTTCCAGCACCTGCTGCGGCGGCACGTTCATCGCCCGCAGCTCGTGCAGGATCTGCCACTCCGGGTGCGGGGTGCCCGGCGCGGACCGCCGGATCAGCTGCTGCTCACTGCCGTCCTGGGCCCGGTAGCGCAGAACCGCCTGGTAGCCCGGGCCGACCGTGGGCGGAGCCTGCTGGGGGTAACCGTAGGCCGGGGGCTGCTGACCGGGCAGGGACTGACCCGGCATCGGCTGACCCGGGAACGACTGCTGGCCCGGGAACGGCTGGTGCGGGGCGGGCGGCGGCATGCCGGGGCCCCCGGGAGGCATGCCGGGCGCGCCGGGAGCGGGAGGCGGCGGAGCGGTGCCCGAACCACCGACCGCGGGACCGGCGAGCTGGGTCGCGGCATGGTGGACCCCACCGGAGGACGTACCGCCGGGCGGGTTGGGGGCACCCGGAGCGCGAGGCACGCCGGGAGCACCGGGAACGCCAGGAGCACCCGGGGCGCCTGGAGGCTGCGGAGCACCGGGGCCGCCGATCGCGGGACCGGCGAGCTGGGTCGCGGCATGGTGGACCCCACCGGAGGACGTACCGCCGGGCGGGTTGGGGGCACCTGGGGCACCCGGAGCGCCAGGGGCACCCGGAGGCTGCGGGGCTCCGGGCCCGCCCGGCCGGCCCGGAGCGCCAGGCGCACCTGGACCGGCACCCGGACCTGGACCCTGACCCTGACCCTGACCCTGACCCTGACCCGCGAGACCCTCCGGCCCGTCGGGGCCGATCTGCGAGACGAGTTGCGTCGGCACATACCCACCGGCCGGTGCGCCCGGCGCACCGGGCCCCGACGCCGGGGCCGGACCACCCGGCCGCGCACCCGGCGTACCGGGTGCCCCGGGAGGCGGCGGCGTACCGGGCGCGCCCGCGCCCCGCGCACCACGCGGCGGAGACTGCGCCTTGCTGGTCGCCGCGTCCGCGATGTCACCGGCGTTGGACGGCAGCGGCCGACCCTGCGCACTCGAAGCGGGCGGCGACTGCGGTGTGTGGGCAGCGGCGGGCGGCTGCGGGGCACCCTGCGGATAGCCGTAGGAAGGCGCGCCCGGAGGGGGCGTAGTACCGGCACCGGCACTCTGCGGGTGGCCGTACGAGGACGGCGCGGGCGGCGCGGGCGGCGTCGCACCGGGCGCCGCCGGTCCCTGGGGCGCGGTGCCCGGCGCGCCCGGACCCTGGGGGAACGCGGGCGGTTGCGGATCGCCCAGCGCGGGCGCGACGGCGGTACGCGGCAGTTGGCTGCCTCCCGAGATCAGCTTGGTCCTGGCCTCGGGTGCGGTCTCGGGCGGGAGCGGCGTGGCGCCGTCCCCGACATCCCGGATCTGCCGCGCGTACACCGTCGCGGGCAGCGGCACGGAACGGTCGTCCCCCGCTTCGGCGTTGGTGTCGGTACCGGCCCACGGAGTCGCGTCGGCGGGCAGCCCGGGGCCGGCGGGCCCGTCCCCGCCGGCGGCGGGCCACGCCGTGCCGCCGCCCGGAGCGGCAGGCGCGCCCGTGCCGGACGAGGCCCCCGAACCGGCGGCTGGTCCCGGCAACGTCTGGGGCAGCGAGCCCCCGGCACCGCCGTGACCGGCAGGGGCGGCATCGACCGGAGGAGTGGCAGCGGCGGGAGGAACGGCATCCGCGGGGGGAACGGCCGCGGCAGCGGCGACGGCAGGAGGAACCGCGTCGGAAGGAGGAACGGCGTCTTCGGGCTGGGACCCGGCCCCGCCCGAAGGTGCGCCCGAAGAACCGGCCGCAGCCCCGCCCGAGGACCCGCCGGGCGGCCTTCCCCGGTGATCCGGAACCCCCATCCGGTCCGCCGCCTCCTGCAGCCACTCCGGCGGAGTGAGCAGGAACGACGTCTGGTTGAGGTCGACGCGCGCGGGAGGCGCGGGCGCCTGGTCGGGCACCGCGTCCGGGAGCCCGTACTCCTCCTCGTACCGGCGGATCACCTCGCCCACCGGCAGCGAGGGCCACAGCGTGGCCTCCCCGCTGTCGCGCGCGATGACGAGCCGCTGGGCGCCGCCGTCGGAACGCGGACCGTCGGCCCGGTCCTCCGCCCACACCACGAACCCGAGATCGAACTCCCGGACCCGCACCTCACGGTGCTGGTAACCGGGCACTTCCCCGTTGATCCACTCTTCCGCGCGCTCCTGCGCCTGCGCGAAGGTCACCATCGGACGCTCACTCCCCCACCGAAGACACGGTGGACACCGGCATGGCCCGCGCGAAGCCGCCGTCCACCATCAGGTTCGCCACCGTCGCCAGCTCGGGCGGATTGCCCGCGAGCCGGGACAGGAACTGATCGAAGTCGTCACCACAGGGCAACAGCAGCCGCTGTACGCGCTCCGCGGGCGGCCACGCGTCCTGGTCACGGGCATCGTCGTACGCGCAGAACCACACGGAGCCGACCCGCTCGCCCTTCACCTTCACCGCGAGCAGCCCGCCCTGCACGAACCCGACTCCCAGATAGTCCTTGGTGAGATGGTCCCGCAGGCACTTGTTGACGTAGACGAGGTCGTTGACGGCGGCCTCGTCCCGCACCGTGAAGAACGGCTGATCGACCAGCAGTCCCAGCTCGGCGTCCAGCGCGGCCCCGGCCGGGGCACACCCGCCGGCGGCCTTCAGGAAGGACCGGTACGCGCCCGGCAGCCGGTACCCGAGATCCTCCTCGGCCGCCAGCACCTGCTGCTCGGTCACGGCGACCGCCGCCTTCGGCAGCCCGAAGTGCGCGGGCCGGGTCTCCTGCAGTGGCCGGGTGCCCCGCTTGTCCTGGTCGACCGCCGCGGTGGCGAGCCCGCCGTGATGCCGCAGCAACGCCTTCACCTCGACCGGCACCAGCTCCAGCCGGCGGGTCCGCGGGACGTGATGCCAGGTCCAGCCGTGCGGAGTCGCGACGGCCGGGATGGTGTCCCACAGGTCGTGCCCGGAAGCCGCCAGGGCGGCGTTCGCCGACACGTAGTCGGTCAGCCGCAGCTCGTCGACGCCGAACCCCTCGGGCGGCTCGGCGATCTCGGCGATCGCACGCGCATAGAACGAGAAGTCCGGGTAGCCGGCCTCGTCGACACGTACCCCTCTCGGGTGACGTGCCGCCCGGACCGGATCCGGGAAGTGCACGACCTGCCCGGTATAGGCCGCGTTCGGCGGCGCGGCCTGTTGCCCGAGCCGACCTGTCGTCATGGCGGTTGCCCCCTGCGGCGTTCTGAAGGATCGCGGATGTCGACAGCCTATGCGGTGGAGCGACACCGGTCACCGGGCCTCCTGTCCCGTACCGGCCAAGGGTCCTCCGCTTCCGTGACCTGCCGTCATCGGGCCGTGACGGTACGACGAGGACATCGCGTGTCGCAGCGCCCCAGCTTCCGCACCAGCCACGGAGTTTGGCACTCTGTCCGAGCACCGGGGGATGCGGTAAGAGCCTGCGTCTGAACCCCGGCCTGGCGCACGCACCAGACGGCGTGCGCCGATCCGACCGGAGTTCGGACACAGGCTCTATTGGGAGGGAACGGGACAATGAGCGCAACGCAGACGGGTACGTCCGGGGATCCGCGGGTCGGCTGGAGCAGCACCGAGGTGCCCAGCGCCCCGGTTCTCCTCCACCGCCGCGACGGCATACTTCCCACCATCGCGGCCGCTCTGTCCGTACGCGGCGCCACGCTCACCGGCACAGCGGGCCGCGGCGACCAGCCGCCGCCCTTGCACCCCCTCGTGCAGGACTTTCTCGACACCCTGACGAGCGGCCAGCGCGACCGCTTCACCGGCCGCTGCGCCGAGGTGATCCTCATCTCCCGTCACCTCGCCGCGGCCGACACCGCCCGCTCCAAACGAGCCATTCGAAAACCCATGACCAACGGCGAGGCCCGGAAATCCCTCAAGCAGGCAAAACTGACCGCCCGCCGCATCCGCGAGGACGGCGACCCGCTGCACGGCAGCTTCGCGCAGCCCTGCCGCGCCTGCACCGCACTCAGCGCCCACTTCGGCGTACGCATCGTCGACCCGACCGCCCAGGAGAAATGACAGGGCCCGCGGCCGCACGGTCCAGCACCCGCACGGTCCCGGTCCCGCACCCGTACGAAGGCGTCACCGGCGCCACCCGAAGAAGCCGACCGGGAATCCACCCGGCAGCTCAGAACGATCGCGAAGGGCAGATGCACACCGACCGCACCGCCACCACCCGCTTCTCCGTCCCGGTCGATGCAGCGCTGCGCTCCGCCGGATGGCTACCGGGCCGCTGGGACATAAGGCAGGCCGAGTTCTGGGCCGACGCCCTGCGCAACCACGAGTCCACCGCCGGGCACCGCCACGCCGTGTTCCCGGCGGCGGTGGAGGCATGGGCGGAGTTCGGCGGGCTGCGCGTCACCACGATCGAGACCGGCCGGCAGATCGCCCCGTCCCCTCTCCACCTGGATCCCCTCCACGGCCTCCACATGGCCCGTACTCTCGCCGACCTCGGCAGAGCCCTGGGCACCGAAGTGGCTCCCCTCGGCGAGGAGACCGACAGCAGAGCCCTGCTGGCCATCGACACGGAGGGCCGCGTCTACATCCTGGACCACACGGGCGACTGGTATCTGGGCAGCGACATCGGCCAGGCCCTGACCACCCTCGTCGCGGGCCGGGAACCGGTACGCCTGACAGCCGGCTGAGCCGGCTCCGGCAACTGAGCAGGCCCCGGCATCCGAGCCGACGGCCGAGCGGACAGTTGAGCCGACAGCCGAGCGGGCCCCGACAGCGGTGAACCCCGGCTCGCTATTGCGCCGGAATGACCGCCGACACCCGGAAGCCGCCCGCGTCCGTGGGCCCGGACACGAACACGCCGCCGAGACCGACGACCCGCTCCTTCATCCCCAGCAGACCGTTCCCCCCACTGGGCAGCCTGGCGTCGGACGCGGCCCCCGGCTCGGGCGGCGGCCCGTTCTCCACCTGCATCGCGATCTCCGCCCCCCGGTGCGCCAGCCGCACCCGGGTCTTCGCCCCCGCCGCATGCTTGTGGACGTTGGTCAACGCCTCCTGCACCACGCGGTAGGCGGTCTGTTCCACCATCGCCGCGTACACCCGCGCCGCCCCCTCCACGGAGAGATCGACGATCATTCCCGCGGCGGCGGACTGCCCGACCAGTTCCTCCAGATCATCGAGGCAGGGCCCCTCCCCCGACTCCTCGTCGACGGCCCGGGACGCGGCCGCCGCCGCCGCGGCCCCCACAGCCGCCAGCGGCAAGGCCTGCGCCTGCACCGACGAGAACCCGCTTCCCTGCGCCGCACCGTCGCCCCTGCGCAGCACCCCCAGCATCTCCCGCAACTCGGTCAACGCCTGCCGCCCCATGTCACCCACGAGTGAGGCGTTCTTCACGGCCTTCTCCGGATCCTTTCGGGCCACCGCCTGCAGCGCGGCGGCATGCACGACCATCAGACTCACCCGGTGCGCGACGACGTCGTGCATCTCACGGGCGATCCGGGTCCGCTCCTCGTTGCGCGCCCACTCCGCCCGCTCCTCGGCCCGCTCCGCCAGCAGCTGCAACTCCCGCTCCAGGGAGTCGGCCCGCTCCCGCAGACTCTCCATCAACCGCCTCCGGGCCCCCACGTACAGCCCGAGCAGCACCGGCGGGGCGGTCATCCCGAGCGAGGTCGTGATGGACACGAAGGGCACGGACCAGTCCCCCAGCCCCATGCCCCCCCGCGCCATCCCCTGGTACGCCCGCACATACGTGACGATGAGCATCCCCACCATCGACATGCCCGCGAGCGCCCCGATGATCCGCCGGGGCGACTCGGACGCCGCCAGCGTGTAGAGCCCCACGAGCCCCATCAGGAACCCCATCTGGGCAGGCGTGATGGCGATCGACACCAGGACGACGGCGATCGGCCACCGCCTCCGGAACAGCAGCACGGACCCGGCGACCGCCCCGAAGAGCATCCCCGCGGGCACCGGCACCCCCGCCGCCCCCGCGAACGGGAACCCCTCTATCGCGCACTCCACGGACGACACCAGCGCGAGGCCTCCGTCGAGCACCGCACTGCGCCACCTCGCCCACCACCACGGCCCGGTCAAGGCCGCGGTGCCGTCTTCCCCCGTCGTGGTCATGTCCCCAGCCTACGGTCGCCCCCCGCCCCATTTCCGGCGAGTTTCCCGTACTGGCCTACACCACTCCCCGTAATCGAACAGAAGCGAAACCGGCCGTTATCCCTCGAACTGCCGAATCGGCGCCCGTTCGACACCGGAAGCCCACATTCCGCCGGGACCGGCGGCCCTCGCGTGATCGGTGTCCGCCATGACGCGCACCCCCAGGAGCGCGGACTTGTACCGTCGCACCGAAGGGTCTTGGTACGGCATAGTGTTGGGTATCGATTTGGCGATGCGACCGGATGCCCGGTTTAGCCTGCTTCGATCCCCCATGGTGTAATCAGGCAGCACTGCGGTTTTTGGTACCGTATGTTCAGGTTCGAATCCTGATGGGGGAGCCGCTCACCTCCGGGCCCTGACAGCACTGTCAGGGCCCGCTCTCATGTCGCCCCTGAAACGCCCCGGTATCCTGCGGATGTCCGCACCCCAGACACCAGTAGCCGAAGGGCATTCCCGTGAGCGCCAACCCTCCCCAAGCTCTCGGCTCCGGAGCAGGGGATACCCCACTCGCAGCCGTCGTCGTTCTCGCAGCGGGTGAGGGCACCCGTATGAAGTCGGCCACACCGAAGGTCCTGCACGACCTCTGCGGCCGTTCCCTCGTCGGCCATGTACTCGCCGCCGCGGGCGAGTTGGACCCCGAGCACCCCGACAAACTGGTCGTCGTCGTGGGTCACGCCCGCGAGAAGGTCACCGCGCACCTCGCCGGGACCGCTCCGGGTGTACGGACGGCCGTCCAGGCCGAGCAGAACGGCACGGGGCACGCCGTGCGGATGGGCCTGGAGGAACTGGGCGGCGTCGTCGACGGCACCGTCGTGGTCGTCTGCGGGGACACCCCCCTCCTCACCGGCGCGACGCTCCAGAAGCTCGCCGCGACGCACACGGGCGACGGCAACGCGGTCACCGTGCTGACCGCCGAGGTGCCGGACGCCACCGGCTACGGCCGTATCGTCCGCGACAACGTCTCGGGAGCCGTGACGGCGATCGTCGAGCACAAGGACGCCTCCGACTCCCAGCGCGCGATCCGTGAGATCAACTCCGGTGTCTTCGCGTTCGACGGGCAGCTCCTCGCGGACGCGCTCGGCAAGGTCCGTACGGACAACAGCCAGGGCGAGGAGTACCTGACGGACGTCCTCGGCATCCTCCGGGAGGCGGGGCACCGCGTCGGCGCCGCCGTGGCGGGCGACCACCGCGAGATCGCCGGCATCAACAACCGGGTACAGCTGGCGGAAGCCCGCCGCATCCTCAACGACCGTCTGCTGCGGGACGCGATGCTCGCGGGCGTGACCGTCGTCGACCCGGCCTCGACATGGGTCGACGTCACCGTCACCTTCGAGCAGGACGCGATCGTGCACCCCGGCACCCAGCTCCAGGGCGCCACGCACCTGGGCGAGGGCGCCGAGGTCGGCCCCAACACCCGCCTGAACGACACCACGGTGGGCGCGGGCGCGAGGGTCGACAACACGGTCGCGAACGGCGCCGAGGTCGGCCCCCAGGCGAACGTGGGCCCCTACGCGTATCTCCGTCCCGGCACCCGCCTCGGGCTGAAGGCCAAGGTGGGTACATATGTGGAGACGAAGAACTCCTCGATCGGCGAGGGCACGAAGATCCCGCACCTCTCGTACGTCGGTGACGCGACGATCGGCGAGTACTCCAACATCGGGGCCGCGAGCGTCTTCGTGAACTACGACGGTGAGGCCAAGCACCACACGACGGTGGGGTCACACTGCAAGACGGGTTCGGACAACATGTTTGTGGCTCCTGTCACCATCGGGGACGGCGCGTACACCGCCGCCGGATCCGTGATCACGAAGGATGTGCCGCCCGGTTCGCTGGCCGTGGCCCGCGGCCAGCAACGGAATATCGAGGGCTGGGTGGCCCGGAAGCGTCCGGGGAGCGCCGCCGCGAGGGCAGCGGAAGCGACGTCCCGGGAGGCCGGCGGCGAAAGCTGACCGGAAAAGGTCGGGCCGGACTCGGCGTACCGTGATAGACGAACACCCGCACATCCAGCTGAGACCGCGCTTGAGGGCACGAGACCGCACTTGAGAGCACATCTCGACATCCAGCTGAGACACCTCTGAGGAGACAGTGCTGTGACCGGGATCAAGACGACCGGCGAGAAGAAGATGATGTTCTTCTCCGGCCGCGCCCACCCCGAGCTTGCCGAGGAGGTCGCCCACCAGCTGGGTGTCGGGGTCGTCCCGACGAAGGCCTTCGACTTCGCCAACGGTGAGATCTACGTCCGCTACGAGGAGTCGGCCCGCGGCGCCGACTGCTTCCTGATCCAGAGCCACACGGCCCCGATCAACAAATGGATCATGGAACAGCTGATCATGATCGACGCTCTGAAGCGGGCTTCCGCCCGGAGCATCACCGTGATCATGCCGTTCTACGGTTACGCCCGTCAGGACAAGAAGCACCGTGGGCGTGAACCCATCTCGGCGCGTCTGATCGCCGACCTGCTGAAGACGGCCGGTGCGGACCGCCTTCTGACGGTCGATCTGCACACCGACCAGATCCAGGGCTTCTTCAACGGTCCGGTGGATCATCTGTTCGCACTGCCGCTGCTCGCCGACTACGTGGGCCACAAGGTGGACCGCTCGAAGCTCACGGTGGTCTCGCCGGACGCCGGCCGGGTGCGGGTGGCCGATCGCTGGTGCGACCGGCTGGGCGCGCCGCTGGCGATCGTGCACAAGCGCCGTGACAAGGACATCGCGAACCAGGTCACCGTGCACGAGGTCGTGGGTGACGTCGAGGGCCGGGTCTGTGTGCTGGTCGACGACATGATCGACACGGGTGGCACGATCTGCGCCGCGGCGGACGCGCTGTTCGCGCACGGCGCGGAGGACGTCATCGTGACGGCGACGCACGGTGTGCTGTCGGGCCCGGCCGCGGAGCGTCTGATGAACTCGAAGGTCAGCGAGTTCGTCTTCACGGACACGCTGCCCACTCCGGGAGAGCTGGAACTGGACAAGATCACAGTGCTCTCGATCGCGCCGACGATCGCGAACGCGGTACGTGAGGTCTTCGAGGACGGCTCGGTGACGAGCCTCTTCGACGAGTAGCCGGCCCCCGGCCCGCTACGGGCCCGCGTAGATCGATTTCTTGTACGGCCTCCCCGCCGCGTAAGCTGCCACAGTTGCTCGGCGAGGGAGGCCGCACTCTTTGGTGCGGCGGTCCGTTATCGACGCGCTCTTCGTAGCAGGCCGATGGTTCGGCCGGGTGACTTATCTTCCCTGGCTTCCCCTGTACTACGAGGAGTGACCATGTCCGAGGTCAAGATCGCCGCCGAGACCCGCACCGAGTTCGGCAAGGGTGCCGCGCGCCGCATCCGCCGCGAGAGCAAGGTTCCCGCCGTTGTGTACGGCCACGGCGGCGAGCCGCTCCACATCACGCTGCCGGGCCACGAGCTCCAGCTCGCCCTGCGTACCCCGAACGTCCTGCTGACCCTGGACGTCGAGGGCAAGACCCAGCTGGTGATCCCGAAGGCCGTCCAGCGTGACGCCATCAAGGGCTTCCTCGAGCACGTCGACCTGCTGCTGGTGAAGAGCGGCGAGAAGGTCACCGTCGAGGTCTACGTGCACACCGAGGGCGACCTGGCCCCGGGCGCGTTCCTGCTCGAGCACGTGCTGAGCACGCTGACGGTCGAGGCCGAGGCCACGCACATCCCCGAGTCGGTCACCGTGTCCATCGCGGGCCTGGAGGCCGGTGCCGCCATCCTCGCCAAGGACATCCCGCTGCCCGAGGGCACCGTCCTGGCCATCGACGAGGACGCGGTCGTGCTGCAGGTTCTGGCCGCCCAGGCGGAGGAGGCCACGGACGACGCGGCCGACGCGTCCACCGAGGCCTGATCCCGCACCCGCACCCGCACCGGATCACTGTTCACCGGCCGCCGCTCCTTCGGGGGTGGCGGCCGGTGCGCATCCGCCGGACACCGACGGCCGGACAGCGGCTGCCGACAAGGACAGCCGGCCCAGGACAGCCGGTCAAGGACCCATGGGAGTAACGGACGTGACGGACGTGACCACGGAACCAGGCGCCCCATGGCTGATCGTGGGACTGGGCAACCCCGGCCCCGACTACGCCATGAACCGCCACAACGTGGGCTTCATGGTGGCCGACATCCTTGCCGGGCGGATCGGCGGCAAGTTCAAGCGGGCCGGCCGGGCGCAGGCCCAGGTGATCGAGGGGCGTATCGGGCCACCCGGTCCGCTGAACCGCCGGGTGATCCTGGCGAAACCGATGTCGTACATGAACCTGTCGGGCGGCCCGGTGACAGCCCTGCGGGACTTCTACAAGGTGCCGACGGCGAACATCGTGGCCGTGCACGACGAGCTGGACATCGACCACGGGGTGCTGCGGCTGAAACTGGGCGGCGGCGACAACGGCCACAACGGCCTGAAGTCGATGACGAAGGCGATGGGTCCGGACTACCACCGGGTCCGTTTCGGCATCGGGCGCCCGCCGGGGCGTATGCAGGTCGCCGATTTCGTCCTGAAGGACTTCGGGTCGGCGGAGCGCAAGGAACTGGACTACTTCGTGGACCGGGCGGCGGACGCGGCGGAGTGTCTCGTCATCGAGGGCCTGGAGCGGGCCCAGTCGACGTACAACTCGTGAGACGACCGGGCGGGTCGGAGTGCTCAGGGCGCTGCGGGCGCTGCGGGCTCTCAAGGGGCTCGGGCGGCTGAAAGGTCCGTACAACACGGGACTTGTCTCCCACCCGAGTTGACCGAGCGCAGTGCCATGGCCAAGGATCGCCGCCATGCCTGCCCTTGCCTCCCGTCGGAACGCGGTCGCGGCGCTGCGGTTCGGGCAACTCGCGGCGATGGGGACGGTCGCGGTGCTGATCCTGATCGCGGGTGTCTGGGCCTCCTGGGGGACCGCCCAGCACGTGATGCTGACCAAGGGCCGTGAGCGCGGCACGATGACGGTCACCAAGTGTGCCGAGGACCGGTGCACGGGTCCGTACCGGCCCGCGTCGGAGGAGTCCACCGCGCGGGACCTGGTCGTCCTCGACAGCGAGGTGGCCGTGGAGAAGGGCCGCACGTACACGGTCGTGGTGAAGCCCGGCAGTGACGAGGTCGTCCGTACGGGCACCGGTGGCCTGCTCTACGCCTGGGCGCCGCTGGGAGGCGCGCTGATGCTCGCTTCGGTGGTGGTGGCGGGCGGCCTGCGCATGAGCCGTCTGGGGTGGGTGCTCGGCGGTTCGGGCCTGGCGCTGGTCACGGCCGCGTTCCTGGCACTCTGAGTACTCCTGGCACTCTGTGTACGCGAGAGGGCGGCTGAAGGTCCGTACGGACCTTCAGCCGCCCTCTCGCGCTGGACTGGACTGCTGCCGAACTGCTGCCGGTCCGGTCAGCCGGTGTTGCGCAGGCCCGCCGCCACGCCGTTGACCGTGAGGAGCAGGGCGCGGGACAGCAGCGGGTCCGGCTCGGAGCCGGCCGCGGCCGCGTCGCGCTGACGCTTGAGGAGGGCGACCTGGAGGTACGAGATCGGGTCCAGGTAGGCGTCGCGGATGGTGAAGGTCTGCTTCAGCACCGGGTGGGCGTCGAGGAGCTCGGTCTCACCGGTGATGCGCAGCACCTCGCGGACGGTCCGTTCGTGCTCGGCCTCGACGGTGGCGAAGACGTGCTGGAGCTCCTCGGGGACGAGGGTCTCGACGTAGTGGCGGGCGATCCTGAGATCGGTCTTGGCGAGCGTCATCTCGACGTTGGAGATGAAGTTGCGGAAGAAGTGCCACTGCTCGTGCATCTCGTCCAGGACGCTGTCGAGGCCGGCTTCGCGCAGGGCCTTCAGGCCGGAGCCGACGCCGAACCAGCCGGGGACGATCTGCCGGGACTGGGTCCAGCCGAACACCCACGGGATGGCGCGCAGGCCGTCGAGCGAGACGCCCGAGCCGGGGCGGCGGGAGGGCCGCGAGCCCAGGTGCAGGTCGGCGAGCTGGTCGACCGGTGTGGAGGCGAGGAAGTACGTCGGCAGGTCCGGGTCCTCCACCAGGCGGCGGTAGGCGGCCTCCGCGGCCTCGGAGACGACGTCCATGGCGGCGTCCCAGCGGGCGAGTGACTCGTCGGACTGACGCGGGGAGGTGTGCAGCGCGGAGGCCTGCAGGGTGGCCGCGACGGTCAGTTCCAGGTTCTCGCGGGCCAGCGACGGCACGAGGTACTTGTCGGAGATGACCTCGCCCTGTTCGGTGACCTTGATCTCGCCCTCCAGGGTGCCCCAGGGCTGGGCGAGGATCGCGTCGTGCGAGGGGCCGCCGCCGCGGCCGACGGTGCCGCCGCGGCCGTGGAAGAGCCGCAGGCGTACGCCGTACCGGTGGGCGACGTCGCGCAGCCGGCGCTGGGCGCGGTGGATCTCCCACTGACTCGTCGTGATGCCGCCGAACTTCGACGAGTCGGAGTAGCCGAGCATGACCTCCTGCACGTCGCCGCGCAGGGCCACGAGCCGCCGGTAGGACGGGTCGGACAGCATGTCCTCAAGGATGGTGTCGGCGGCCTTGAGCTCGTCGGTCGTCTCCAGGAGCGGCACGATGCCGATCTTCGCCCAGCCCGCGTGCAGGTCGAGGAGTCCGGCCTCGCGGGCCAGCACGGCGGCGGCGAACACGTCGTCGGCGCCCTGGCACATCGAGATGATGTACGACTCGATCACCTCGGGTCCGAAGACCTTGAGGGCCCTCTTGACCGTCTCGAAGACTCCGAGGGTCTTCTGTCCGGCCGCGTCCAGCGGCGCCGGCGTCGGCCCGAGGGGCCGGCGGGAGCGCAGTTCCTTGGCGAGCAGCTTGTGCCGGTACTCGCGCGGCATGTCCTCGTAGCGCCAGGACTCCTCGCCGAGCCGGTCGAAGAGCTGCCCGAGCGCGTGGTGGTGGGCGTCGGCGTGTTCCCGTACGTCCATGGTGGCGAGCTGGAGGCCGAAGGCGGCGAGCGTACGGATCGTACGGTTCATGCGGCCGTCGGCGAACAGGGCGCCCCGGTGCTCGCGCAGCGAGGTCTGGATGAGGGCGAGGTCCCGCAGCAGTTCGGCGGTGCCGAGGTAGTCGCGGCCGTCCTCGTGGGCGGTGCCCCTGGCGAGCCGCTGCTTGGTGTTCTCCAGCTTCTGCCGGATGCAGGTGGCCTTGAGCCGGTAGGGCTCTTCGGCGTTGAGACGCTTGTAGCGGGGGCTGATCTCGGGCAGCCGCTCCAGGTCGGTCTGCAGGGAGCTGAGCAGTTCCTCGGTGGCGCCGGTGTAGCGGATGGAGTTCGAGAGGAAGCCGCGCAGTTCGTCGATCAGTTCGAGCGCGTCGTTGATGCCGTGCTCGTGCTGGAGGATCAGGACGTCCCAGGTGACCTGCGGTGTCACGTTCGGGTTGCCGTCGCGGTCGCCGCCGATCCAGGTGCCGAAGCTGAGGGGGCGGCTCTCCTCGGGGAGCTGGACGCCGACGCGCTCCAGTTCCGCGGTCAGATCCTCCAGGACGTCTCCGACGGCGCCGGCGTGCAGCTCGTCGAGGTAGTAGATGGCGTTGCGGGCCTCGTCGGCCGGTTCGGGGCGCACGACCCGCAGCTCGTCGGTCTGCCAGACCAGGTCGATGTTCTCGGCCAGACGGGTGTCGTAGCGGCGCCGGTCGGCTTCGATGACCGGGGTCTCCAGCAGGGCGGCGATGCGGCGCAGCTTGTTGAGGACCGAGCGCCTGGCCGCCTCGGTGGGGTGCGCGGTGAAGACGGGGCGCACATTGAGGTGCTGCACGGTGGCACGCAGGTGCTCGGGGTCGGCGTCCTTCAGCCGGTCCGCCGTACGGGCGAGGAGTCCGCCCTCGGCGGCGCGCCGGGCGCGCAGCTCGCGGCCGCGGTGCACCTGCTCGGTGACGTTCGCCAGGTGGAAGTAGGTGGAGAAGGCACGGACCAGCTTGGCCGCCGTCTCCAGTTCGGTGCCGCGCAGTAGCTCGGCGGCGGCCTCGCCGTCCTCCCGGGTGAGGCGGCGGACCTTCTCGACCAGTTCGAGAAGCTCGGGTCCCTCCTGCCGTACGAGGGTCTCGCCCAGCAGATCGCCGAGGCGGCGGATATCGGCGCGCAGCTCACTGCCGGTTGTCGTGCTCTGGTCGTCGGCACTGCTCACAGGTGCGGCTCCTTGCAGTGTTGAAGCTCGTCTGGAGGGGAACCCGTCAGCCCGAGGCGGCAGGTGCCGCATCAGCGGCCGGGCATCCGGGAAGAAACAGAGCGGACCGCGCTGTCCGACCGAGACCAAGGATAGGTGTCCATCCGGACGTGCAGTCTCTCGGGCTCTTGCCCCGAGTAAACGCGCTGCCATACTTACGATGCCGTAGGTTACGGAACCGTAGGCACTGTTTTCAGCTACTCGCAGGCGCGGTTACCGGCCACACCCACCCTCTTCGACCCCACAGGGGACGCCCCATGACCACAAGTTCCGATGTGATCGATGACGCCCCGAGGGCGCCCGACGAAGACCCCGCACCCTCCTCCGCCACGCTGGGCGGCGAGAAGAAGCGCACGATCGAGCAGCTCACCCTGCTCCTCTTCATCACCGTCCCGTTCCTGGCCGTCCTCGGGGCGGTTCCGCTGGCCTGGGGCTGGGGCGTGAGCTGGCTGGACCTCGGCCTGCTGGTGTTCTTCTACTTCCTCGGCTGCCACGGGATCACGATCGGATTCCACCGCTACTTCACGCACGGCGCCTTCAAGGCGAAGCGGCCGCTGCGCATCGCGCTCGCCATCGCAGGCTCCATGGCCGTCGAAGGGCCGCTGGTCCGCTGGGTGGCCGACCACCGCAAGCACCACAAGTTCTCCGACGCCGAGGGCGACCCCCACTCACCGTGGCGCTTCGGCGAGACGGTCCCGGCCCTGATGAAGGGCCTGTGGTGGGCCCACATCGCCTGGATGTTCGACGAGGAGCAGACGCCGCAGGAGAAGTACGCGCCGGACCTGATCAAGGACAACGCGCTCCGCACGATCTCCCGCCAGTTCCTCCTCTGGGCGGGCCTGTCCCTCGCGCTCCCGGCCCTGATCGGCGGGCTCGTGACGATGTCCTGGTGGGGCGCGTTCACCGGCTTCTTCTGGGGATCCCTGGTCCGGGTGGCCCTGCTGCACCACGTGACCTGGTCGATCAACTCGATCTGCCACGCGGTGGGCAAGCGGCCCTTCAAGTCGCGTGACCGTTCGGGCAACGTGTGGTGGCTGGCCGTGCTGTCCTGCGGCGAGTCCTGGCACAACCTGCACCACGCGGACCCGACGTCCGCCCGGCACGGTGTGGAGCGCGGCCAGGTGGACTCCTCGGCCCGTCTCATCCGCTGGTTCGAGCGGTTCGGCTGGGCGTACGACGTGCGATGGCCGTCACGCTCACGTATCGATTCCCGGCGCAACCAGGACGGGAAGGGCGACCGACGCGAGGCGGAGACCGCCGAGGCGGCATGATTGACGGCGTGGTCGACTCCAGCACACCCAGCAATGAAAAGCCGCGGCGCGCCCGCCGTACCCGGATGACCGGTGCGGAGCGGCGGGCCCAGTTGCTGGAGATCGGCCGCACCCTGTTCGCCCAGAAGGGCTTCGAGGCGACGTCGGTGGAGGAGATCGCGGCGAAGGCCGGCGTCTCCAAGCCCGTCGTCTACGAGCACTTCGGCGGCAAGGAGGGGCTGTACGCGGTGGTGGTGGACCGCGAGATGCGCCGCCTCCTGGACGGGGTGACGAGTTCCCTCACGGCCGGCCATCCCCGCGAACTCTGCGAGCAGGCGGCCTTCGCCCTCCTCGACTACATCGAGGAGTACACGGACGGCTTCCGCATCCTGGTCCGCGACTCCCCCATCCCCCAGTCAACAGGCAGCTTCGCGTCCCTGATCTCGGACATCGCCACGCAGGTGGAGGACATCCTGGGCCGCGAGTTCAAGCGCCGCGGCTTCGACCCGAAGCTCGCCCCGCTGTACGCCCAGGCCCTGGTCGGCATGGTCGCCCTCACCGGCCAGTGGTGGCTGGACGTCCGCCGCCCGAAGAAGGAGGAGGTGGCGGCCCACCTGGTCAACCTGGCCTGGCACGGCCTGGACGGCCTGGAGGCGAAGCCGCGGCTGATAGGCCGCCGGAAACATTGAACAAGCGACCACAAGGTCAACTTTGTGGTAGAAATGCGCCCATGACTGAGATTGCGATCAGCGCGGCCCGTTCCCAGCTCGGCGACCTCGTCCGGCGTGCGGCTCACGGCCGCGAGACCATCGCCCTCACCGACCACGGGCACGTGGCCGCGCTCCTCGTCTCCCCTCAGGTCATAGAGGATCTCGAAGACTCCCTCGCGATCGCCGACTACCAGCGACGCAAGGCGGAGGGGACGCTGGAAGAGGGCATTCCCATGGCGGAGGTACGCAGGCGGCTGGGGCTTGAACAGCTGTGACCTACGAGATCACCTTCGAGCCACACGCACTCAACTCGGCAGCCAGGTTCCTCGACGAGGATCCGAGCGGCCTCGCCCTGACTCTGGACGTCATCGACAAGCTGGCCCATGACCCTCGGCCGAGCGGATCCACTCCATACGGGTCCCCCGACGTTCGCCGTCTACGTATCGGCGACTACCGGATTCTGTACATGATCGACGATGCCGTGATCCGCATCCTCATCACTCACCTGGGCCGTACGGCCTGAATGAATATGAAGGTTTCTGCGGAGACGGTTTGCCGTGTCTGCGGGCTGGACGACGGGGAGACACCCCTCTGGGATGAGTACGGTGTGCCGCAGTACGTCATCTGTGCCTGTTGTGCCACGGAGTCGGGGATCGGCGACGACAACCTGTCCCAGGTGCGCGAGATCCGCGGCTACTGGGTGGCCCGCGGCGCCGAGTGGGACGATCCGCGGCTGAAGCCGAAGAACTGGGAACTGCTGAAGCAGGTCGCCAACATCCCCCCTGAGTGGCGCTGACGCACCACAGAGTCGGCGCGGGCCCGCGTGACCGCACGCGAGCCCGCGCCGGAAGCCGGTGGGCATGCCCGCGTCGACGTAGTACGCGCGCAGGGCGCCCTCGGACCCCGGCGGAACGGCGAGCTGGACGTGGTCGACCCCGGTGAGCATCCGGTCAGGCAGCCTTCCGCGCCACCGCGAACAGCCGGCGGAACGGCAGGACCGTGCCGTACGGGGCTGTCGGGTAGGCCTTGCGGAGCAGGTCGCGGTACTCGTCGACGAAGGCGTCCCGTGCCTCGGGGTCGTCCGCGAGAGCCGTGAGAACAGGACGCATCCCGGTCCCCTTGGACCAGTCGAGGACCGCGTCCTCCCCCTGCAGGAGCTGCATGTACGTCGTCTCCCAGACGTCCGCCTCGCAGCCGAGAGTCGCCAGCCGGTCCAGGTAGAGAAGCGGCGGATGTACGGAATCCTCGCGGCGGAGGACTCCGGCCAGGCGGTCCCTCCAGCGGGCGGAGGCGGCGAGTTCGCGCATCAGGGCGTGCAGGGGCGCGTCGATGTTGTTGGGCACCTGGAAGGCAAAGGTGCCGCCCGGGGCCACCGCGTCGAGCCAGGAGCCGAAGGCCTCCAGGTGACCGGGCACCCACTGGAGCGCGGCGTTCGAGACGATCAGGTCGTACGTCCGCGTGGGCGCCCAGTCGGTGAGGTCCGCGTGGGCGAAGTCGAAGCGGCCGCCGCCGGCCGTGGGGCCCGCGTATTCGTCCGTCCTGGCCAGCATCTCCGCGGAGTTGTCGTACCCCGTGATGTGCGCGGCCGGCCAGCGCTCGGCGAGCTGGGTGGTGACGTTGCCGGGGCCGCAGCCCAGGTCGGCGATGCGGGCGGGGTCGCCGGGCAGCGCGGGGACGCGGGCGAGCAGCTCGGCGAAGGGGCGGGCGCGGTGTTCCGCGTGGCGCAGGTACTGGCCCGGGTCCCAGGTGGGAGTGGTGGCGGCGGGCATCGAGTGCCTCCTCGAAGTCACGGTCCCGGTGGCGGCCACCGGTGAGGCGGGAAGTCGTCGGTCGAGCTGGACTCCACCCTCACACCGAAACTCTCTCGACGTCAAGAGACTTCATGTCAAGAGACTTCATGTCGACACAACCAGTACACTGATCGTCATGGAGGACGAGGTCGATCGGCTGGTCGCAGCATGGCGCCGGGAGCGCCCCGACCTCGACGTGGAACCGCTTGAGGTACTCAGCCGCGTGAGCAGGCTCGCGCGGCATCTGGACCGCGCGCGGCGAATCGCGTTCGCCGAGCACGCCCTGGAGCCCTGGGAGTTCGACGTGCTCACCTCGCTGAGGCGCGCGGGAGCCCCGTACCAGCTCTCCCCCGGCCAGCTCCTCACCCAGACCCTCGTCACCTCGGGCACGATGACGAACCGTATCGACCGGCTCGCGAAGAAGGACCTGGTCGAGCGGCTCCCCGACCCCAGCGACCGCCGCGGCGTGCTCGTGCGCCTCACCGAGGAGGGCCGCGACCGCGCCGACCAGGCACTCGCCGGTCTCCTCGCCCAGGAGCGGGCGATCCTCGCGGAACTCAGCCGCGTCCAGCGCGGTGAACTTGCCGGGCTGCTACGCCAGTTGACCGCCCCGTTCGACAACATCCCCGGCTAGGTCGACCGGACCGACGCCGGCGCGGCGGGCGAGCGCCACGGCCGCGAGGGTCGAGTGCACGCCCAGCTTCCCCAGCACGTTCTGCATATGGGTGCGGACCGTGTGCGGGGAGAGGAACAGCCGCTCGGCGACGGCCTTGCGCCCCAGCCCTGCCACCATGCAGCGCAGCACCTCACGCTCGCGCGGTGTCAGCGACTCCACCAGCCGCTCGCTCTCGGTGCGGTGCTTGCGGGCGGCGGTCAGTTCGCGCAGTACGCCGGTGAGCAGGGCGGGCGGCAGATGCGTCTCGTCCCGCAGCACACCCCGGATGACGGTCAGCAGCCGGGACAGCGAGCAGTCCTTGGCGACCCAGCCCGAGGCGCCCGCCTGCAGGGCGAGAGCCGCACGACGCGGATCGTCCTTCTCGGCGAGGACGACGGTACGGACGCTGGGCTGGCCCGAACGGACGCCCGCCACCAGCGAGATGCCGTCGACCAGGCCTTCTTCGTTGTTGTCGTGCACGGACACGGCCGGGCGGACGCCCAGCACGTTGCCACCGAGATCGGCGTCGACCAGCAGCACATCGAACCTACGGCCTTCCGCGATCGCCCTCTCCAGGCAGCGCAGCGCGGCAGGGCCACTGCCGGCCGCGGAAACGTCGACGTCGGGCTCGGCGGCCAGTGCCGCGGCGAGCGACTCGGCGAAGATACGGTGGTCGTCGACGACCAGAACACGGATGCGAACCACTGAAACCCCCACTGGTCGGGGGACGGACCGGCGCAGGTACGGCGCCCGAGGTGATCCCGAGCCTTCTGTCAGCTCGGAAGACAGGGTGCCGCAGCCGCACGGCCGCCGCCGTGCTGGAACTGCTACCCCCACTTCGGGCGTCGTACCCGACTGTCTCGCCCCCTGATCAGCACCGGCCCCCACCGGTGCTGCTCATCAGAGTACGGCTGGGCGCCAGGAGCGGAAGGTGATTTGCAGAACTGATTGTCCTGCGCGTTTATGGTGAGCCGCATGTTTCGTATTGAGACAGAAGTCGACAAAGAGCGTACCCAATTCCTCCGGTCCCGGCTGCGGGAGGCCAATACGGCTGCCTCCCCCATCCTGCGTTCTCTGCGCGGCACCCCTGGCGAACGGGAAGTTCCGCTCCAGGTCTGGGCCTTGGAGCCGGGGGGCGGGGTCGCGGGCGGACTGGTCGGGCACACCTGGGCGACGTGGCTGCACGTCGCGTACCTCTGGGTCGACGAACGGCATCGCGGGGCCGGGCTCGGCGCACATCTGCTGTCCCGGGCGGAACATCTGGCCCGTACGTCCCGTGGTTGCCACTCCTCCCGCCTGGAGACGTGGGACTTCCAGGCACCCGAGTTCTACCGGAAACAGGGCTACGAGGTGGTGTGCGTGATCCCCGACTACCCCCCGGGGATCACGGAGTACACGCTCACGAAACGGCTGTCGGTCACAGTTCCCTGAGCGCGTCCGGCGTGATGTCGAGGTCGAGGTCGTACGGCACGCCGAGCACGAGTCGATCGTGGTGGATGCCAGTCAGCGCGTACGTCTTGGACAGTGGGTCGAGTTCGTAGGCCCGCACCACCGGATGCTGGTTCGCGCCAGTCATCTCGACGAGCCAGAAGTACGGGATGCCGGCGGCGGCGTACTTGCGGGGCTTGGTATCGCGGTCACGGGCCTCGGAGTCCGGGGAGACCACCTCGACGGCGAGCAGGACGTCCTCGGCGTTGTACCGAGTCAGCGCCGGACCCGTGACGGCCTCAGTGCGAACGACGCAGAGGTCCGGCTCGGGGCCGTTGCGACGGTCCAGCACGACGGTCATCTCTCGACGGACCTTGAGCTCCTTGGGAACCGTGCGGCGCAGGCCGACCACCATAAGGTCGATCATGGTGCTGTGGAAATCCCGCTGTGGGCTCACGAAGACAAGGCTCCCGTCGATCAGCTCGGTGTGCGGCGGGAGGTCGGTCAGCGTGAACAGGTCGTCCACGGTGTACCCGTCCTGCGGCGGCACCGGCCAGCGGCAGCCGTGCTCGGCGATCGGCTCGGCGGTCATGGTTCCTCCCATGGACGGGATTCTCGGCCTGCCCGTCCACGGTAGCTGTAGGAATCCCCGGGCGTCATCACAAAGAGTGACCGGGGCGGTTCGCGTCCTTGAGTCCGGGGTGTATCAACACCTTTCTCCGCTCACAACCCGCTGCCTCCCCGATCGGCATCAGCGTGCGGGGAGGCAGCAAGGCGAGGAGTGGCGGGGCGAGCGATCAGGCCACCCGCCGCGCCCCCGCCGAGGGAACCGCCGGGAACACCCGCGGCGCCGTGTAGCCCGCCGCCGCGAAGGCCTCCTCGACCGCCTTGGTGACCGTGTCGGCGTCCGCGGCCTCGACCAGCACGACAGCCGATCCCCCGAAACCGCCCCCGGTCATCCGCGCTCCGAGCGCGCCCGCCTGGTTCGCCGTGGCGACGGCGAGGTCCAGCTCCGGGCAGGAGATGCGCAGGTCGTCGCGCAGGGATGCGTGGCCGGCCGTCAGGACGGGGCCGATCCCCCGGATGTCCCCCGCGTCCAGCAGGTCGATGACCTGCTCGACCCGGTGGTCGTCCGACACCACGTGCCGCACGTACCGCCGCACCCGCTCGTCCGACAGGCGCGCGAGCGCCGCGTCCAGGTCCTCGTACGGGAGGTCACGCAGGAAGGGGATGCCGAGTTGCCGCGCGCCCTCCTCGCAGCCCTTCCGGCGCTCCGCGTACGCGCCGTCGCCCAGCGCGTGCTTGACGCGGGAATCGACCACGAGGAGCTGCAGCCCGTGGGCCGGGAGGTCGAAGGGGATCTGCCGGATGGACAGGTCGCGGCAGTCGAGGTGGAGGGCGTGGCCCTCCGTGGAGCAGGCGGACGCCGTCTGGTCCATGACTCCGCAGGGGACGCCCACGAAGTCGTTCTCCGCGCGCTGGGAGATCCGGGCCAGCTCGGGCAGCGTGAGGCCGAGTGCGAACAGGTCGTTCAAGGCCAGGGCCGTCACCACCTCCAGCGCCGCCGAGGAGGACAGGCCCGCGCCCGTCGGAACGGTCGAGGCGAGGTGGATGTCCGCGCCCGTGACGGCGTGCCCGGCCTCGCGCAGGACCCAGACGACACCGGCGGGGTAGGCCGCCCAGCTCGTGTTCGTCAGCGGCGCCAGCGCGTCGACGTGCAGTTCGACGACCGGGCCCTCGATGTCGGCCGAGTGGATCCGCAGGACGCCGTCGTCACGTCGCGAGAGAGCCGCCACCGCCGTGTGCGGCAGCGCGAGCGGCATGACGAAGCCCTCGTTGAAGTCGGTGTACTCACCGATCAGGTTGACCCGGCCGGGCGCCGCCCAGATCCCCTCGGGGGCCGCCCCGTACAGCTTCTCGAACCCTTCACGGACCTGCTGCGCCGCCTGGTCCACGTGCTCTGCCCCCACTAGTGACCCTCCGCCTCAGCGATGTTCTGTGCGAACTCCCACGCGTCCGCGACGATTCCCGCGAGATCCGCGCGGGACGGGTTCCAGCCGAGCCGTTCGCGGGCCCTGGCGGCGGAGGCGACGAGGACCGCCGGGTCGCCGGCCCTGCGCGGGGCCGCGACCTCGGGGATCGGGTGTCCGGTCACCCGGCGGACGGTCTCGACGACCTCGCGGACCGAGAAGCCGTTGCCGTTGCCGAGGTTGCAGATCAGGTGCTCGCCGGGCTGCGCGGCGGCGACCGCCAGCAGGTGCGCCTCCGCGAGGTCGGCCACGTGGATGTAGTCGCGGACGCAGGTGCCGTCCGGCGTCGGGTAGTCGTCGCCGTAGACCGAGATGGCGTCGCGGCGGCCCTGGGCGACCTGGAGGACGAGCGGGATCAGGTGCGACTCGGGGTCGTGCCGCTCACCGCAGGTGCCGTACGCGCCCGCCACGTTGAAGTAGCGGAGCGAGACGGCGGCCAGCCCGTGCGCTGCCGCCTCACCCGTGATCATGTGGTCGACGGCGAGCTTCGAGGCGCCGTACGGGTTCGTCGGGGACGTCGGCGCGGACTCGACGATCGGGGACGTCTCCGGCTCGCCGTACGTCGCCGCCGTGGAGGAGAAGACCAGCTTGCGGACGCCCGTCTCACGCATCGCCGCGAGCAGGGCCATCGTGCCGCCGACGTTGTTGTCCCAGTACTTCTCGGGCTTCACGACCGACTCGCCGACCTGCGAGAACGCGGCGAAGTGCAGCACGGCGTCATACGAGGAGTCCAGCCACTTGGCGGCGTCGCGGATGTCGCCCTCGACAAAGGAGGCACCCGCCGGGACGCCCTCGCGGAAGCCGGTGGAGAGGTTGTCGAGGACGGTCACCTCGTGGCCCGCCTCCAGCAGGTGCTGCGCGACCACGCTGCCCACATACCCCGCACCGCCGGTGACCAGGTACTTCCCACTCATGAACTCGCTACCTCTCGCAGTCGCTGGGCCGCGGTCTCCGGCGGCACGTCGTTGATGAACACGTTCATGCCGGACTCGGAACCCGCGAGAAACTTCAGCTTGCCGGAAGTGCGGCGGATGGTGAAAAGCTCAAGGTGGAGTGCGAAGTCCTCGCGCACCACTCCGTCGAAGTCCTCCAGCGTGCCGAACGGCGCCTGGTGCCAGGCCGAGATGTACGGCGTCGCGGCCTCACCCTCGCCGAAGATCCGGTCGAAGCGTCTCAACAGTTCCAGATAGACCTTGGGAAACTCTGTGCGCGCGCCCTCGTCCAGGCCCAGCAGGTCGGGCACGCGGCGCCGGGGATACAGGTGCACCTCGTACGGCCAGTGCGCCGAGTACGGCACGAAGGCCACCCAGTGCTCGGTCTCCAGGACGACGCGCTCGTCGGCGAGCTCCCGCTCCAGTACGGCGTCGAAGAGGTTCTCCCCGCCCGTCGCCTCCTTGTGCGCCGCCAGCGAGCGGAGCATCAGGGCTGTTCGAGGCGTCGTGAAGGGGTAGGCGTAGATCTGCCCGTGCGGGTGTCCGAGGGTCACACCGATCTCGGCGCCACGGTTCTCGAAACAGAACACCTGCTCCACGGAGGGGAGGTGCGACAGCTCGGCCGTGCGGTCGGTCCACGCTTCCAGGACCAGGCCTGCCTGTTCCTCGGTCAGATCGGCGAAGGACGCGTCGTGGTTCGAGGTGAAACAGACGACCTCGCACCGCCCGGCGTCTCCGGCCAGCGACGGGAAGCGGTTCTCGAACACCGCGACGTCGTACGAGGACTCCGGGATCTCGCTCAGCCGGTCACCCTCGGAGGGGCACAGCGGACATTCGTCGGCCGGCGGGTGGTAGATGCGGCCCTGGCGGTGCGAGGCGATGGCCACCGCGTCACCGAGCAGCGGGTCGCGCCGTACCTCCGAAGTGGTGACCGTCCGGTCGAGCGGGCGCCGGTCCACCGCGTCGCGCACCGTGTCGTCGCGCGAGTCGTAGTAGATGAGCTCACGACCGTCGGCCAGCCGGGTCGAGGTCTTTTTCACGCCGGACTCCCCATCCCTACCCGATCAAATCAGTAAACAGAACCAAACACATCGAACCATAAATCCCCACGGACGTCATCACCACAACCAAACAAAGACCACCAAAGTGAAGTGAGCGCAGCATGCAGACCCCAGCGACATCTGGGGCAACCACGTGCGGGCAACCACATGCGGAGGAGTCCCCGACGGTCTGACTTTCGACGGTGTCGGAGTCGGAGGTCGGAGTCGGAGGTCGGATTCGGAGTCGCTCAGCGGCTCGCACTCCGCGGGCTCTGCGGGCGCGTGAAGGCTCCGCGGGCTCTGCGGGCGGTGAGGGCCCGTCGCGCCCCGCGGCACAGCCGCCGATCGATACAGCCCCGCGCCCTTTCGGGGCGCTCAGAGTTCCGGGCCCGCGCCCAGTTCCGGGAGCGAGTGCTGGACCGGGCCCGCCCGGTCGAGCAGGCCCGTCCGGGCCGCCAGGGCGGCTGCCTCCAGGCGGGAGCCCACGCCCAGCTTCATCAGTACCCGCTGTACGTGTGTGCGGGCGGTACTCGGCGCTATGCCCATGCCGGCCGCGATGAGCCGGGTGTCCTCGCCGTCGGCCACCCGCACCAGGACCTCCACCTCCCGGGGCGTCAGCATCTGGAGCAGCCGCTGTCCCTCGTCGTCGGGCTGCGCGGCCGGGTTGAGGAGTTCACTGAAGGCGCCCTGGAGGAGCTGCGGGGCCACCGCGGCCTCCCCTGCACGGGCCTTCATGATGGCGCGCTCGACACCCTCTATCCGCTCGTCGTGCCGGACGTAACCGGAGGCGCCGGCGGCGAACGCGGCAGCGATCCCTCGCGGGTTGGGCACCGGCCCGAGGACCAGCACCGCGACCTGCGGACGCTCCCTTTTGATCTTCACCACCGGGTCGAAGATGCCCGGTTCGGCAGGCGTGGCCGTGCCCATCAGGCACACTTCCGGTGCCCTTGTGATCACCAGCTCCGCCGCCCCCGCGGCGGGCGCGGCCGCGGCCAGCACCCGGTGCCCGCGCAGCTTCAGGGCCGAGGCCAGCGCCTCGGCGAGCAGTCGGTGGTCGTCGACCACCATGAGCCGCACTCCCATCGAGCCCAACCCCCCAGTCCCCCCAGTCCCGGTCCCCCCAGGATCCCCACTGGTACCCCATGGATCGGAGCCCCCCGGCTCTCCATCCCCCGGAAGCTACACGCTTGTTCGACGTTGCGCTTCCCCTACAGGAGAGAAGTGCCCCGGATTTCCGAAAATCCTCTCTTTCGCGAGCGATGGGGGGTACGAGAACGGCTCCGCCCCTGAGCAGGGGCGGAGCCATGATCGACGAACGAACGCTTGATCGGCGAACTACCCGGAGCAGGGCCACTCGGACCCGGCCGCCGGAGGCGGGCTACCCGGCGCCGAAGCCGATCGCCACATAGTCCTTCTCGTCCTTGGAGTACGGGGCGCTGATCAGGTCCTCGGCCAGGAAGAGCCGGCCGCCGGTGTACAGCATCTCCGACGTCGCGGGAACCATCCCGCTGATCGCGCTGCGGACCTGCTCGGTGGCCGGGGTCTCCAGGAGCTTGGTCTCCTTGAAGGTCTTGCCGTTGATGGAGACGACCTGGGAACCCTTGTCGTAGGGGCCGCCCTTGTACGCGATGATGTTGCCGCCGTCCATCCGGATCGGGAAGATCTCGTAGCCGTCGCCGGCGTCGGCGCGGTCGCTCGTGGACTTGCCCGTGGCCAGCGAGAAGGACACGATCTCGTTGACGCGGCTGTACTGCTCGGCGCCCTCGTGCTGCTTGGTCGGCACGTACAGCTTGTCGTTGCCGACCGCGATCGACTTGCAGTTGTTGACCTTGTTCACACCGCAGTCGTGCTCGTACTTGCCGTCCTCCAGCGTGATCTTCGTACGCAGCTTGCCGCTGTCGTCCAGCGAGAAGATGTCGGTCGCGCCGGTCGCGGTGATCTCTCCGGAATCCACGCCGAAGACGACCGGCTTGGTGGAGATGATCTTGGCGTTGTCGATGCCCGAGGGAAGCTTGTAGCTCCACTTGACGGTGCCCGACTTCGGGTCGAGCCGCTGGACCTCGTACTTCTCGTTGTCGTAGTCACCGCACTTGCGGACCGCGATCAGCTGCTCGCCGCCCGCGTAGCCGACGTCCTCGCAGGTGTCGACCTTCGGCTGCCACAGGATCTTGCCGTTGGTGATGTCGAAGGCGGCGCCGCCGTTGAGGCCGGAGCCCGCCGCGACCGTGGTGCCGGTGATGGTGACCTCCTTGAACGCGGCCTTCTCACCGCCGTTCGGAGCCACGGACTTCGTCCAGAGCGATTTTCCGGTGTTCACGTTGAAGGCCGTGACCTCGGTGCACTCCGGGTACGGGTCGGCCTTGGTGCGCGGGGCGTCCTCCGCGACCACCACGGCGACGCCGTCCTTGGTGATCTCGCGGGAACCGGCACAGGTCAGGCCCGTCAGCGGCAACGACCAGGACTCCTTGCCGGTGTCCGGGTCGTGGCCGACGACCTTGCGGACGCCCGCCTTGGCGTAGACCTTGTCGGTCAGCCAGGAGCCCTCCACGCTCCAGACGTCCTTCTTGGGGACTTCGGGCGCGGGCAGCTGGAAGAGGACCTTCGCGCCGGTGCTGGACGGCACCTTCTCCGAGCCACCGCCACCACCGGCCACGCCGTCACCGTTGTCGCCGTCCTTGCCGTCGGTGCCGCCGGGGCCCGCGGAGGTGTCCTTGTCGTCGTCCTTGCCGGACCAGTTCGCGTACAGGACACCGCCGCCGACGATGAGCGCGATCACCACCACGGCCGAGACGATGATCGCCACCTGGCTGTTGAACTTCCGCCCGCCCTGCGGGGCCTGCGGCTGCATCGGCATGGTGTTCGGCTGCGGATAGCCGTACTGGGGCTGCTGCCCCGGGTAGCCGTAGCCGGGCTGGGCGGGTTGCTGGCCCGGGTAGCCGTAGCCGGGCTGAGCCGGCGGCTGCGGGGCTCCCTGGGGAGCGCCAGGGGCCTGCGGGTAGCCGTACGGCTGCTGCGGAGGACCCGGGGGCGCGGCGGGCGGCGCGGCCGGGGGCGGAGTCCCGGGCGCCTGCGGGTAGCCGTAGCCCGGCTGCGGGGGCTGCGGCGGGGGCCCGGCGGGCGGGCCGGCCGGCGGGGTGGGCGGGCCGAACCCGCCCTGCGGCGGATCCTGCGGGGCGCCGAAACCGCCTCCCTGTGGTGGCTGGTTGGGCGGCGGGGGCGGCGGCGGCTGACTCATGGCGTGAGTACCTCGGATGCGAAGGGGACGACGGGGACGAGCGGTACGAGCGGTACGACGAAGACGAGGGGAACGGTGGAGGCGAAGGCCGGGTGGACCTGCGTGGAGCGGACGCGAGGGCCGGGCGCGGGCACGGGCGCTGGCGCTGGCGCTGGCGCTGGCGCGCGAGCAGAACCGGCCCGGAGGAGGAGCGGAGCCGCCCGGGTCACTTGCCGTAGGCCAGCATCAGCTTCTCCTTCGACGCGTCGGAGCCCGACAGCCGGGTGGTGGAGAGGTAGAAGCGCCCGTCCACGTAGTCGACGGCCTTCGAGAAGAAACCGTTCTCCACATCCGCCACGCCCTGCGGGTTCTGCAGCAGCGTCTTCGGCGTGTGCGAGCCGCCGCCGGTCGGGATCGAGACGATCCGGCCGCCCGCGTCGTACGAGGGTTTCACGTACGCGACGAGGTTCGTGCCGTCCTTCTTCATCGGCATCATCGACTCGTCCCCGGGGGACTTGGTACGCCACTTCTCCTTGCCGGTCTCCAGGCTGACCGCGACGATCTCGTTGGCGCCGCTCTTCGCCTCGGTCGGCAGATAGAGGGTGTTGGCGTCTGCCGCCACGCCCTCGCAGCCCTGGAGGTCACGCGAGAGGATCGCCCAGCCGCACTCCGGCGCGAACGACTCGTCGACGTCGAGCTGTGAACGGGCCGTGCCGTCGTTCTTCAGCGTGGTGACGTTCCACTGCTTCTTGTCCTCGTTGGTGATGTAGAGGACGACCGGATCGACGGAGTACGCGCGTTCGACGCGCCAGCCCTTGGGGATCTTCTTGGTCCACTTGGCCTTGCCGGTCGCCGGGTCGAGCTCCTGCACCTCGTCGTGCTCGTCGTCGCCGCCCGCGCCGCAGGTCGAGACGGAGAGCAGCTTGGCGCCGCCGGCGAACGCCGACGGGAAGCAGGAGCTGCCGTACCTCTTCTTGTCGAAGAGCTTCTCGCCGCTGCCCGTGTCGTAGCCGATGCCGGACTGGGAGCGGCCGACCATCAGGGTGTCCCCGACGATGTTCAGGCCGAGGGAGAGGGAGCTGTCGAACAGCTCACCCTTCGGAATCTCCTTGGTCCAGCCCTTCTTACCGGTGGCGAGGTCGATCTCCACGAGCCGGTTGCACTCGGCGGCGTCCTTGGTGCCTTCCTTGTACGCCACGAAGACCTTGTCGTCGGACGTCTTCTGGGTGGACACGGCACAGATCGCCTGCGGGAACGTGATCGCGGGCCAGCTGACCTTGCCGTCGTCGACGTTGTAGGCGAAGACCTGCTTGTACGCGGCCTTCACGGCGACCTCGTCCGTGATCCACATGCCGGGGGCGTCGGCACCGGAACCGGGCGCGTCGGGCGCCTCCTTGTACCAGAGCACCTTCGACTCGCCCGCCTGGCGGCCCTCGTTGAGGTCCTCGGCGCCGGCGTTGCCGTCGCCCTCGCCGTCACCGGGATTGACGGGCGCGTCGGAACCGGTGGTGGGCTTGGAGTCCTGGCTCTTGTCGGCGACGGGCTTCTTCTTGCCGTCGTCGTCGTTGCCGGAGACCGCGTACACGGTGCCGCCGATGACGAGCGCTGCGGCCAGCGCCGCGCCGATGATCACGGCGGGCTTGCCCTTGAAAGGACTGCGCGAGCCGCCGCCGGGCGGGGTGCCGGGCGCACCCGGGAACTGCGGCTGCTGCGGGTATCCGTACCCCGGCTGCTGGCCGTAGGCCCCCGGCTGGGCGTACGGACCCGGCTGCTGGCCGTAAGGCCCCGGCTGGGCGTAGGGGCCGGGCTGCTGCGGGGGCCCGGCAGGCGGGCCGGTCGGCGGGGTGGGCGGGCCGTACGGGCCGGGCTGCTGCGGGTAGCCGTAACCGGGCCCGGGCGGGGGCGCTGGGGCCTGCGGAGCACCGGGCGGGGCCTGCGGCACACCTTGCGGAGGCTGCGGAGGCGGCGGGGTCTGCGGAGCTCCCTGCGGGGGTGGCGGGGCCACCGGCGGCTGGGCGGGCGGCGGAGGCGTGGCTCCTCGCGGGTCCTGCGGAGTGCCGAAACCGCCTTGCGGCGGCTGGTCCTGCGGCGGACCGAAACCACCCTGCGGTGGCTGGTCCTGCGGCGCTCCGGACCCGTCCTGCTGCGACGGCTCCTTGGGTGGCTGAGTCATCAGCGCGTTCCCCCTCTTCACTGATTTTTAGCCATGCCCTGCAGTACGCACCGCACCGGGCGATGCACTCACAGTGGTTGCCAGACGGCCTGAGACTGTTCTCAGACGGCTCTTTCTATCACCCTGCAGCGCTCGAACAACGGGCCGGTTCTCCCCTTGTTCCCAAGGGAGGACCGGCCCGTGATGCCCTCGTTACGCTCCTTCACGCACTCTTCACGCGTCGTCTGCGAGCTCCAGCCAGCGCATTTCCAACTCCTCGCGCTCGGTGGCCAGTTCACGCAGGTCACTGTCCAGTTTCGCCACTTTCCCGAAGTCCGTGGCGTTATCGGCGATTTGGGTGTGCAGCTTGCTCTCCCGCTCGGAGATCTTGTCCAGCTGCCGCTCGATCTTCTGGAGTTCCTTCTTCGCGACGCGGTCCTCCTTGGAGGACGCGGAGGCGGCGGAAGCGCTCTTGTCCGCGGCGGAGGACGGAGCCGAGGCCGAGGCCGAGGCCGCCATCTTGTGCCGCCGCTCCAGGTACTCGTCGATGCCGCGCGGCAGCATCCGCAGGGTCGCGTCGCCGAGGAGCGCGAACACCCGGTCGGTCGTCCGCTCGACGAAGAACCGGTCGTGGGAGATCACGATCATGGAGCCCGGCCAGCCGTCGAGGAGGTCCTCCAGCTGCGTGAGGGTCTCGATGTCGAGGTCGTTCGTCGGCTCGTCGAGGAAGAGGACGTTGGGCTCGTCCATCAGCAGCCGCAGCAGCTGGAGCCGGCGGCGCTCACCGCCGGACAGGTCGCCGACGGGCGTCCACTGCTTCTCCTTGTTGAAGCCGAAGGTCTCGCAGAGCTGCCCCGCGGTCATCTCGCGGCCCTTGCCGAGGTCGACCCGGTCGCGGACCGCCTGGACGGCCTGCAGCACCCGAAGAGTCGGGTCGAGTTCGGTGACCTCCTGGGAGAGGTAGGCGAGCTTGACGGTCCTGCCGGTGACGACCCGGCCCGCGGCGGGCTGCTTCTCGCCCTCGGAGCGGGCGGCCTCCGTCATGGCCCGCAGGAGGGAGGTCTTCCCCGAGCCGTTCACACCGACCAGACCGATCCGGTCCCCCGGCCCGAGCTGCCAGGTCAGATGCTTGAGGAGCACCTTGGGCCCGGCCTGCACGGTGACGTCCTCCAGCTCGAAGACGGTCTTGCCGAGCCGGGACGAGGCGAACTTCATCAGCTCGCTGCTGTCCCGGGGCGGCGGCACGTCCGCGATCAGCTCGTTGGCGGCCTCGACGCGGAACCGCGGCTTGGACGTACGGGCGGGGGCGCCGCGGCGCAGCCAGGCCAGCTCCTTGCGGACGAGGTTCTGCCGCTTGACCTCCTCGGTCGCGGCGATGCGCTCCCGTTCGGCGCGCGCGAAGACGTAGTCGGTGTAGCCGCCCTCGTACTCGAACACGTCGCCCTTCTGCACGTCCCACATGCGGGTGCAGACCTGGTCGAGGAACCAGCGGTCGTGGGTGACGCAGACGAGCGCGGACCGGCGCTCGCGCAGATGCTGGGCGAGCCAGGCGATCCCTTCCACGTCCAGATGGTTGGTGGGCTCGTCGAGGACGATCAGGTCCTGCTCCTCGATGAGCAGCTTGGCCAGCGCGATGCGCCGCCGCTCACCACCGGAGAGCGGTCCGATCACGGTGTCGAGGCCCTGCGGGAAGCCCGGCAGGTCGAGCCCGCCGAACAGGCCCGTCAGTACGTCCCTGATCTTGGCGTTGCCCGCCCACTCGTGGTCGGCCATGTCCCGGATGACCTCGTGGCGGACGGTGGCCTCGGGGTCCAGGGAGTCGTGCTGGGTGAGCACACCGACGTTCAGGCCGCCCGAGTGCGTGACGCGCCCGGTGTCGGCCTCCTCCAGCTTCGCGAGCATCCGGATCAGTGTGGTCTTGCCGTCACCGTTGCGGCCGACCACCCCGATCCGGTCCCCTTCGGACACACCGAGGGAGACTCCGTCGAGCAGCGCACGGGTTCCGTACACCTTGCTGACCTGCTCGACATTGACCAGATTGACGGCCATCGCACTCCTGACAAGGGGGATCGATCGACCTTCCAGGGTAGTCGCCCGGAAAGGTGATCCTTCCGGCCGCCCTGTAAGGCCGGTAAGGGGCCGCGCCCGGGCCCCGCGGACGACGAACAACCGTCAGAGCACAACGGCCCCGGGCACCGGCCCCGCAGCCACGCGTGCGGCGCGGCACGTACCGGAAGCCACCAGCGCGTCCGCGACCTTCCGCGCCGACTCCTCGTCGGAGACGAGAAACGCCGTGGTGGGCCCGGACCCGGACACCAGCGCGCCCAGCGCCCCGGCGGAGCTGCCCGCGGCCAGCGTCGAGGCCAGCGACGGCCGCAGCGACAGCGCGGCGGCCTGGAGGTCGTTGGAGAGAGCGGCGGCGAGAGCCACGGCGTCCCCCTCGGCCAGCGCCCTGAGAAGCGCGCCGGAGGCGACCGGTTCAGGCACCTCGACCCCTTCCCTGAGCCGGTCGAATTCCCTGAGCCGGTCGCATTCCCCGTACACGGCCGGGGTCGACAGCCCGCCGTCGGCGACGGCGAACACCCAGTGGAAGGTCCCCCCGACCTCCAGTACCCGCAGCTTCTCGCCCCGGCCGGTGCCGAGCGCCGCCCCGCCGACCAGGCTGAACGGCACATCGCTGCCCAGCTCGGCACAGATGTCGAGGAGTTCGTCCCGCGAGGCTCCCGTACCCCAGAGGGCGTCGCAGGCGAGCAGCGCGCCCGCGCCGTCGGCGGAGCCGCCCGCCATGCCGCCGGCGACCGGGATGTCCTTGGCGATGTGGAGATGCACATCGGCCCGGCGCCCGTACCGCGCGGCCAGCGCCTCCGCCGCCCTGGCCGCCAGGTTCGTACGGTCCAGGGGGACCTTGGACGCGTCAGGTCCCTCGCAGGTCACCCGGAGGGAGTCGGCGGGGGTCACCGTCACCTCGTCGTACAGGCCGACCGCGAGGAAGACGTTGGCCAGGTCGTGGAATCCGTCGGGCCGGGCGCCGCCGACGGCCAGCTGGACGTTGACCTTGGCGGGGACCCGCACCGTCACGCTCACTGTTCGTTCTCCGCGGTCCGCTCGTTCTGCGCGATCGGTTCGTTCTGCGCGATCCCCTTGTTCTCGGCGATCCGCGCGAACTCCTCCACCGTCAGGGACTCGCCGCGCGCCTGGGGCGAGACTCCGGCCGCGACGAGGGCGGCCTCGGCGGCCGGCGCCGAACCGGCCCAGCCGGCCAGCGCGGCCCGCAGGGTCTTGCGGCGCTGGGCGAAGGCGGCGTCGACGACGGCGAAGACCTCGCGCTTGGTGGCGGTCGTCCGGACCGGCTCCGCGCGGCGGACCAGCGAGACGAGCCCGCTGTCCACGTTCGGGGCGGGCCAGAAGACGTTGCGGCCGATGGATCCGGCCCGCTTGACCTCGGCGTGCCAGTTCGCCTTCACGGAGGGCACTCCGTAGACCTTCGAGCCGGGCGGCGCGGCCAGCCGGTCGGCGACCTCCGCCTGCACCATCACTAGCGTGCGCTCGATGGTGGGAAAGGTGTCGAGCATGTGCAGCAGGACCGGGACGGCGATGTTGTACGGGAGGTTCGCGACGAGGGCCGTCGGGGCGGGGCCCGGCAGCTCGGTCACCTGCATGGCGTCGTGGTGGACGAGCGAGAAACGCTCGGCGCGGGCCGGCATCCGGGCGGCGATCGTGGCGGGGAGCGCGCCCGCGAGGGCGTCGTCGATCTCGACGGCGACGACCCGGTCGGCCGCCTCCAGGAGCCCCAGGGTCAGGGACCCGAGGCCCGGCCCGACCTCGACGACCACGTCCTCGGGGCGGACGTCGGCGGTCCGGACGATGCGCCGCACGGTGTTGGCGTCGATGACGAAGTTCTGACCGCGCTGCTTGGTGGGCCGTACGCCGAGGGCTTCCGCGAGTTCACGGATGTCGGCGGGGCTCAGGAGGGCGTCGGAGGCGGGGCTACTCACGCCCCAAGGGTACGGGGGCCCGGCCGGGGTTCGAGCGCGGAGCCCCGCAGGGCCCCGGCACTCCGGCGGCCCCGGCACTCCGGCGGCTCCGGGAACTCCAGGGACTCCAGGGACTCCGGGACTCCGGCGGCTCCGGCGGCTCCGGAATGCCTCACCCGCGCAGTCGGCCGCCGCAGTGCGGCCAGGGGCTCGCTCCCCGGCGCACATACAGCTTCTTCGCACGGTACGTCTGCTCGGCCGCCGACGCCTCCTGCGGCCGCCCCGCCCCGCCGAGGTTCTGCCAGGTCTGCGTGTCGAACTGGTAGAGCCCTCCGTACGTCCCGGTCGAGTCGACCGCCCCCGGCCGCCCGCCGGACTCGCAGTGGGCGAGCCCCTGCCAGTTCAGGTTGTCCGCACCCTGCACGGACATGGGAAGCGGCTTCGTGCCCACCTTCACCACCTGCGTCCGCGGTTCGTGCACCGTCTCGGCCCCCAGCCGCCGAGGCTTCTGCCCGACGCCGTTGACCGTCCGCAGGGAGTACGTGACGCGCCGCAGCCCGGGTTCCCCCGCCTGCTCCACGATCTCGGTGCCCCGGAACAGCTCGGGGTCCGGCATCCGCCGCACCTCGAAGGGGATCGGCTCCTCACGGACCTCCTTCGTACCGACGATCCGCATGACCGTCACCGTCTGCCCGTCGCGCGGGAAACTCTCGTACGGCACGGACGTGGTGTCCTGCCCGTACAGCGTGATCCCGGCCTCCTCCACGGCCTCGCGGACGGTCGCCGCGTTCGTGCGGATGGTCCGGGCCCGCCCGTCCGCCATGATCGTCACGGTCCGCTCGGTACGGACGTCGAGGGCGAGTCCCGCCCGCCCGATCTGCCGGGCGCGCGGCGCCGACACGTACGCGCCCTCCGCTCGTACCCCGATCTCCCGCAGTGCCTCGTCCACGGTGTGCGCCGTCGTCCAGAGGTGGCTCCGCCGGCCGTCGAGGGTGAGCCGCACGGGCCGCCCGTACCGCACGGCGATCGCTTCACCGCTGGTGATGGCGGTTCCGGGACCGGGAGCCACCACGTCGTGGGCGCCCACCCGGACGCCTTCGTCGGCGAGCAGTTCACTCACGTCGTCCGCGAAGGTGTGCAGGGTGCGCGGCTTGCCGTCGACGGTCAGCTCGATCGCCTTGTCGTCGGCGACGAACGCGGAGGTGCCGCCCGCGAGGAACGCCACGACCAGCGCCTGCGGGAGCAGTTTCCGTACGTCGGGCCGTTCCGCGCTTCTGCGGCGCCGAGCAGCCCGCCGGGCTTCGACGCGTCCGCCGGGCCGGGGCAGCTCGGCGGTCGGGGTGAGGGGCACCGCCTGCCGCGGGAGTGTCGGGGCGTCGGGAGTCGTGGCGTCGGGAGGAGAGGGCTCGCCGGTCCGCTCGTCCTCGTGCTCTTCCCCGTGCTCTTCCTCATGCTCGTGCTCGTGCTCATAGCCGTGTTCGCGGTCGTGGTCGTGGGCGGGCTCGCGGTGGTGCTCGTCCGCGGGCTCGGGTTCATATCCCCGCTCGCTCTCGTACACGGGCTCGTACTCGTACCCGTAGACGGGCTCGTGCTCGTACGCGGGCTCGTACCCAGGCCCGTGTACATGTCCGTGTCCGTGCTCGTACGCGGGCCGGTAGGTGTCCGGGTGTCCGTGACCGTACGGCCAGGGGTTCTCGTATGACGGGCCATACGTCTCGTACTGCGAACTGCTCACGACGACACGCTCCAGAAGACCGGTGGAGAGAGGTACGCCCGCGGTTGTTCAGGGTGGTAGAAGGCGGGTGGGCGGACAGAACCTAGCGGAGCGTTCGTCACTCTCCAAAGCGTCGCGACTACACACTGTCACGAAACGCCCTCGATCGGCCCTCTGGAGCCCGATGTCCGTTATGGCTCAGTAATCGAACGCCCGCGCAGTGTTCGCCGAGAGCGCCGTCGCCAGCACGTCCTCCCGCAGGCCCCGTACGGCGGCCATGGCCCGAACCGTGACCGGAATGAGATATGGGGCATTGGGCCGTCCGCGGTACGGCACGGGGGTCAGGAAGGGCGCGTCGGTCTCGACGAGGACCAGTTCGAGCGGCGCCAGGGCGAGGGCGTCGCGCAACGGCTGCGCGTTCTTGAAGGTCATGTTCCCGGCGAACGACATGTAGTAGCCGGCGCGGGCGCAGACCTCCGCCATCGCCGCGTCACCGGAGTAGCAGTGGAAGACGGTCCGCTCGGGCGCGCCCTCCTCCTTCAGGATCCGCAACACGTCCGTGTGGGCGTCCCGGTCGTGGATGACCAGCGCCTTGCCGTGCCGCTTGGCGATCTCGATGTGGGCGCGGAAGGACCGCTCCTGGGCGGCCATGCCCTCGGGGCCGGTCCGGAAACAGTCGAGGCCGGTCTCGCCGACGCCCCTGACCTGCGGGAGGGCGGCGAGCCGGTCGATCTCGGCGAGCGCCTCGTCGAGCGCGCCGTCGCCACCGGCCTCCCGGGCGCCCTGCCGGGACCAGCCGTCGGGGTCACCGTGCACGATGCGCGGGGCCTCGTTCGGGTGGAGCGCGACGGTCGCGTGGACGGCGTCGTACGCGGCGGCCGTCTCGGCGGCCCAGCGCGAGCCCGCCAGGTCGCAGCCCACCTGCACGACCGTCGTCACGCCGACCGACGCGGCCTTGGCAAGGCCCTCCTCGACCGTGCCGGTCTGCATGTCGAGATGGGTGTGCGAGTCGGCCACCGGCACCCGCAGGGGGTCCGGCAGCGGCGGGGCTTCGGCGTTGGAAGGCATGCCCCGATCCTACGAAGGGGGTCGTACGGGCGAGGAACGCCGGGTCTCACGCCTCGCGGCCCCAGCGGGACCGAGCAGGACCGCCGACCGGGCGGACCCGCGGGGCGTGGACCCGGCGCCCGGGGCGACCGGGGCCCTGGGAACCCGGGAGCCCGGGAGCCCGGGAGCCCGGGAGTCACCCCGCCTTGCGGTGGTGGAACGGGTGCAGCAGGTCGGAGAGGTGCCAGTGGTGGTCGGCCTCGGGCCCCGCGGCCGTCTCCGGCAGCTCTGCCGCCTCAGGCGACTGGGGTGACTGTGCCGTCTGTGGCACCGCGCGGACCTCAGCGGCCTTCATCGGCGGCACGGACAGCGAGCGGCGCATCGAGCTCTGCGCCGAGGACACCTGGCCGGCCCGCATGATGCGCACGATATGGCCGTCGCAGTTCACACAGCTCGGCCGGCTCAGCGGCGACGGCACCACCAGGCCGTCGGCCAGGTACGTCACGAACTCGGCCCCCTCGGCGTCGAAGTGGTGCTCTATCTCGTACGACTGCTCCCAGCCGTGCCCGCAGCGCATGCAGGCGAAGGAATACGACTCGTGGACCGTGTCGGTGGCCGTGCTGTCGGCGGCCGTGCTGCGGTGGGCGGGTCCGCCGGGGATCTGCCCGGTCTGCCCTGCGATCTCACTCATGCCAGCTCCTCTTGTCCGCTGGACAAGGACGGGTGCGTTCCTTACCAGTGGACGCTTCTACCGGCGCGAATGCATCAGACCTGTCGAGTGTTGGAGCCGTCTTGGCCGTTCCTTGTCGGACGGCCCTCAATACACGGTCTGAGCTTTGCTTTTGACGATAGTCCTTTGCTCGCTCATGGGGCCTGTGCGCCCCCCTCATGACGTCGTGCGCCCCACTTATGGGGCCGTGCTCGTGGCGTTCTTCGCCGCGATGTTCTTTGCTGCCGTGTTCTTCGCCCCGGTGTTCGTCGCGGTGTTCGCCCCGGTGTTCTTCGCGGCGTTCTTCGCGGCGACGACCGCGTCGAAGACCTCCCGTTTGGGCAGTTTCGCGTCGGCGGCGACAGCGGCGATCGCCTCCTTGCGGCGCTCCCCCGCCTCCTCGCGTACCCGCACCCTGCGCACCAGCTCGTCGGCGTCGAGCGACTCGGTGCGCTCCGGCGCGCCCTCCACGACGACGGTGATCTCCCCGCGCACCCCTTCGGCGGCCCAGGCGGCGAGCTCCCCGACGGGCCCGCGCTTGACCTCCTCGTACGTCTTGGTCAGCTCGCGGCAGACGGCGGCCCGCCGCTCCGCCCCGAACACCTCGGCCATCGCGGCGAGCGTGTCGTCGAGCCGGTGCGGCGCCTCGAAGTACACGAGTGTGCGGCGCTCGCCCTCGACCTCACGCAGCCGCGAAAGACGCTCGCCGGCCTTGCGGGGCAGGAATCCCTCGAAGCAGAACCGGTCGACGGGCAGCCCGGACAGCGCCAGCGCGGTGAGCACGGCGGACGGCCCGGGGACGGCCGTGACCTTGATGTCCTTCTCCACGGCAGCGGCGACCAGCCGGTATCCCGGGTCGGACACGGACGGCATCCCGGCGTCGGTCACGAGCAGCACGCGCGCACCGCCCACCAGCGCCTCGACCAGTTCGGGCGTACGCGCCGACTCGTTGCCCTCGAAGTACGACACGATCCGCCCGGACGGCTGTACGTCCAGCCCCTGGGTCAGCCGCCGCAGCCGCCGGGTGTCCTCGGCGGCGATGACGTCGGCCCCCGCCAGTTCCGCCGCAAGACGGGGCGGCGCGTCCGCAATGTCCCCGATGGGCGTGCCTGCGAGTACAAGAGTTCCTGCCACGGTTCCATCGGTTCCTGTCACGGTTCCATCCTCGCAGGGCGGTCCGTGGGACTCACACAGACCTGTTCCCTACGATGGCGCAGTGACAAGTACCGCGTCCTCCACGGACACCCGGCAGGGACAGGGCGTCGAAGAGCAGCGGCCGTCGTGGCAGCAGCGGCTGCGCAGGTTCGGCTACGCGGCCGGGCCAAGAGACGACGTCCGCGACCGCCTCGTGCCCGCGTACACCGAGCCCAGCCCACGTCTGTGGGCGGCGATCGGGCTCCGCCAGGAGGCCGCCGAGCGCATCGTCCGCCGGTCGGCGTGGGGCGGCCCGCTGCTCATCACGCTGATGGCGGGCCTGATGCGGTTCTGGAACCTGGGCAGCCCGAAGGCGGTGATATTCGACGAGACGTACTACGCCAAGGACGCCTGGGCGCTCATCCACCGCGGATACGAGGTCAACTGGGCGAAGAACGCCAACGACCTGATCCTGCAGAACGGCGGGAACGTCAAGATCCCGACGGACGCCGCCTACGTCGTCCACCCGCCGGTCGGCAAGTACATCATCGGGCTCGGCGAGTGGATGTTCGGGTTCACCCCGTTCGGCTGGCGGTTCATGACGGCCCTGCTCGGCACGCTGTCCGTGCTGATGCTGTGCCGGATCGGCCGCCGTCTGTTCCGTTCCACGTTCCTCGGCTGCCTGGCGGGCGCGCTGCTGGCCGTGGACGGCCTGCACTTCGTGATGAGCCGCACCGCGCTGCTCGACCTGGTGCTGATGTTCTTCGTCCTCGCGGCCTTCGGCTGTCTGCTCATCGACCGCGACAAGGTCCGTGAACGTCTCGCCGCAGCGCTCCCGACGGACGCCGACGGGAGGGTACGCCCGGACTCGCACGTCGCGCAGAGCACGCTCCTCGGCCGCCGCCCCTGGCGCCTGGCCGCCGGCCTGATGCTCGGCCTCGCCATCGGCACCAAGTGGAACGGCCTCTACATCCTCGTCGCGTTCGGCCTGATGACGGTTCTGTGGGACGTCGGCTCCCGGCGGGTGGCGGGCGCCCACCGCCCCTACCTGGCGGTCCTCAAGCACGACGTGGGCTGGGCCTTCCTCTCCACCGTGCCGGTGGCCGTCGCCACGTACATCGTGTCGTGGACCGGCTGGTTCCTGTCCGCCACCGACGGCAAGGGCGGTTACTACCGCAACTGGGCCACGGCCGACGGCCGCACCAGCGACTGGTCCTGGCTGTTCCCCGACTGGTGGCGCAGCCTGTGGCACTACGAGACCCAGGTGTACGACTTCCACGTCGGCCTGCACTCCCCGCACACGTACCAGTCGAACCCGTGGAGCTGGATCGTCACCGGCCGCCCGGTCTCGTACTTCTACGAGTCCCCGCAGCCCGGCAAGGACGGCTGCCCGACGGACGCGGGCGAGAAGTGCGCCCGCGAGGTCCTGGCCCTCGGCACGCCGCTCCTGTGGTGGGCCGCGGCCTTCGCGATCCTCTACGTCCTGTGGCGCTGGCTCTTCCGCCGGGACTGGCGCGCGGGCGCGATCGCCTGCGGTATCGCGGCGGGCTACCTCCCGTGGTTCCTCTACCAGGAACGCACGATCTTCTTCTTCTACGCGGTCGTCTTCCTCCCCTTCCTGTGCCTGGCGGTGGCGATGATGGCCGGCGCGATCCTCGGCCCATCCGGCTCCACCGAACGCCGCCGAGTGGTGGGCGCGGCAGCGACAGGCGTCCTGGTCCTGCTGATCGCCTGGAACTTCATCTACTTCTGGCCGATCTACACGGGCGGGGCCATCCCCATCGACAGCTGGCGGGCGAGGATGTGGCTGGACACCTGGGTCTAGTGCCGCGACAGGCAACGTTCGCCCCGTCGCGACGCCCGGCACCGGATCCCAGGTGGACTGGTTCACGAACTGCTGCAGGTTCTGCTCGTTGTCCTACTGGTAGGGGCTGCGGACGACGATCGAGACGTTCTGGGTGAGTTGGTGGGACGGGGCTGAAGTCTGGCAACGGGCCCACAGCGTGGGCTTG
>NZ_JBEZJY010000057.1:0-49007 GCF_040651415.1 Streptomyces sp. NPDC048484
GCGGAGTGACGAGAGATTGTCACGCTCCGTTCTGTGAGAGCCGAGGGGTGAGATTCCCCTCGGCTACTCGGCAGCGTGGACTCCACCACCGCCCGGGCCCACCACGACGCCGCCGGAATGCACCTCGACGAGGACACCATGCTCGCCCTGGAGAAGGCCACGGCTGAGGAGGAGAAAGCCCGTCAAAAGGGGGCAGCCCGCAGGAACAAGACAGGCAAGCCCCCGGAAACGACCCCGAGCAGGAGGAACGGCGACGCGTCCGGCACCGGCGCAGACTCCGGCTGAAGGCTGCCCTGCTCGGCCGGTCCAGGGGCGGGCAGACCAGCAAGGTCCACCTCGCCGCCGATCGGAAGTGCCGCCCCCTGGCCCTCCTCCTGACCGCGGGCCAGGCCGCAGACAGCCCGCAGTTCATCCCCGTCCTGGAAAAGGTACGGGTGCGCGGGCCTGTCGGCCGTCCCCGCACCCGGCCCGACTCGGTCGCCGGAGATAAGGCTTACTCGTCCCGCGGTAACCGCGCGTACCTGCGTAAACGCCGCATCAAGGCGGTGATCCCGGAGAAGAAGGACCAGACCGCCAACCGGAAGAAGAAGGGCAGCAGGGGCGGCAGGCCCCTCAGCCACGACACCGGGCTCTACAAGGAACGGAACACCGTCGAACGCGCGATCAACAGAATGAAGGCATGGCGGGGAATCGCAACCCGCTACGACAAGACCCCGGGAAGCTACCTCGCCGGCCTCCACCTTCGCGCCTCGATGATCTGGATCAAGGACCTCACACGAGCCACCCCTTGATCACAACCAAATACGCTCCCTAGCACACCGATCGTCGAGGACCAGGAGCCGGACACGCTCGCCTAGTTCCTGGCACACTCGGATGCCATGACGAACTGCTCCACTTGCCGCAAGGAATACGACGAGGCCGATACCGAGGCCGTCAAGCAGCACACGGAGGGGGTCGACTGCGGCCAGTCTTGTCGATGCAAAGGCAAGCCCCGTTGCAAGATGTGCTTCGGCTCCTTCTGCTTCTGCACTGTGCATTGATCCCAGGAGCCGCAACGCGGGCGCGGATCCCCGGACGGTAGAGACGGTGCTGTCCCTCCCCTCGTAGCGCGAAGACCGTGACTGCAGAGGAAGTGGGGGGTCATGGCGGAGAAGCGACGGAAGTTCGATCCGGAATCAGCCCGACAAGGCCGCCCGACGGCGCCACGGCAAGACCGACGCCATCGATGCCGAAGCAGCTGCCCGTGCCGTGTTGTCCGGTCGTGCCACCGCCGCGGCGAAGACTAGCGATGGACCGGTGGAGATGCTGCGTCTCTTCAAGCTGGCGAAGGGATCCGCGATCAAGTCCAAAACTCAGGCCATCAACCAGCTCAAGAGCGTCCTGGTCTACGCCGACGCCGAACTTCGCGAGTCCCTGGCAGGGCTGAGTAACCCGAAGCTGTTCCAACAGTGCGCCGCACCCGCGAAGCCGGATATTTCCGGGCCGGCTGACGCCACGCGTCACGCCACGGGGGCCTCACGGCCGCTGGGCGCAAGACCCGGCTTGGCAGAGGAACCCTCAGCCGAGGGGGACCTTTGCGAAGGACTCCCACTCGTACATCTGGTTGTCCCGGTGGATCACGATGAGCTCTGCGCTGGAGATGCGAGCCTGCGCCGGAGTGAGGTTGCGGTCGGCTAGGACTTGCGCGATCGGCTCTGCGGTCCCGTTTCCGGCGCTGTAGGCCACGGAGATGTGCGGGGTGAAGCCCTCAGCCTCTTCCGGGACCTCATCGAGGACGTCCCCGATGGCATCCCGGATAGCGTTCCGGACGGCTCGGACGGGGCCGTCAGGGTGGACCTGCAGGAGCACTGCCTCCGGGTCCAGCACTTCAGGCCCGATCTGGAGATCGAACGCTGGGATGGTGGCCAGCCGCGCGTGGGCTGCATCCACGATGGCGTGGATGTCCTGCTCTTTGGTTTCACCTACGAAGCCGATGCCCTGCATGGTCAGATGCAGCCACCGGTCGGGGATCGGGGTGAGGATGTCTCCGAGAGGTGCGAGCGCGGACCGGTACTCGGCGGCGAGCCGGTGCACATCGTCCTGGCTCTCGAACGTCAGATGCCACGTGTAGAAGCGGCGGCCGACACTCCAGCCGGGCCGCCACCACCAGTGGTTCCGCATGGTCTCGGGTTGCGTCGTCATAGCCAGGGATCAAATCAGGCCGAGCCCTCCCCTGGCGAGAGTGCGAGATGCCGCGGAGCGGAGTCCACGCAGAACTCTTCGATGGCTTGCCGCAGCCCAACGGCCGTGGTGCCGCTGACGTAGGGGCGGCCGATGCCGGCGCGCAGGTCGCTGAGGCGGCGGGTGACGGGCTCCAGACGGTGGTCAGGCGGAAGCGCGAGTACGGGTGCGAGGGCTTCGAGGGCGCCCTCCGTTTCGCCGGTGGCGAGATGGGCCGCGGCCTGGCTGATGTGGATCTGCGCCTCGGTACCGTAGGCCCTGACCGGCTGAACAGCCAGGAGCGCGAGGGCGTTGTCTGCGGCTCCCAAGGCATCGGCGGAGCGACCGATACGCAGTTGGACGGCCGCCGCGTAATTCTCCTGCCGCGCGGGCTGACAGGCGAAAATGCCCCCGATTTCGTCTTCGCCACTCATTGCGACACGCGCGTCTTCGGCATGGGCGAGCGCCGCCGAGGCCTCGTCATGAGCACCTAGTTCGGACCAGGCATCGGCTTCCTGGCAGGCGAGGAGTACTGCAACCGTGCCCGTTGTGTGGTACGAGGCGCCGTGCCGGGCGAAGTTGATTGCCTCTCGAAGGCGTCCATCCCAGAACGCCACCTTGGAGCGAGTTGAAAGCACCCAGGCACGTAGATTGTTGTGCCGGGCCAGCTCGGCGCACAGCCATGCCGTCCGGCCCTGGGTGTCTGCATCGCGCAGCTGTCCCAAGTCGGAGGACATCCACGTCAGGAGCCCACACAGATAGCCGGCCGCGACGTACAGGTCGGTCGACTGACGGGGGTACTGATGGCCTTCGAGGAGAGCGAAGACACGGTCGCGTAGTGCTCGGGTTCGGACGAAGAGCGCGACGGGGTCTGACGTGAGGTAGTCCGATGCGAGCGACCGAGTCTCAGCCATCAGTTGTTCCAGGGCGATATCGCCGACGTTTGAGGCCTCCGCCCATTGCGCCCAGGTTGCGGACTCGTCGGCGGCGAGACGCACGAGGTTGAAGCCGACCGGTTTAGGCACGGGATTGATGGGCGGCGACGTGGTTGGCGTGCTTGATGGTTCGGCGGCCGACGGGTGACGGGCGAGCAGATGCAGGTCTGCCTCGGGAAGCGCACGTCGGTCCTCCAAGTCCAGCAGGTCCTCCACGCGGCATGAGAGGGCCTCGGCCATGGAAAACAGGACCGGGAGGCTGGGACGACGCGATGAAGGGCCTGGCCATTTCTCCCACTTGCCCAGGAGAGAGGCGTCGGCGGCGACGGACTCGCCTAGGCGTCTGACACTGGCTTGGGTTATGCGGTCTGCTGTCTCCTGGAGTGTCCAGCCGTGGGCATGTCGCCAAGCTTCCCTGGGACGCATCTTGAAGCGGGTGCGCATCTCGACGGCGACATCCGCCAGTGCGCATCCTGCGTTGGCCATGTCCTGCCGGAGAGCTTCCCGGTCTGCCTTGGAACCGGGCTTCGACGGGGCGTTCATGGGCGTGCTCCCTGAGAGGTGTCGTGGACTCAAGGTAGCTGTGTCATTGCTCGACTAGGCAGGTGTGACCCGGGATACCGGGGAGATGCAGCCCAACCGGTCGTCCAAAAGAGAGATTGTTCCTGGTCAGTGCGCCGGTGCGTGTCCAGAAAACTTGGTCACGGTTGCCCGTGACGGCAACTGCCGGAATTGAAAGCGTAGGAGCTCCGTAGCCAGCACTCCGATGACACAGATGCTGATCGCCAACTGAGGACGCATGGAGAAAACCGCATGACACCGACTGCGACCATCGCGCGGACGCCCCCCAGCGCCTCCTTTGAGCTTATTCCGCGTAAAGGTTTTGACGTGGCTTTCGCTCGCAGTAACGGTTCCGGAAACGGCACCGTCGATCCTGCGGACGCGGCCTGGCCGCGAGAAATGCGTCGTACCGTACGGGCTGGGCTGGACCGCTGGCCGCCGCATCTCGTTGCGGCTGCTGAGCTCCTTGTTTCGGAGTTGGTCACCAACGCATTCAGACATGGCCGCGGCGATGTCCGTGTGCGCATGCTCTTCGACGACGGTCGCATGCAGTTGGAAGTTCGGGACGGCTCGCACGAGTTTCCCATACCACGCACTGCAACCGACTTGGACGAGGGCGGCCGCGGCCTCGCCATCGTCCAAGCCGTCGCTGACGACTGGGGCGTCAAGAACAACGGCACGACGACCTGGTGCTCCCTCGTCCTGCCGCCGCTCGACGGTACCCCCTAAACGCCGCCGGCCCGCAGCCATCAGCCCTGGCTCCCCCACAGGAACAGGTCCACGTCTGGCTGCGGGTCGGCGGCCCTCACCTCCCGGCCCTTGAGGATTCGACCCTCCATGACCAAGCAACCTCAGCCCTCCCGCCCGGACCTCGGTACGGATCTCTTGCGCTGCATGTGGCGTGCGGCGGAGGCCGAGTCGAGCATGCCCAAAACGGGCGCCGCGGCGCGCGTCATCGCCGACATATTCGCCAAGGAGGTAGCGCTTCTGCGGACGGTGCTGGAAGAGCACGGATGGCCGGGCTACCGGCTCGTGGGCGCGCGGGGCTCACGGGCCGCCTGGCAGATCGCCACGTACTGCGGGGATGGCGCGTTGCAGGCCCGTGCGTTCGGCCTGCTGGAGAAGGCGGTACGCGAACAGGACGCCGACCCCGAGCACTACGCCCTGCTGGCTGACCGCCTGTGCCTCAACCGTGGTGAGCCGCAGCGGTTCGGGACGCTGTACATCCCGACGCACAACGGCTCCCTGGTCCTCTACCGCGTCAGGGAACCCAGACAGCTCGACGACCGCCGTCACGCCCTGGGCCTTGGACCGCACGCCGAGTATGCGCGCAGGCTCCGCGCGGACGTGTTGCCGCTCGACGTCACAGCACCCCTCAGCTGACCTGCCCCCCATAGACACTGCCGGGCTGTGGCCCGGCGGCCCTCACCCCCTGCCTTGAGGATTTGACCCCCATGCTCCCCTTACGCGCACCAGGCCAGTGCGCTCCCGCGACCCGCCCAGCCCGTTCGATGCGGGGGTGCACCGATGTCCAGAAGTGACATGACCTTGACGATTCCTCACCCGGCCGGCCGGGACGAGGACTTGCGCCGCGCCTTGGAGGATCTGCGGCTGGGCCGGTGGCTCGAAACGAAGACGCTGCTCGACGCGACAGACACCTGGGAGCTGCGGTGCAGCCGCAGCCAGGCCCTGGGCCGCGGCGCAGTCGACACCCAGGCGATCGAGGCGTGGTGCGAGGAGGAGCCGGACAACTGGAACGCGTCGATGATGCGGGCCCGTGTGCTGGCCGAACGCGTGATCGTCGCCCATCACCGCGGAGTGCCGCAGCAGGAACTCATACAGGCCATCCTCAGGGCCCGGCACGCGTGCGGTATCGCCGCGCAGTGGTGGCCGCACGATCCGGTACCGCACCTGTGCCGTCTGGCTCTCGCGCAGGTCGACACCGACCAGGCGGCTCCGCACAGCAGGGTGAACTGGCTGGCGCGCAGGGACTTGCTGCCGCCGGGGCCCTGGAGGCTGCTGGAGGAGGTGCACCAGCGGGATCCGCACAACCGTGAGGCGTTCCACCGGATGCTCGCCGTCATTCACGCCCGTGGCATGGAGGGGATCACCTACGCGCAGTACGTGGCGTCCATCGTTCCCGGCGGCTCGCCGCTGAAGGTGTTGCCGCAGTACGCCTACGTCGAGCAGTACCGCAAGCGGTGGGCCACGAGGCAGACCACCAGCGTGCTCGCGTACTGGGTCACCGAGGACAAAGCCCACTACGCGCGTCGGGCCTTGTACGACTGGTTCGAGCAGACCCGGCCTGCGGACGGGCAACTCGACACTCGCTCGCTGCTCGATCTCAACTACCTCGCGCACGCACTCGTAGCCACCGGCGTGGGCCATGCGACCGCAGTGTTCGAGGCGATCGGCCCGCACGCGACCACCGCACCGTGGGCCCACGTCGCTCAGGAGCCGGCGTGGTGGCAGGAGGAGTTCCTCAAGTCCCGGCGTCCCGCGCTGAGCACCGGAGGCCGCCGCCGATGACCATCCGAGGCCCCCACCACACCAGCCGTCGTGTCCCCCTTCGATCCGGTCAAAGGACCCCCCTTGCATTTACCACGCGCCTTACGCCAGCCGACCAGCCCCCCGCCCCGCGCGCTCCCTGACAACGCTGCCGCGGCACCGCACCCGCTCACCCCTTCCTTCTCTCGCGAGGTATCCGATGTTGCACAGACGATCAACTAACGGCGTGTTGGACGACGACGAAACGCTGCGCCAACACGGATACAAGCCCGAGCTGACCCGCCGCATGGGCGCCTTCGGCAACTTTGCGATCAGCTTCTCCGTGATCTGCATCCTGGCCGGCGGAACGACGATGTACGGCTTCGGCCTGAACGCCGGTGGACCCGCCGTCATCATGGGCGGTTGGTTCGGCATCGGCTTCATGACGCTGATCCTCGCCCTGTGCCTGGCCGAGGTCACCTCCGCGTACCCCACCTCCGGCGGCCTCTACTACATGGCCTACCGGCTCGGCGGTGAGCGCGGCCAGGCCTGGTCATGGGTGACGGGCTGGCTCAACCTGCTGGGCCTCGTCGGAGCGATCTGCGGTATCGACTACGGGTGCGCCCTGGTCGTCGGGGCGTTCGCGAACCTCCAGTGGGGCCTGGTGCCCACGCCCGAGACGACGATGCTGATATTCGTCGGCATTCTGCTGCTGCACGGCACGCTCAACTCATTCAAGATAAGCCTGGTCAACGTGCTCAACTCGATCTCGGTGTGGTGGCAGCTCTTCGGCGTGGCGGGGATCGTCGGACTGCTCTTCTTCGCTCCTGGCGAGCGGCAGAACGCGGACTTTGTGTTCACGCACTTCAACAACGGCACGGGCTTCGACAGTCTCGTGTACGTGGTCGCTCTGGGCTGTCTGCCGGCCATGTACACGTTCTGTGGTTACGACGCCTCCTCCCACCTGTCGGAGGAGACCAAGCAGGCACAGATCGCGGCGCCGCTGGGCATGGTCCGCGCCGTCGCCTGGTCGCTGGTGGCCGGGGCCGTTCTGCTGGCCGGACTGTCGTCCGGCATCGTGGACTACGCGGGCACCCTGGCCACCAGCACCGGCTTCCCTCCGGCGCAGATCTTCATCGATGTCCTGGGCACGGGCGTGGCGAAGGTACTCCTGCTGGTCATCATCGTGGCGCAGGTGCTGTGTGGGAACGCCGAGACGGCCGCCGCGTCCCGCATGGCGTACGCGTTCTCACGGGACGGGGCGCTGCCGTTCTCCGCGACCTGGCGGCGCGTCAGCAGCCGTAACACCCCCGTTCCCGCGGTGTGGCTGTGCGTGGGCATCGCGCTGGTCCTGGCGCTGCCCAGCCTGTACTCACCGACCGCGTACGCAGCGGTCACCGCCATCAACGTCGTCGGGATCACACCCGCGTACGTGATCCCGGTCTACCTGCGGCGGCGGCACTCCGACAGGTTCGTGCCCGGGCCGTGGAGCCTCGGCCGCTGGAGCAAGCCGCTGGGCTGGATATCCGTCGGCTACGTGTGCGTCCTGACCGTCGTTGTCTGCCTGCCGCAGGCGTCACCGGTCACCGTGGTGACGTTCAACTACGCCCTTATCACCCTGGCAGCCGTCCTGCTCCTCGCATGGCTCATGTGGATCACCAAGGGCCGGCGCTCCTACAAGATCCCGACGCTCGGCACTGAAGCCGAGACGATCGCAATGTCCGAGGGAGTGGTGTGATGAGCGAGGAGACCATGACGCCCCCGCCCCGCCTGACGCCACCTGCTCTCAGCAAGCTCGTACAGGACGGCGAGATCCACTCGGTACTGGTCGGCGTCCCCGACATGCGGGGCGCGCTGAAGGGCAAAATCGTCAACGCCGCGCACTTCTTGGCCCAGCAGGGGTTCGGGCTGGAGATGTGCAAGTACGTCCTGGCCACGGACGTGGACATGAATCCGCAGCGGGGATACCCCCTCACGGGCTGGCATGAGGGATTCAGCGACCTGCGCGTCACACCTGACATGAGCACCCTTCGCCGCCTGAGCTACCTGCCGGGCACCGTCCTCGCGCTCGGCGACGCCTTCCACCCCGACGGGCGGCCTGTCGAGGTCGCACCGCGGCAGATTCTCAGCGATCAGCTCCAGCAGCTCGCCGACCTCGGACTGACGGCGAAAGTCGGCGTGGAGAGCGAGTTCATGCTCTACCAGGGCACCCCGGCGCAGGCCCGCCGCAGCGGATACCGGGAGCTGACGCCGGTGTCCCCCTACAACCTCGACTATGCGCTCGACCATCCGCCGGTGCTGAGCGCGTTCTTCAACGACCTTCAACGGGCCATGACCGTGGCCGACTGCCCGGTCGAGGCCATCAAAACGGAAGGGGCAGCCGGGCAGGTCGAGGTGACGTGGCCGTACGGCGACCCGGTGCGGGCCTGCGACACCTACGCCTTCCACAAACACGCCGTCCGTCCGCTCGCCGAGCAGCACGGCCTCGCCCCCACGTTCATGGCCGCCCCGCAGACCGGTGTGGGCAGCGGCATGCACCTCCACGTGTCCCTGTGGCGCGACGAGCAGCCGGTGTTTGCCGCACGGCGGCACGGTGAGCTGTCCGAGCTGATGCAGCACTCCATTGCCGGACTGCTCTGCGGGCTGCCGTTCATGGCCCCGCTGTACGCGCCCACCCGCAACTCGTACAGGCGCTTCACCCCGCACTCGTTTGCCCCCACGAGTTTCCTGTGGGGGCGGGACAACCGCAGCTGCGCCATCCGAGTCGCCGGCCACCATGCGAACACGCACCTGGAATCACGGCTCGCGGGCGCCGACGCCAACCCCTATCTCGCTCTGGCCGCGACGATCGCCTCCATCATCTATGGCATCCGCAACAAGCCGAAGCTGCCTTCGCCCTGCACAGGCGACGCCTACGAAACACTCGCCCCGCACAGGCGGATACCCAGCAGCCTCGACGAGGCACTGACCCCCTTCGTCGATAGTCCCATCGTGCGCGCGGCATTCGGATCCGATGTGGCAGGCCACTACTTGCACGCCGGTGAGATCGAATGCGCCGCGGCGGCAGACGAGGTCACGGACGTAGAGCTGCGGCGGGGGTTCGACCGTGCCTGAAAACCTGGGTTCTCCGAGCCCCCCGCACGGGATCGACTCGACGGTGCCGCACTCGGCCCGTATCTGGAACTACTGGCTGGGCGGGAAGGACAACTACGAGGTCGACCGGGTGGCGGGCGACGCTTACCGCGAGATCGCGCCGAACATCGAGACGATGGCCCGCGCCTCCCGCGCTTTTCTGGTCCGCGCGGTGGCGTTCGTCGCGAGTGAGCTGGGTGTCCGTCAGTTCCTGGACATCGGCACCGGCCTGCCTGCGGAGGACAACACTCATCAGGTCGCCCAGCGCGTGGCACCACGGTCGCGGATCGTGTATGTGGACAATGACCCGCTCGTCCTGAGCCATGCTGCCGCCCTGCTCAGGGGCGGGTCTGAGGGCGTCACCGACTACGTTGCCGCGGATCTGCACGAGCCCGAGAAGATCATCGAGGCGGCGCGCAAGATCCTCGACTTCGACAAGCCCGTCGCGCTGATGCTGATGGGCATCCTGGGCCACATCCAGGACTACGACGAGGCCAGGTCGATCGTGCGCCGCCTCCTGGCAGCCCTGCCGTCGGGCAGCTACTTCGTGCACTACGACGGCACCGACACCGACGCCGACCTCAAAAAGGCCCAGCAGGGCTACGACGACACCGGCGCCGTCCCGTACGTACTGCGCAGCCCTCAGCAGATCGAAGCCTTTTACCAGGGGCTCTACCTGATGGAGCCGGGCCTCGTCTCCTGCCCCCTGTGGCGCCCCGAACCGGGCACCAACCCGCAGCCGACGGACGTATACGGAGGCGTCGCCCGTCTACCGCCCGCGATCAAGGACACCGACGGTGCGCCCTGACCATCCCGCGTTCCTCCACCATCTTGGAGCTGTCGAGCCCATGTACCACCTTGTACTCCAGGACGCCGGCCCCGAATTCGGCGACCTCGGGAACCGTCTGTCGGCCATTGCCGAGGTGACCGGTCCCCTGGTCGAGACAGTCACGGGGTTACGGCTGCCCCATCGCGCAGTCATCCGCCTCATGGCGGTCGACGACTGGAAGAAGGCGCATAAAAAGCGCTCACTGCAGCGGCTCCGCGACGAAGTCGAACAGCTCAGTATCTTCCCCTGGGGCAGCGTGAAAGCCCGAGGCAAGCGCAAGGTCATACTCTCCACGCGGTTCGCGTTCTGGCCGATGATGCTCGGCGAGGCCGTCGACCTCGTCGCCGGCCATCCCGAGCTGGTCATCGTGCCTGAAGCACTCCGGCACGCGGGTGTACTCGGCAACGGGCCCCTCCTGCACAAGCTGTTGGCCCACGAGATGACGCATCTGGCGCAGTACGCGGCCAACGGCAAGCTGTGGGACGACCAAGAGACCTTTTTCCCGATGCGGCGCGGAGTCGCAGACCGGGCCTACAGCTTCCTGCTCGAAGGGCACGCCTACTGGGCAGACCGGCAGATCACGACCGAGATCTTCGGTGCGCCGGTGACGACCGACGAGACATCCCCGGACGCCTCCGAGCTGTGGCGCAAACTCGCCAGCTCCCCTGTACCGAAGAAGATCAAACCGGTCCTTAAACGAAGCACCGACGCCGTGACGCAGCTCATCGGCGACGTAGGGCTCCACGTGTTCAACGAGGTATGGACCCGGCCCGATCTCATGCCGACGACGGCGGAGAGCGAGCAGCCGGAAATTTGGCGTCGACGCTTCGAAGACAGCCCCCGGCAGGCCTCGTCCCCGTAGACCACGGTGCGGCGGCTCGTGGCCACCGCACCCCACAAGCACCCCCGCGTCACCTGTCGGCAGGTGACGCGGGGCCCCGGCAGCCGACCGGCCGCCGGGACCACCCAGAGATCCGACACCATCGGAGGGCACCACGGATGACCTGCTTCTGAAGCCACCGAACCATCAGGCGGGAGCTCAGCGCCTTCCCGCCTGACCCGGTCGGGCCGCTCTGCGGAGAGGAGGCTCCGACCACCCTGGTGGGCCCATGACTGGGAGGGTGCGGGCCCGCCCACTGCCTCGTCAAGGCGAAGGGAAAGCACCATGCACGAGCTTGTTGCCACTCCGTACCGCGACCGGCACCTGGTCCTGCGGCCCGGAAGTCCGAAGGCCGTTCAACTGTCCGCGGCCAGGTTTGCCGAGCTGCAGGCCGCCGCCGCTGACGATCAGCAAGTGCCCGTATGGCTAAGGAACGCTGCCCGACAGCAATGGAGCATCAACCTGAGCGGCACGTCGGCCGCAGCCGCGGTGCTGCTGCGCGAGGCGGGCCCCTACGAGTTCAGCCGCGCCACATACGAGATCAACCTCGGCTGTGACTTCGACTGCGAGATGTGCTATCTCGGGGAGAAGCGGTTCGAGGGTCTGGACCTGACCGGCAAGCGGCAGCTGCTGCACGTGATGCGGGACGCCGGTGTGATCTGGCTGCAGATCACGGGCGGTTGTCGCCGCGAACTCCGTGTCCCTCGCAGGTCACGTCTCTTTGGCGGCGGGCGGAACCGTCAGCCCGTGCCGCTGTTCGCAGGGTGCTCGGTGTCGCTTTGAGTGCCGGGCGGGAGCGTATCAGGTGATGAGAGTCACATGGGTGCGGCTCTTCTGGAGTGAGCCCGTCGGTCAGGCCAGGAGTTCGTAGTTGTGCTGGTCGGGCCGGGGGTAGAGGCGTTCGCGCTCTCTGCGGGTGTGGAAGATCCAGTACTGCGGGAAGTCGCCGTTGCTGATGAGGGCCCGGAGGGTCAGGACGGCTTCGGCTCCGGGGACGGTCCACCTGCTGCCGGTGATATCGAGTTGGTCGGCCACCAGATGACGTGCGGCGCCTTCGACGATGCCGCTGGCGATTGGCCATCCGGCCGCGAGTGCCTTGTCGTAGTGGAGATAGGCGGCGTTGTTCTCCAGGTAGCGGCAGGCCCTGTTCGCTGCGGCCCGCTGGTCTGCGGACAGGCCCAGCCGGTCGGCTTGTGCACGGATGCTGCTGACGGCGCCGAGGGCGTCGCCGGCCAGGATCCGGGCGGCCTTGGCCCCGACCCATGTCTCGGCGTCCGGATCGGTGGCGGTGTGGAAACACCGCGAGGCCGCCCACAACTTCTCGATCACGTGGACGACGTCGAGAACGACATGGATGGTGACGCCCCGTCGGGCGGCCTCCACATGGATCAACTCGAGCTGATACTCAGCGCCGTCGACCAGGACCACCCAGCACCGGTGGTGCTGCGGGTCACGGGCTTGTGCCTCGTCGAACGCGGCGGCAATGACCTGGTCCGCGCCGTGTTGAACCGAGGCGGTTAGCCATTTCGCGCGGGCCTTGGGCCCCTTGCGCGGAGCGCGGCGGGTGGTGCGGCCGCCGGGCGGGGCAATGATGTCGTGCGGCCGGCGCACAGCCGGATCTGCGTCGTGGACGACAGCCAGCGTGGCCATCCGCTTGCGGCAGGTCTTCTCTCCGGTGGACAGACGGGTCCGGAACGTGCGCGTCGCCCGTTCCGCCGCCTTCCGCGTCGCCTCCCGCAGATGCCCCGGGCGCATCACGATCCCCTTGCCGTCGACACTGAGCACCAGCAGCGTCGTGCTCGCTGCCGGGTCAGGGGTGCGGGCGGCATAGAAAGCCGCGATGTCCACCGCGGCTGCGCGCACGAGCTGTTCGGCCTGGCGTTTGCCCACGGCCCGCGCCCCGCAACGGCGTTCGATCGCCTCCAGGGCGTGATCGTAGGAGCCGCGGACCGCTTCCAGCACGACCAGACGCCGAAGTCCCAGGCTGTGCCGCTCGCGCGGCAGCCCCAGCACCTGGTCGGCCGGATAGCAATTGGGCAGTCCCGCAGCGCGCACCGGGTGACGGTCACCGGCCCGACCACGGTCACCAGTTGGCGCCGGTGCTCCTTCTCCAGCCGGGTCCGGCCCGCGGCGAGTGCGGCCCGCCCGCCCGCGTCGAGGGCCGCCAGTTCGGCCTCCTCCCGGCGGGCGCGCAGGTCGAAGTGGCCCTGCAGGAGGAGACGGGCCAGCTCCCTTGCCCCGTTCTCGGCGTCTTCCTCCACCCGTTCATGGGACAGGAGCAGAGCTTCGGGACGGGAGAGGGAATCTATGAGACAAGTGAGGAAAGAAGCGGCTTGGTCAAAGGGGTCAGCCGACGCGGCGTCCGCATAGCCTGCGGTCATCGGGCTCTCGCTTCCGGGCAGACGAATGGGTGGCACCTTCGACGCTAGGGACGAGAGCCCGACCCCACATCGGCGCGGCGGCGCACGGCCGAAGCCCCGGCCTGCTCCGGCGCATCCCCGGCCGCCGCCAGACCTTGGCACAGCGTGAACAGTCCCGGTTCCTCCTCCACCAACCAGCCCCGCTCGACCAGCCGTTTCAGCTTCGCCCGGAAACCTTCCACCTTGCTCTTGTCCGTCGACAGACCCAGCGCGGCACACAGGTGGTGCGCCCGCATCGGATGCACCGCGTCCTGGAGGACCTCGACGACGTCCCGGTACGAACCCGGCAGCACCTCCACGGCCAGCTCGGGCGTCCAGTGCGGAACCAGCCGCACCCCGACCGGCGATCTCGCCGGCAACCGGTGCTTCTCCATCTCCGCCTCGCCCGCGTCCGCTTCCGCCCCGGCGACCGAGACCGCCTCGTCGCCGGACAGGATCTCGGTCATCGTCTCCCGCGTGATCTGCAGCCGGGACAACACGTCCTCCCGCTCAGCGAGACGCCTGGTCAACTCCTCAATCTGGTCCCGCAGTTCGGCGATCTCCACCCGCGCGGCAGCCTCTCGCCGATCGAGCTCCTCCAACCACGACACCATCGCCGCCTCCAAGACCACGTCCTGAGACACGACGATCCGCCGTCCGACCACGAACGGCAACGGCGCACGGCATCACCAGCTCACTGCAGAAGAGCCGCACCCGAGTCACATCCGGGGCATGGCTCCGAACGAGCCTCGACGAGGGTGAGACTCAATAGCCGCCCAGCGGTTGTCGTGGCGGTCAGCAATACGGTTGCTGGTTGGTCAGGGAGGCAGCCACTCGCGTCCACACGCCGAAGAGCCGATAGAGGCTGGGCAGGGCGCCCTGCGCCTGGACGGTCCGCGTGTCTGCCAATGTGACCCCCGGAATTCCCAGGAGCGTCGAGGCCACTGAAGCCGACTGCCAGCGGACTGTGAGGACGGACAGGTCCCCAGAGACCTCTGACGCCTTCGGCACTGTGGAGAGACTGACAGCGACCGCTTTCTCGATTGCCGCACGTGCTTCTTCCGCTGGCCGTAGATCTGCCGCGAATCGGTCCCGCGCGTACTTCACGGCCACGGTCGTCACCGACGCGTCCCATTCCGTCATCTCTGCGCAGGCACAGTCGTCACCGGTGAGGACTGCCACCGGAACGCCGATGGCGGCCGCGGTGGCGTGGGCCAGGCCGATCTCGCCCACGGGCCGGCCGTCCAGCCACATGTCCTCGATCTCGTGCCCCATGAAGCTGTGACTCAGCACACCGAGCTCGCCGGCCCGCGAGTGGTAGCCGACGCAGATCACGGCGTCGTGCTCGAAGGTGAGGCCTTCGAGCATAAGCATCTGCTTGGGCTTGCCACGGATGAGGCGGGCTGCCGGATGCAGCGACTCGGGCACGATGTTGCGCATCGGACCATGTGCATCGTTGACGGTGATCTCTGTGGCACCGGCCGCGACGGCGCCACGAACGGCGGCGTTGACGTCCTCCGCCATCATCAGCCGTCCACGCTCATAGTCCCGGCCGCCGGGCTGGACATCATCAGCGTCCACGAGCCCTGTGATGCCTTCCATATCCACACTGATGTAGATCCGCACTGCACAGTCTCCTCAAGCTTGATCGCTTAGGAGATGTCCGCCGCCCCTCCTCCGGTTCCTTCACCAGCTTGCGACCAACTACTTCCGGCCGAGGCTTTCCAAGCTCATGGCCTGGCACTGAAGTGCTAGTCGATGTGTCAAGCGAGACTCAGACACAGCGTCTCAGCTCAGGCGTGACCGGGGATCGCAGGCCGAGCCATTGCTCGGCGTCCCAGGCATGGAACCGCTCCACCTCGGTGAACCCCAGCTTTGCCGCGAGGCGCATCGAGCCGATGTTGGCGGTCTGGGTGGCGAGGACCACCGGCTCGCCGGGAAGGACGCCGTCGAACCAGTCGAGTGCGGCCGTGCACGCCTCGGCGGCGTATCCGAATCCCCACGCTCGCGGCAGGAACAGGTAGCCGAGATCGGCCTTCCCGGCGGCAGCCGGGAGATGGTGCTCCGGTGCTCTCCTGAGCAGGATCTGGCCGATCATCGCCCCGTCGAGATCAACGGCGAAACTCCCGGGCCACCGCTCGGGCGCCCCGGGCATCTCGCGCTCAAGCTCGTCACGCGGCCGGGGGCCGCCGAGGTAGGTGTGCACCTCTGGCGACGCCAGCAGCTCGATGAACGCCGCCCGGTCCCGGGCCTCGGGCTCACGGAGTACGAGCCTCTCGGTCCTGATCGGGGCAGGGGGCCAGGCAACGGGTCCGAGCTCAGTCATGCCGGCCAGCCAATCAGCCGGCTCGGCAGCGATCAAGAATCGCGGACCGATCAACCCACCGGCCCGGGCCCCACCTTCGCCGACACGACAGTGCCATCCGCACTCAACGACAAACGACATCGCGACTCGGGTCTGGCACAGATCTTGGGGAGTGGTCACGGCGGGTGATGCCGCTGTTCGAATCGAGGTAGGGCACGGGCAGCGGCGGCTCGCTGCCCGTGCCCGCGCCCCGGCCCGCCTTGGCTCAGCCCAGCGCGTCCATCAGGGCGGTGACGTAGGCATCCAGCCGCTCCTCCACGGCTCGCGTCGTCAGTTCTGTCCTCCCTGCCTCCCGCCATGGCTGCGCCACCAACTGCACTTCTTCTGAGAACGCCAGCCCGTCCCGAACCTGCCAGTACAGCCGCTCGCTCGCGGCCGCTGCCAGCACCCCGCCGGCCTCCTCATACGCCTCAGCGAACCGCAGACCCCACGCCGGGCCGTGCAGCAGTGCGAGATTGGTGGAGCAGTGCGCGACATCGAGGTCCGCTGGGCCCCAGGATGTCGCCGCCCAGTCAACGACGCCGGTGATCCGGGGACCTGCCGAACACGATGCTGACCCGCCGTGACCACTCCCCAAGATCTGTGCCAGACCCCGCGACTCACCGACAGAGCCACATCGGGCTGCCGCCTGGGCCAAGCATCGGCAATGACCGGATACCTACCGCCTGTCGCGGCCGCAAAACCGAACAGCCAGTCATCGGAAGTGCACGCCCAATTCACCCAAAGCACCCCGCGTCACCTGTCGGCAGGTGGCGCGGGGTCCCGGCAGCCGACCGGCCGCCGGGGTGTGATGTGAGGTCTCACGAGTTCATTGACGTGATGTTCTCAGGACTTCGTTGACGCCCCGTTGGTGCTGTCCCTGGCTGCGTAGGCTCGGAAGCGGGTGACGGGCTGCTTGCTGTCGCGGGGGTGGAGGCAGAGTTCCTCGCCGTCGAGCAGGACGCGGAAGTGCGTGTCCTCGACGATGACGTGCACGGTCTTCCCGGCGTGGGTGCGGCCGATCCGGAGCCGCTGGCGTGTGATCATGACGACGCCGTCGCGGGGAACGCGGCGCGTGACGCTGATCGGCCCGGGGGCCGGAGCGGGCAGCGGGTCGGCGGCGGTACGGGCGCCACGCAGGCGGGTGCGTTCCTCGGGAGCGATAGGCGAGGGCAGAGTCTTGGCGAGAACGCCGTCGGCGACGATGTGGGCCAGGTGTCCGTCCAGGCGGATCGTGACCTGGCGGCGGGCCAGCGGGGTGCCGACTTTCAGGGCCTGGCCGCCGAGTTGGCAGAAGCCGGCGCCGTCGACGGCGCGGGTCAGCTCCACCACTGCGTCGGCGGCGGGCTTCTTGCCGCGTGCCGCGCTGGTCGCGGCCGGGGGCGGTCCCGCCGGGTGGGCTCCGCGCAGGCGAAGTTCTTCCAAGTCGGTGGCGGTCAGGTTGGACGCGGCAGTGCGGACGTGTTCGCCGCCGATCTGCACGTGGATGCTGAACTCGTCGGCCCACACGTGCGCGGGGTGTCCTGCGTACTTCGGGGCCATGCGCAGGCGTTGGATGCGGGGCAGGACGTTGAGGACACCGGTGGAGGCGATCACGGTGTCGAACTCCACCGCGTTCTGGCTGAAGGGCAGCACCGCCTTGGCGGCCGGTAGTGCTGCCGGGGCCGGCTCGGCGGGGGCTGTCGGCGTGACCTGGGGCACGGCCGGAGCACCGACCGAGGGCGCGGGATCACCGGGCTGGCGCCGGATGGGGCGGAACAGGCTGGCCGGGGTGGCCATGTTCAGGGCCTGGTGGGGCCGCCTGTGGTTATAGGCGTGAACCCAGGATTCGATGGCCGCCTGGGCGGCGGGAAGATCAGCGAACGGCCCTGAATCGTCGAGGAGTTCGCGCCGCAGGGTGGCATGGAACCGTTCGATTTTCCCGGTCGTGGTGGGTGAACGGGGCTTCGTCAGCCTTGCGGTGATGCCGTTCTCCCGGCAGATGCGTTCGAAGAGGACCTCGGCCGGCCGCGGCTTGGTGAACCGTCCGGTGAACTGCTTTCCGTTGTCCGTGAGCACTTCGGACGGGATCCCGTACCGGCGCATCGCCGCGGCGAACGCTTCACAGACCGCCCGTCCCGACGGGGCGGCGGACACGACCAGGAACCGTGAGTGGTCGTCGATACCGGTGAGCATCTTGCACTCGCGCCCGTCGGCCAGGAAGATCCCGCCGACCAGATCCATCTGCCACAGGTGCATCGGGGCCTCGCGCTGCCAGCGCCGGTACTTGCGGCGGTGGTTCTGATCTTGAGGAACGATCAGGCTGTTGCGTGTCAACACCCGGTGCACGGTGGCCTTCGAGGGCACCAGCTTCACACCGCGCTCTCCCAACTCGAAGGAGATCCGGCGAGCACCCCAGCGCGGATGGGCCCGCCGGAGCCCGCATATCTCGGCCTCGACCTCGGCCGCCACCCGATGCGGACTGCGATGCGGGCGGCGCGAGACCTCGTCCAGGCCGGGCATGCCGCCTGCTTCATAGCGGCGCCGCCAGTTGTGCACGGTCTGCCGCGAAACTCCGTAACGGACCGCGACCTCCGTGATCGGCGAGCCTGCCCGCACCTCGCGCACCGCCTGGAACCGCTGCTCAGCCAGCCATGCCCGATCGGATCCCCCCATGCCCCCACCGAAGATCGACAACAGGGAGGAGGAGATCACCAACAGGCCGCCAGCGTCAAGGATGTACTGAATACACCACGTCAAAGATCTCCCGAGACCTCACAAAACCCGCCCCACCTGGGGAATTTCATGATCGCTCACAGGCCCGACGAGATCCGCTCCCCCAAGGAGCTGGCCCCCGGCGCCGTGGACGTGTCGGACGATGAGATCGAGGGCGCCCGCGCGCTCATCGACCACATGAGCTGCGACAGCCTGGAAGGCAGCGAGTTCGAGGACCACTACACGGACGCCCTCGCCGAAGTCATCAAAGCCAAGCGGGAAGGAACCGCCCCTCCCCAGATGCCGGAGCAGGAGGCATCGGCCGGGAAAGTCGTCGACCTGATGGCCGCGCTGGAAGCGTCCGTGAAGAAGGCCAAGTCCTCCTGCGGCGAGGACGACGCCGCCGTCCATGAACTCCCGAAGAAGAAGGCCACGTCCAAGAGCACAGCAAAGAAGACACCCGCCAAGACCACTACGAAGAAGACCGCCAAGAAGACAGCGACGAGGAAACGCAGCGCGTGACGGGTGACCGAGGCCTGGCCGGTTGTCGGACAGCCAGGCCTTCATCGCGCGGCGGTCGGCACGCTCAGGGCCGCCCGCCCCGTAGGCGAGCGAGGCGTGGGGGCAGTAGCCGTCGGCGGGGATCCGTGGGAAGCGCCCGCCGGTGACGTCGGCGTCGACGCGGGTGGTCAGCTCCCACAGACGGCGGGCCGGCACGCCGGGCCGCGCCGCGCACTCCACCGCGACCGAGCCGACCGACGGCCGGTCGTAGAGCAGATCGAACGGCGCGATCGTGACACAGGCCCCGCCGACCCGGTCGACGACGGCGGTGATCTCCGCGTCCGTGGACTGGTCGACCGGGCCGCCGTGCATGACCGTGGTGTGGACCCACCGGGCGGCAACCGGCCCGAGGCACGGGCGGCGGGTCAACTTCCGGTACGGGAGTACGAGCTGTTCCTCCACCAGCGCGGTGTCGGGAATCGAACCTTCCGCGCGTGGTGGAACAGCAGAGCGAAGCCGCGGGCCCCTGCCCTGTTACGAGTCCGCGAGAACTTTGCCCAGGGGCGCGAAGGGAGCGCGGTGAAGGCGCGGCGGGAGCTGGAAACCGCTTTCACGGCACTCTCCGGGCGTGGATGCACCGGACACCGAACTGCCCGCGCCCGTCCGCCGGATAGATGAGGGTCTCATCTGACAGTCACTGAAATGTCCACATACAGCAACATCAAGCGGGACACCTGCCGTGTGGGGTGGGGCGCGGCCAAGCTGTGGGTCCTCGGCACTCGCCGGGAACGCAACACCGTCTTCGGTGGCCGGTCAGGGCCGGCCAACGGGGGCTCACAGTTGGGGGACGTCCATGCCTTCTCGCTCCACCCGCCGTATCACCGCGGCAGTACTCACTGTCGGCGCCGCGCTCGGCGCGACCGCCCTGCCCGCCACCGCGGACAGCAGTCACCAGCAGGCCCGACGCTCCCACGTCGAAATCAGCGCCGTGCAGTACGACTCGCCGGGCTACGACAGCCGCTCCAACCGCTCCCTGAACAAGGAATGGGTCGACATCACCAACACCGGCCGGCGCGCCGTCAACCTCCAGGGCTGGACGCTGTCGGATGAGGACGGCCGCACCTACACCTTCCGCCACTACCGCCTGGACGGCCACGCAACCGTGCGTGTCCACACCGGTGAAGGCCGCGACAACCACCACCACCTCTACCAGGACCGCAGTCACTACGTGTGGGACAACCGCTCCGACACCGCCACCCTGCGCAACGACAACGGCCGCCGCATCGACGACGAGTCCTGGGGCCGGGGCCACGGCGGCGGCCACCACCACCGCTGACCCCACCCCACCGGGCCGAGACCATAAACCTCATCGGCACGGCCTGGCATGACCCGCGGCGGCGTCCCGGCGGCTTCACCAAGCCCCCGGGACGCCGCCAGTCTTCTGCGCCAGGAACACTGTTCCGAAAACTGACGACGCGTTCAAGGATCTCGTCTGACGGTCTTCGCCCAGACCTGCTGTCTGACGGTGTTCCGGGGGGCGGGGCCGCTAGGGCGCATATTGAGTCGTGATCAATTGGTGGTCCGGGTGAGGTCTTCGATCCAGATGATCGAGGCTCGTAGGTGGAGGCCGGCGAGGTAGCTGTCCGGGGTCTTGTCGTATCGGGTAGCGATGCCTCGCCAGGCCTTGAGCCTGTTGATCAGGCGCTCGGCGGTGTTCCTCTCCTTGTAGAGGGCGGCGTCGTGGCTGACGGGGCGACCGCCCCCGGAGCCCTTCTTCTTCTTCCGGTTGGAGGCCTGGTCCTTCTTCTCGGGAATCACTGCCTTGATGCCGCGTTGACGCAGGTGGGCCCGGTTGCCGCGGGACGAGTAGGCCTAATGGGAAGCGAAGGCCCGCAGAAGTTGGCCTTCTGGGCGCGGGGGCGGCCGACGGGGTCCTGCCCTACATCGCCCCGGGTGTCGTGTTCGAGGGTGATGACGTGGGCAAGTGGCGTTGGCGGCAGCAGGAGCCGGGCACCTGGAAGCAGCTGTCCACCGAACAGCAGGAGCGGCTGGCCGCACTGGGCGTGCAGCCCGCTGAGACTCCGTCTCCCGCCCCAGCGGCGGCGGTCGGTGCGGCGAAGGGGTCCGCCAAGGCGCAGCAGGCGTTCCAGCGGGGCCTGGCGGCCCTCGCGCAGTGGGTGGAGCGGGAGGGCGCCGACCGGCCGGTGCCGAGGGGGCACGGCGAAGAGACCGTGGTCGACGGCGAGGCGGAGCCGGTGACCGTGAAGCTGGGTGTGTGGATTTCGAACACCAAATCGAGGCGGGACAAACTCACCGCCGACCAGCAGGACGCGCTGCGGGAGCTGGGGGTTGCGTGGGCGTGACGCCGGTCGTCCGCAGGCGTTGCTGTGCACGACGTCGCGCACCACCGGCATCCCACACGCTGATCACTGGGGTCCAACCCGTACAACAGGGGCCCGCCGGGGCCCGCCATCTGCCGAGCCTGCCCCTTCCCGCAGTCGGCTGCGCGCACAGGGCACGCTACTCAACTCCACCTCTGAAACGGGCAATCACTGCATGCCGCTACGACGGCACGGACATCATGCCGAGCATGAACCCCGCAAGCCTCGTCGGCTGGATCGAGTCGCGCGACCTGCCCGCCACCGCGCTCACAGTCGCGGCTGCAGTCCTCATCGCCGACCTCGCCTGGGCCTACCTCGACCGAGCCAAGCCCGATGCGGACAACGAAGACGCAGTGAAAGTCCACGCCCAGCACCGCCGCGCCCGCTTCGTCGTGGGCGGAACAGCTGGCTCCATCGCCTTCACCGTGCTCCTCATCTGGGGACCCTGGTGGATCGAAGGCCACCACCTGCGAGACAAGAACCACGAGCTCGTCTCCAGCGCCGGCATCATCATCACCGGCTTCCGAACCATGCTCATCGCTCTCGCCGCAGGCGGCTTCACCGCAGCAGGCCTCTACTACACCCGCGAAAAGCACCGGCTTGAACGCGACCAGTTCAAACACACCCAAGAGCAGTTCACCGAGAACCAAAAGCAGTTCGAGACCATTCTGCGAGAGACGCAGCAACGAGACCAGGAACAGGTCGAACTCGCACGCGAAGGCCAAGTCACGGGACGCTACGTCGAAGCAATCAAGCTCATGGCGTCGAAGGAACTCGCCGAACGACTCGGCGGCATCTACGCCCTCGAACGCATCATGAAGGACAGCGAAAAAGACCACGAGGCGATCGTTGAAGTACTTGCCGCCTTCATCCGGCTCATGCCGAAGGAAGACAGAACAGGCCAGCCTGAAGCCCGCATCAGGGACGACGCGCAAGCCGCCCTGTCAGTCCTAGGTCGACGCCCAGAAAGACCTGAGCGCATCAGGATTGATCTTAGCGGCGCCAACCTCAAGCATGCGAACCTCGAAAGAGCCTGCCTCTCGAGGGCGGACTTTTCTAACGCCGACCTGAGCAACGCTAGGGCAGATGGGGCTAACTTCGACAAAGCTTACTGCGTCAAAGCTAATCTCACCCACATACTCCTCCGAGACGCATCCGTGCAGGAGGTGAATTTTCTCGGAAGCAACCTGACCCAAGCCAAGCTCAGCCGGACAGACCTACGGAAATCCGGATTCATTACGGCCAAACTTCAGAGCACCAACCTCGAAGGATCGAACCTCATAGGAGCTGTATACCTAACAGTCGACATGCTGCTCGATTGCAATATAACCGAAAGGACACAGCTTCCCGACAGACTGGCAAGCGACCCGGAAATCCAGCACCGCCAAAGCTGACCCGAGACTCATCCTGCAGGCCACGGCCGCCAAATCGAGGCGGGACAGGCTCACCCCGGAACAGCTCGACGCCCTACGGGAACTGGGCCTGAAGTGGGCGTGAAGTAGTTGTGGTGAGCCGCTGAGCCGGATCCTGCAAAGTCCGGGGACGGACGGGTCCCGGGACTTTGTGCTGTCGGCGTTAGCTGATCCAGCCAGTGAGCTGATGGCGGAAGTCACCAAGCCGGTCGAGCAGGACATCGCCGTCGGGGGTCAGGGCATGAGGCTGGTGGGTGCCCATGTCCGCCAGCAGGTCGGAGGCGAGGGCATAGGCCGCGACGACAGCTTCTCGTTTGTCATTGATGATCGCTGCGAGATTCGCTGTGGTCTGGGCTGGGGTCGCCGGGAGCGGTGTCGGGAGGCCGTGGTGGAAGGCGTGCTCCGACACCAGCAGGTGTACCGGAGCGTTGTTGTCGTCGAAGCGGTGGAAGGCCGCTGAGACAATGAGGTCCCCGGCTGCGCCGGTCTCCGCTGCCCAGGCCGCCGATGTCTGCACTAGGGCTACGAGATCGAGTTCCAGGCCGCGCTGGTACAGAATTTCGGGGCCGTCGGGGTCCTGCCGGCTGCTTCGGATGTTGAGGGGCCGTGCCGCGAAGAAGCTGCCGTCCTGGTGGAGCTGGCCGGTCGGGACGCCCTCGAAGCGGACTTGGCGGCGGCCGACCAGAACGGGCTGCTTCGGTTGAATATTGGTCGTGATCGCTTCCCCTGCAAGTGTGAAGAAGCGGTTGAGCGCCGCGTCTCGCTCCGCCTTTGTGATCAGGGAATAGACCCCGCGGACGGCGGGGACCGCGGCCAAGCTGACCCAGCCTGGGTAGTAGTCCACCTTGGGCTTGCCACCATGCTCGGTGCTGATCAGGTGGGTCGACAGGTAGCCGAGACCGGAGTCGGCAACCTGATGCAGACGATCGACGTCATCGGAGGCCGCCTGGAAGCGGTCGCGGTAGCGCTGGGCGATCTCGGATTCGGTGAGGGTGCGGGTGGTAGTGCCGTTCCGAACATGCACCCGGAAGTTGTAGTCGTTGCCCGGTGCGGCGACAGCGTGCGGAGATTGCGTGCTTGGGGGCACGGTCAGCAGCCAGTAGACCTTGCCGCCTTCGGCGCCTGATTTCACAGTGCGCACGCCTACGTGGGGCACGACAGGCTGGGCCCAGTTCGCGAGCACCGAGCGGATCCACTCTTCACCCCGTCCCTGGATCGGCTCAGAAGGGGCGAGGGCGCGCGCATGATCCTGCTTGCCGTCGTCGACACCGATGACGACCATGCCGCCGACGGTGTTGGCCATGGCGCACACATCCTTGGCGAGCTCCTTCTTCCCCGCGTCAGTGCCCTGGTAGAAATCCTTCTTCCAGTCGAGATCGACGCCCTCGGGCACCTGGCTGTCGACCGCCCGCTTGAGATCGTCCTCAGTCAGGTCATCAGGGTGGCGCCCCAGGGCGGCAACAAGCCGTGCAGGCAGAGCCATCGATACTCCAGTGCGTGTCCATTAGCAGCGTGCTGGCAGTCGCCAACCCGATCACGCTAAACGAGCTGACCGGCGTGACACTACGGATTTCCACGGAACGCGAGAGGTCCCGGCTCAAGGAGTTCTGGCACAGGCTGCGGACAAGTGAGCTCTAAGGTGATGGAGTGGAGGAACTCACCGACGTCAAAGGGCTGATGGCGCGTCGTAGCAATGACGACCGTAGCTTCCAGGACTACTGCGCTGATCCTGCGGTGGCCGCCACCGGGTGGCCGCCCGATGTCCTCGAACAATGGCCCTTCGATCACTGGAGACACTCGCCCTTCGAGGATGACTACGGGGCCATCGATCCGCGGGATGTCGTGTGGCGCCTTGAGATGGTCACGGCTCAAGAACTCAGCAAGATGCCAACCGGAGAAACCGACGCCGGCCGCATCGAGGAGGTCGCCGAACATCCGGACCACTATTCCGGAAACCGTGGCCTTGTCAGCCGCCGCTGGGAAACCGACGGGACTTGGGTGCGCGCGCCGATCTTGATCGACCGACGCCTGCTGAACCCGCTGGGCAGCGGACTGCAAGTGGTGGAGGGCCGGACACGCGTCGGTGTTTTACGAGGGCGCCTGCTCCTCGGCAAGTTCGTTGCGCCCAAGCACGGTGCCTGGATCGGACGCCCCGCTGTGGCGCTGGCACGCGGTTGAACTGCGCCCATCCCGCCTCAGCTCTTGGTGGGACCGGGCGGCCGAGCGGCAGCATCGGATCGTCGGCGACTTTCTGTTCCATGAATCAGTTGAGACGGAGGACCTAGGTTGATCATCTTCGATACGAACGCACTGCACCTTATCGAGGCCGACAGCGTGCCAGCCGACATTGTCCGGAAGCTGAGGGCGTCAGGTATCCAGGTGGCGGTGCCATGGATGGTGATGGAAGAACTTGCCGCGCACAAGGCGCGGATGTACCCCACCAAGCACAAGTCGGCTGTCGACGTGCTGGCGAAGCTGGACAAACTTCTCCCCTGGGAGCTGAAGAGCTCGCTAGAGCCACTTGACCCTGAGCGGCTTCTGAATCACTGGCGGGGGGCTTACGGGGCGGTCTTCGACGTTATCGAGACCAGCGGTGAGGCAGCGCGGCGGGCGCTGTCTCGCGAGTCGATGGGGCTTCTTCCGGCGAAGCCGCGGCAGCCCGATAAGTACGACGCTCCGGTGGGAGGCCGGGACGCCGCAATCTGGTTCTCCGTCCTGGAATTTCTGGAGACCAATCCTGAACAGGAGGTTCATTTTGTCACGAACAACACCAAGGACTTCGGGGACGGGAAGACCTACCCGTACCCGTTGAACGAGGACGTGCGGGGACTGGAGGGCCGGCTCAAACGGCTTGCTGACTTCGCGGAGGTCGTCTCGACGTTCACCGAGGAAGTGTCCGGGGAGGACGCGAAGGACGCTGCGAACGAGCTCCTTCGGTCACGTCCCGTGCGGTCGCGGGTCGCACAGACCGCGATGGAGCATCTCAGTTCCCCGGTCGATTTCGACGGACTGGGTGCCGACGAGACCCTGGTGTCGTGGTCTGCGTGGGTGAGTCCTCCCGAAGCTGATCTGCTCAGCGTCGACGACGTCACGGGGCACAAGATCGGGGACGACGTCTGGTACACGGCGAACGCACAATGGCTGCTGTACGGCATCGCCAGTGACAGTGACGGCTCAGAGGCCCAGTTCATCGCGTGCACGTGGGAGATGAAGATTCTCTTCTCGTCAGGCGAAGCCGAGAGCCTCACGGCGCTCGAGACTGCCGCGCCCTGCCCACCGGACACCTCCGACGCAGCGAGCCTCGAAATACTCCAGCGCCTCAAGAAGCGGGTACAGACTGCGTCCCGGCGAGCCGTACGGAATGCGCTGAGCGGCACCTCCTCAGCCGAGGAGGCCGTGGCCCAGCACCTGTCCAGGTCCCTGCCGAAGATCGGTGCTATCGGCCAGGTGCAGCGCAGCCTGATCGCCGACCAGGTCTCGGCGGCCCTGCCGAAATTCAACCCCGGCGTCCTCGGTCTCCTCAGGGACGCCGGCCTGGCGCGGCAAGCGGCCCTCGGCATCCCCGGCCTGAATCTGGCCGTCGGCAACATCAGCGACCTCTTCCCACCGAACACATTCGGCGCCGCCGCCGGGATCACCGCGATTCTCAAGAATTCCGGTTTCACCAATCCGGCACTGGCCCCGCCCATGATCGATTACGGGCTCGGCAAGAACCTTGGCCTCGGCGCGTTTCCACCCAGTCTGTTCGCCGGCCTCTCCCGATCCTTGGCTGACTCGGCCGACGAGGACGACGGTGGTCTGCCGCAGGAAGACGATGCGGAGGACCCGGACGAACCCGATCAGTCCTGAATGCCGACTGCGGCCGGCGGCGCGACAGCGAGCACCCGGGCCGGAAAGACAGCACCGCAAAGTCCTGCGGGCGGGTGAGCGGAGGAACGGCGCAAGACTCTAAAGGTCACTCAATTCCTGTACCGGGCGGCCGACTGTCCACAGGTCGCCAGGGGCACGGACGAAAGCGCGGTGGGCGCGTAGGTGCCGCTGCAGTTGCGCGGCCGGGATGGTGTGGCCCTGGCGGTCAAGCGCGTCGCGCAACTCGCCGGGGGTCAGGGGGCGGCCGCAGCGGGCAAGGTAGCGGGCTGCCAGCTGCTCGGGGTTGGGATAGGCCGGCGGCTGGACCACCAGGAGCGAGTCGCTGATCGCCCGGTGTTCGAGCATCGCGGCGTTGCCGCGCTCCAGCAGCGGCAGCGCCACTTCCCCCAGGCGCGAGATGCGCTGCCGCCAGTCGCCGCGCGACAGGTAGCCGCTGCGATAGCCCCATAGCAGCAGCCCGCCCACGGCGGCCGCCGTGGGCAGCGGGTTGCGCGCTGCCAGGGACACCAGGCGCTGCGCGCCCGCACCGGACGCCCGCAGCATCACGTCGATGACGAGCAGGCCATTGGCGGCGGTAGCTTCGAGGCCGGCCAGGCGCAGCAGACTTTGGGCGACGGGGATCCAGTCGATGACGGCGAAGCCGAAGCGGGAGAAGACACTGTCCTGGGTGACGATGACGCATGGGCTGAGGAACTCCGCGAGTGCCATCGTGGGTGCGTCGTCGGGGTCTCCGCGGTGCCGGAGGTCCCTCCCCGGGTCGACTTGGATGATGTGCCGGGTCTGCGGGGCCAAGTGGTCGCGGATCTCTAGTTCCACGACGCGAACGGCGGGGAGGATCTGTTGTCGGAGCAGGCGGCGTACCCGACGTTCCGGCACTTGGTAGTGGTCCGCCAGCTTGGTCAGGTGTTCGTCGATCTCGCCGGGCACGTGGGCAGCAACGTAGGGGTTGGCGCGGCCGGTGCCGGCCAGCGCGGTGACCTTGTCCTGCTGGTAGTCGTGCTTCACGAGGTAGCAGGCTTCGGTCAGCAGCGCGTTGGTGTCGAGAATGGGCAGCAGCATCGGCCCCGGCAGCACCATCGGATTGATCGCCGACACGGACGGACGCGGCAGCGGCGATACCGAAGGAACACGGTCAAGCGTCATGGATCGAGTGTGGCGGCCTACGTTGACGCCCACACCGCATTTTCTGGATCAGGCTCTCCTACATAGGAGCCGCGCCCCCGGCCCCGGGCTCGGGGCTGCCCTCCCGACGGCTATCGCATGCTCGGTGCAACCCGCTCCGGGGTGGGCGTGGCCTCCAGACGGTCCAGGACCACCCAAGCCCCTGGTACCCGGTGATTCCGGGACCTCGTCTTTTCACTGTTCGTCTTGCGAGGTGCCAGCGGGATCGGTTTCCTCGGTCTGGGTGCGCGGCTGTGTCAGGGCGTCGGGAATGAAGTGGGAGTAGCTCTCTCGGAGGTGCTGGGTGACGCGGTCGTCGGTCGCCTCGTAGTTCAGCTGATCCTGGAAGAACCGCAACTTCTTCTCCGCAGCGTCGAGGATCTCGCCCCAGTTCTTGACCCAGACCTCATAGTTGTCCTGTACGTCGGCGAGACCGGCGGGACGGTCCTTCTGCCGGATGTCGCGACGGATCTTGTCCGAGTATTCGTAGGTGACGAGGAAAAAGCGCCACTTGGATCCCACCCCGCTGTACTGGGGGTCATCGATGATGGCGTGCGCGTAGCCCTTGATCTGGCCAAGCTCTTTCGGACCGACCTTAACGGTGGGTCGCTTGAGCTCGATGACGAGGCGCTCGGTGCTGTTGTCGTCCTTGCGGCTGCGGAACAGCAGGATGTCGACGCGGCCGCTGCGCCCGTCGGGCTGGGTGACGGCTTCGAGTTCGTGCTCCAGGACGACGTCTTCACCAAGGTGGTCGTCCAGGTGGGCCTGGAGAACATTGGTGAGTCCCAGTTCGCTCCTGGTCATGTGCCAGTCCTCGCCGAACAGCCACAGGTTCTTGGCGATCATGGGATGGAGCTGGTCGACCTCGCGGAGGTTCTTGCGGAGGTGTTCGTCGGCGAGGAGCTTGCGCAGCGCCTGGATGAAGTTCAGGCGGTTGGTGACGGTGGTCGCTGCGCCGATGACGTGGGTCAGGTCGGTGCTGTCGAGGAGGTTCTTCAGGTGTCGGCGGTCGTCGTCGCTGAGCGCCAGGACCTTGTCGAGGATGGTGTGGAGGTCGCCGGGGTTGCTCTCCAGGGCGGTGCGGATGAGATTGACGGAGAGGTTGCGGGCGGCCCTTTTGTTGGGAAGCGCGTGGCGGGCGGCGGTGACGACGACGTCGAAGGTCTGACGCTCTATGGCGAGCGCACCGGACGCCGGCTGGTCGTCGTAGGGGTAGATCCCTTCGGTCTTCAGCTGCCGCACGACCTCTGCCGAGATCTGGGCCCCGCGAACGGCCAGGTGCTTCTGCACAGCCTTGACGGCCGCGCCCAGGAGTCCGGAGTGGGACATGGTCAGTCCGTGCAGGTCGTCGACGGAGAGGCCGTTGAACAGGTTGGCGCGCAGGTAGGGAGTGAAGCTGATGATGCCGTCGGACCAGTCGCTGCCGTGCTCTCCCAGAGCGATGCCCTCGGCGTTACAGATGAGCATCTTGCGGTCGCCCATCCGCTTGTTCCACTCGACAAAGGTCACGACCGGGGGCGGGTCCTCGCCGACGTACTCCTGCGGCAGGTCCAGATCCAGGTCGACGGGTTCGCCGACGATGATGTCGCTAGGGTCGAGCCGCTTGCCGTCGAACGTGACGACTACGTGCGGGTAGGCCCGCAGGTAGAACGCCAGCTTTGCGGTGAGGTTCGCGCTGGCATCGTCTCGCTCCAGGCTGCTCAGGGGCTTGCCCTGGGGAACAGAGATGCGGACGGTCGTGCCGGGCTTCTCCCGGACCGGCTCTCTCTCCTCAACCTGCCAGATGGTGGCGTGGTCGGCGTTCCCGCGGATTCGGACCCCGCCCAGATCGTCGCCCACCTTGGCAGTGGACTCCCAGGCAAGCCGGTCGCCCAGGGCGAAGGCGAAGAGCCGGCCTTCGCCGTTGCGGCCGTGCAGAATGCGCTCCCCGCCCTCGGTGTGCGTCCTGGTCGTCTTCCAGGTGGTGCCATATGCCTGGAACGCACTGCGCGCTCGCTCGGGCGTCATGCCATGACCGTTGTCGGTCACCACGACATCGGTGATGGCCTTCATGCTGGAGCGGTGCAGTTCGACGTGGACCTCGGTGGCGTTGGCGTCCAGGGCATTCCACACCAGTTCGGCGACCGCCGTGATTTGGGGTTTCCTCTTGAACTGGAGAATCTTGCGCTCACCGACCGAGAGCTCGAACTCCGTCAGCGGCGGTCCGCTCTGCGCCGGCAGCCCGGCGCTGACCGCAGCCACGCCAACTCCCCTGCGTGCAGCGCCTTCTGTGTTGTGATCCCCAGACATGCGGTGACCGTACCGGTTTCACACAGTGCGGTACACATCGCCGTACGTAAAGGAGCTATGCGTCCTGGGGCTGCCAAAATCATTTGTTCATGACCCACGCGAGATGCTCGGCAAACGCTTCGTCCTCGGCTGCATCGGGAGTGCGCGTGTAAGTACACACCAGGCACTGCCCATACCCGACCCGGCCGAAGGTAGGAGCCATACCCTCCACACAGAACGTGTCGTGTCCGCAGACAGGACAGGCGTCAAGGTCGTGTCCGTCCGGATTGTGCTTCGGGTGGTAGGCGTTGGGGTTCACCACGTGCTCGGCGCGTCGCGCTGCTTCCTCCTCACCAATCCGTTCGAGGTACTCGGCAGCGCGCTCCTGGGAGGCTGAGTCTTCCCTTTGAGCGGTCTCCTGGATCCGGTCCTGTTGTTGCTCTCCCATCACCCCAAGGCTCTCGTGTTCATCGAGGGCCAGCAGGGCCTCGATGTGACGGCGCTGGAGGCCTCCGGCACCACGGCCGTGCCGGGCCGTCTGGCTGGCCTCGATCCCATTCTGAAGCGTGCGCACATCGACCCGGGTATGCGTCGACAGGCGACGCGGCTGGAAAAGAGAGTCTGGGTCAGCCTGAGGTATCTCCGGCAGGGGGTGCTTGTCAGGGATGAGGACGATGCCGTCCTCTGCATGCACGTGTCCTTCGATCACCTTGAGCAGTGCGCTGGCCGGCAGGACGCGCCCCTTGTGGGACTCCTCCCCCGACCACTCGAAGGCGACGATCGCGGCCAGCCCGTTGGACAGTGCCTGATCGAAAATGCCTTCCCGGCCCGCCATGGACGGAGCGAAGAGGTCATCGCCCGTTGGAGCAGCGACGGCAAAGGGGTTCTCGGGGTCGGCGGCTGGCGCGCCGTCGTTACCTGCTTCGTGCAGCTCTGCGGCCAGCACTACGGCGCACCGGGCGAATTCTTTAGCTCGCTGATCCCTCATGCTGAGCATGGTGCCGTGTGCTAGCCGCCCAGGACAGATGTTGCGGCGAGTGTTCCGTGGAAGGGATCAGGTATGACCTGGACGTTTCCCATGCCGATGCTCAGTTCCCCCACCCCCGAGCCCGAGCTGCGGCCGGGCTTCGCGGGTGAGCCGAAGTGGGACGGATTTCGGGCGCTGCTCTCCGTAGACGGTGGCCGGGTTGCGCTGCGTTCCCGGCGTGGGACCGAGATGGGTCCGGCGTTCCCCGAGGTGGTGGCCGGGGCCGGACAGCTCCCGGACGCCACGGCGCTGGACGGTGAACTCATCGTGTGGGACGCGGCGGGCCGGCTCGCGTTCGAGCGGCTGCAGAACCGGCTTTCCCGCCGCGGCGCCAAGGCAACGGCGGGTGCACAGCAATGGCCGGCGCACTTCGTCGCCTTCGACGTGCTGCGGCTGTCCGGAACAGATACAGCCTCGTGGCCCTACCGGCGTCGGAGGGGAGCCCTGGAGGCGCTGTTCACCGACAGAGCGCTGACAGCCCCCTGGGCGCTGTGCCCGTCAACCACCGACCCCGACACCCTGCGCGACTACCTCACCTGGACGGCCGTCGGCCTGGAGGGAGTCGTCTTCAAACGGCTCGATGCCCCCTACCGTCCGTCGGTGCGCGGATGGCAGAAGTACAAGATCCGCGAGACGAGCGAGGCGATCGTCGGCGCGTTCACCGGCCCCCGCGCCGCCCCTCGCACACTGTTGTTGGGCCGGTACGACACCGAAGACCGTCTCCAGTACGCCGGCCGCACCACCACCCTGCCCCGGAGCGCCGCCACCGCGCTCGCCGACCTCCTGCCTGCAGATCAAGCCGATCATCCCTGGACGGGGTGGTCGTTCTCCGCCGGGTGGGACAGCCACGAGACGCTCGCGGTAACGCTGGTGAAACCCGAGCTGGTGGTGGAGGTGGGTGTTGACGTCGCCCGCGACGCTTCCGGCCGGTGGCGGCACCCCGCACGTTGGCACCGCCCTCGCCCCGACATCGCATCTAAGCTTGTCTTTTATCCTCTGTCCGTGTCGTACGGCGGTGACGGTCGGTTCCAGACGTCATCGAACCTGCTGATGATCTGGCGGAGTTCGCGGGCGGTTCGAGGCGACACGGCCTGCGTCACGGTGTCGAGAAGAACGCGTGCTTCAAGGGGATTACCGCAGCAGTACCAGTGCACGTTGCCCCACTCGTAGTCGTGCCACAGCTCGCGCTCGGGACGACGAACGTAGTCCTTCCACAAGCGCACGGCTGCGCTGACGTCGCCCGGCTGGAGATAAGTCCGGGTGCACTCAAGACGGTAGACCTCAGACAGCGCACGCGAGGAGAGGCCGTCGATGACGGGGGTTGCGTCTGGTGTCCGGCGGCGGGAGATGCCGGCCCGGATGTGTCCTGGCCGTCTACGCGGCATGGACCTTTCGGTTCGTCGTCATGCCGGACATGGTGCCACGACTCCGAACAACACCTCGAACAGGTTCGCTCGTCCGGGAGTCCGCCGGGCAGGCGGACGGCCCCCGCATGAGCATGCGTTCCGTCACAGAACCGCGTTCATACGAAGGCCGCAGGGGTGAGTCTGCTGGACCACGATGCCCGGCACGAGGCATTCGACTTCACGTCCCACTTTCGGGAGGACTTCTACGGATGCCTGACCCGACGAGGTGACACGTTGTTCGAACTCTGCGACGCGATGCTCTGCGAGGACGGGCCGGTGACCTCGCCGGTCGACCTGACGCTGCTGGCTGAACACCGGCGTGGGCACGGCGCGTTGTACGACGCGCTCAACCAGGGCCGCATCGACTCGGACAGGCTGCGGAAGGCACTGGCCGTGCTGCCGCAGCCCAAGGCCGCCGACGAGCGCCTGGTCCTGGCCGTCGATGTCTCGCCGTGGCTGCGTCCGGACGCGCCGACCAGCCCGGACCGCCTGTTCTGCCATGTCTACGGACGCTCGGGACGGTCCAGTGACCAGTTCATTCCCGGCTGGCCCTACTCCTTCGTCGCCGCGCTGGAGACGGGCCGCACCTCGTGGTGCCAGGTGCTGGACGCGGTCCGCCTCGGCCCCGACGATGATGTCGCCGAGGTCACCGCCCGGCAGGTCCGCCGCGTCGTGAACGATTTGATCGGCCAGGGCCAGTGGGAGGTGGGCGACCCGGACATCCTGATCGTCTTCGACGCCGGATACGACGCCCCTCGCATGGCCTACCTCCTCCATGGTCTTCCCATCGAGGTGCTGGGACGGATGCGCTCGGACCGTGTCATGCGCCGGCCGACACCCTCACTCAAGGAGTACGCCCTGGCCTATCCCCAGGGCGGGCGACCGCCGAAGCACGGCAAGGAGTTCCGCTTCGCCAAGCCCGATACCTGGGGCGAGCCCGACGCGGAGACAGTGCAGGTCACCGACCGCTACGGCACCGCCCAGGCCATGGCCTGGGACCGCATCCACCCCCGGCTCACCACCCGCAGCGCGTGGATCGACCACGACGGCGAACTCCCCATCATCGAAGGCACCCTCATCCGGCTCCAGGTGGACCACCTGCCCGGCGGAGGCGACCCACTACCCGTCTGGCTGTGGTCCTCCAAGACCGGCATGACCAGCGAGGACGTCGACCTGCGGTGGCAAGCGTTCCTGCGGCGCTTCGACCTTGAACATACTTTCCGTTTTGTAAAGCAGACGCTCGGCTGGACCCGTCCCAGACTCCGTAGCCCCGAGGCCGCGGACCGGTGGACATGGCTCGTGATCGCGGCACACACCCAGCTGCGGCTCACCCGCGAGGCCGCGGCCGATCTCCGCCGCCCCTGGGAGAAGCGGGCCGAGCCCGCCCGGCTCACCCCGGCCCGTGTCCGCCGGGGGTTCAGGAACCTCCGCCCTCACCTGCACAGTCCGGCCCGTGCACCCAAACTCTCAACACCCGGACCTGGACGCCCACTTGGCTCGAAGAACCGGCAACCCGCTACCCGTTACGACGTGGGCAAATCGACCAGACGCCCAGAAAGCATCGCTGAACGTAATCACCTCAAAGCTCATAAACCATAAAAAACAAGCTCATGCGGCGCGTGACGCTTCCCGCGTGCGGACCAGCTGTCGCAGCTCGGTGCGCGCTGCCGGCACCGAAGGGGCAGTGATCCAGTGCGGGTGCCGCCACAGGCGTACAGACAGCCGAAGGAGGCGGCGGCGCAGGGCCGTGGTGTCGCGGGGCCGCGGCGCGGCGAGCGCTTCGTAGGCGGCGTTGAAGGCGTGCTGTGTCTACACCAGGTCGTCAGGGAAGTCGGTGGAATCCATACCGGCATTAGATCGCTTGTTCGAATTCTCTGTCATTCCGGACGCGCCGCTGTGACGCGCAGAGTGTCCTGTGCCACCGAAGTTTGAGCGGCTGGTGGGTTCAGCGTTTGACGCGGCCTCGGATGGCAAGGGCAGCGAGGGTCAGGAGAACAGGTTCGAGGAAGCGACTGGTCATCTCGATGTAGGTGCCGGCAGTGGTGAGGTTTTGTCCGCTGGAGCGGAACACGACCGAGTTGAGGACGACGCGTACGGCTTTCTCGGCACGTTTTCCGGTGAGGTGGTCGTGGGTAATGCCGGTGAGGGTGGGGTCGCCGTTGTCGACGGTCAGGTTCACGGTCTGTCCTGCGGCGGGCAGTGTGCCCGTGACCTTCGGTTTGGGGTCTTCGGTGGGCAGTCCCCAGAGCATCATGGCGAGGATGGTGGCGGCTACGGCGAGGCCGAGCCAGGCGAGGGAGCGGGAAGCGCGGAGTCCGTAGCCGGACAGGGCCCAGTAGGCGGTGAGGAGTTGGTGTTCGGCGCGGTTGCGGCCGGGGCGGCGGACCAGGCGGCGCATTTCCATCTCGCCCATGTAGAAGTCTGCGGCACCAGGTTCGTCCTTGCCGTCCTCGAAAGCCTTGCGGAGCTGCCGGTAGAGCGCGGCGAGCGCGGGCGGCCCGGGAGGACTCGCCGCAGGGGCCGGTTGTGGCGTGGCGGGGGTCCATCCCGCGCGCAGGCGGGGGCGGCCGGGGACAATGGCGCGCCAGTGGTGTTCCTCGGCCAGGGCCAGGCGATCGGTCCAGCGCAGCGGGATACCCCGTCGTAGGTCGATTCCAGTAGGGGTACGGGCGAAGGTGGTCTCGCCGCCCAGGCGGAGCTGGTCGAGGTGGACGGCTCCGAAGAAGCGGCATGCGCTCAGGTCGGTGTCGGTAAGGACCAGCTGCGTGGCATCCACGCCGCGCAGCGACAGGACACTGACGCCTGGGGCACCCGTCAGTCCGCTCTCGCCCACGGCATGCCCCATGGCGTCTTGGAAGCGGGTGGGGTGGGCGGTGATGGCGAGGGGTTGGGTGACGATGGCCTCGGTCAAGTCGAGGCTGGCGTGGCGCAGGCGGAGGATCGCGGTTGCATCCCACCGGGTGCGCGCGCACGACAGGTGGGTGGCGGCGGCCTCGATCACCACCGGCACGCCGAACACCGCCCGGGACAGGTCGAGAACTCCCACGCATGCGAGAGGACCCAGCTTCGGTGCAGCGGTGAACGTCGCGTCGCTGAACCGGGCGTCAGCGGTGAACAGCGCGCAGTCGAACCGGGCGTCGGCGGAGAATGTCGCATGGTCGAACAAGGCGTCGGCGGCGAACGTCGCACCGCCGAACACGGCGTCGGCGGCGAACGTCGAGTTCTCGAACCGGGCGTCGGCGGCAAACCTCGCGCCGTCGAACCGGACGTTTGCCGTGAACGTCGCGCCGTCGAACCGGGCGGGTAACGTGAACTCCGCACGGTCGAACCAAGCTTTGGCGGTGAACGTCGCCCTGGCGAACATGGCGTCGGTCGTGAACGTCGCACTGCTGAAAGTGGCGTTTCCGGTGAACGTCGCATGGTCGAACCGTGCATCGTCGGAGAACGTCGCGCCGTCGAACCAGGCTTTGGCGATGAAGGTTGCGCCCCCGAACACGGCGTGTGCGGTGAACGTCGCACCGATGAAACCGGCTTCGGCGGTGAACGTCGCGTTCTCGAATACGGCGTAGGTGGTGAACGTCGTACCGTCGAACCGGGCGTCGGCGGTGAACGTCGCGCTGTCGAACCGGGCGGTCCCGAGGTGGGGGCTGGTAGTGATCGGGTCCCGGACAGCATGGAGGAGCGCGGCCAGGAGAGGGTCATCGAAGGTGGTGCCGCGGTGATCGACGTCGGCGCCGGGGCTCAGACCTGCGAGGTAAACGGCGCGATCGGAGGAGTCGAGGTGGGCCAGACAGCAAGCGTGTCCGGTGACGTGGACGCCACGGCAGCCAATCGGGTCGGCCGTGCTTGCTCCCTGAGCGCAGTACTGCCATGACGGAGGTACGGGCGAAAGCGCCGGAGGCGACGTCATGTTCTCGGAGACGACCGAGCGTGCCCAGTGGTTGCGGACGACGCGTGCGTGCGAGGTCGTCGGCGCATTAGCCCCCTTGCCGCACAACCCGCGACGAGCCCCTGAACTACGCGCTCAGCCCTCGGTGGCACCGAGTCGCGTCCGTCAAGGTTCGATGGCACGCGCTCAGAGTTCGACGGCGCAGGACACAGAGATAGACGGCCAGTCGCAGCCGTACCTGGCCGCTTCGCTCCTAGCCTGCTTCAGGGCCGCATTTCCCGGCGGATGACCTCTTCAAGGTGCCGATGGGCTTCTCGCACAGTCTCCGCAGCAGAACCTAGGGACATCCGCTGCGTTATCGCCAGGCCATCCTCTCCCGAGCCCTCCCCGCGGTCGGCAGCCTCGCGAAGGCGTCGGTGATGGGGCTGGGCGTCCGCGTACAGTCGGTTGAAGTCGCGAACGGCGTCCTCCAGCGTGCGGACCTCTTTGTACACGCCTGGAGTGGCGGTCACTCTGACCAGGCTAAACACGCGGTTCAGCTCCTCATCCTCGGTCTCCGCCAGCTCTTCAAGCGGAGCCACCGCCCAAGTCTGTGTATTATCGGCGAACCGTGCGGTGGCCCGCAACAGGTCCGCATAGACCACGAGACGCTGTGCCGAGAACTGCTCAGCACGCACGCTGTTGCGGCGCATGCACTCGGATAGAACCGGGCCCAGCAGCGCGCCGAGAAGTGTCCCGGCAATGCCCGCGATGGCGAGCCAGAACGTCGCGTCAAACTTCGCGTCCACCTGCTCATCGCCTCCCGGGCCCGTCGGCCCTAGCCGATCCATGATCCATTGCTTGCGGGCGCGCCCCTTCATCCACCACCGTCTTGGTCCTACGGACGCTCCACTGGTCAACTATCGGTGCGAGATCAGGCTAAGCGGCCTTGAGCACCTCCGCACCGCCTGCGGCGTTTCGGATGCACCGGGCCGATCTGGAGGCCGCTGCCGGAGGGCTGCGGATACGGCTACCCCGGGCACACCCGTTACGCGTCTTGCGGCCGCCACCGGTGGAACAAGGTCAGGCCCGGGCCGGCTCCGAGATGAAACGGGCTGCCAGTGAGCAGGGTGCCGACATCGATGCCCTGCCCGGGTTGCAGCACGCTGAAGCCCTGCCGCGTGTAGTACGGCCCCAGATCTCGCTCGGCGTCGAACTCGCCGAACAGCAGCGTGTAGTCCAGCTGCCAGTACACCTGCACGCACCGCGCGAGCAGTGCCGCCCCGATCCCGTGTCGACGGGCGTCCTCGGATACGGCAACCGCTTTGATCTTCGCGTACGTCAGCATCGACAGCAGGACGTTCTGCCTGCTGCCCGGCAGCTGGCCAAGCGCGGAGATGACCGTGCCCGAGGGCACCCCGAGCAGCGCGCCGACGACGTGGCCCTCCCTGTCCCTCGCGACCAGCGGCAGGGACAACTCCCCCGCCGCCCGCTGAAGCTCCCCGGCTGCCGCTGCCCGCACGAGCAGTTCTCCAAGGTCGGCGCCGTCCAGGGCGTCCCGCAGCCACGTCCCGCACTGTCCACGGGCGAGTGCTTCGAGGTGACCGGTCTCCAGATCGTCGGCGGCCGCCTTCAGCAGGGCGGTCACGGTGCCGGCCTCCCCCGGTTCCGCAAACCCGATCCGCACGCCGTCGGGCCCGGGCACACCGTCGAGCGGCTGCTTGCGTGCCGGCTGGGCCGGCCCCGTTAAGGAGCCCGGCTTCGTCCTCTTTTTCTTCTTCTTCGCCATCCCCGGGATCTACCCCGCCGCAGCCGCCCAGGACCCGGCGCGGCCCGGGTGATTGCGGGCGTGACGCTGCCCGCATCTACGCGCGGATGCCGGATGCCCGGCTGGGTCACGGGGTCGGGGCACAGCAGCCCCAGCGGCTCACAGCCTCTTGGCGCGGATCAGGGGGATCAGGTCGTGCCGTCACCCCGCGAGCGGCACTTCGGCAACCGGGTCCCACATGATGTGCCCGCCATCGTGCCACTGGGCCACCAGGTGCAGACGGTCGACGGCCATCCCCACGGTGATGTGGCCCTCGATGTCCGCCAGTTGCGCCTTCAATCCGGCCCGGTCGACGGCTTCGGCGCCTTCGCCTAATGGTGGAGTCGGGTATCGGAACGCGCTGAATAGCTCGGACGGCACAGTGCTCCCTTTGGTTACTCTCAACAGGAATGGGATGGCCCGCTCTGTGCTGGCTGAGCGGATCAGGATTTGCCGAGCGTGGGCAGACCGCCCGACACGGCCCGCACGCTGTGCCCGCGACGGATTGCCCGCTTGGCCATCAGGAGTTGACGGGCCAGCGCTCTCCATTGAGCGGCCTCGTCTGGATGCCCAGAGACTTTCCGCGTCTGGCCGACCGCGAGCATGGCCGCCCGGGTCTTTCCGTACAGCGCGTCCGTTGCCGATGACACGGTTCCGCGGATCCGGACCGAGCCTTCCGTTCCCCGGGGGCAGAGCACCAGGCGTCGGTCCTCGCTTCCTGGGACCAGGCGGGTGGCATACAGAGAGGCGCGGCTGCCGCCGAGCGAGATCCTCCCCAGCTGTATCAAGATCTCCGGGGCGCACGGCAGCAGGATCTGGTCAGCCTGGGCACCGCGGGCGGGGGCGAACGACACGACGTCGACGCGCTCGCCGTCCCACCGAACCCACAGGCGGAGCGTGGGCCAGGAGACTTCCTGGTCGAGAGCGGGATGGTGGGGCACTGCGTCCACGCGCTGGCCTGGTCTCCGTGGTCTCGGAACTCCGTCGCCGGAATCTCTTACGAATGTGTGCCAGGCGCCACGGGGTTCATGGTTCCGGCTTCGTACGCGGTCTCGAAGATCGTGTGCAGCTCCGCCAGCTTCGGGTCCCCTTCGAGGATCCGCTGGCGGGCCTCACGAGCGCGTTCCCAGTAGCGGCGCCCCGCCTCACTGCCCACGACGTACTCGGCGGACAGCTTGAGGTGGTCACGGGTGAACATCCCGGCGCGCCACTGGGCCTCGATCGACAGCATCCAGGCGTTGATCCAGAAGTGCTGGCGGACCTCGTCGTCGGGCGCGTCGGCGAACCGGGGACCGGTCATCGCCCGGCCCAGTTCCGCGTCCTTCGCACCGGCCATCATCATCTGGAAATGCTTGTCGATCGCCGCGAGCCGGGTGTCTTCCTTGCGTGAGGCGACGAGCCGGACGAACGAGACGGCGGCCACGACCGCGCCGCCGGCGAGTATCAGGGCGGCGATGTCCCACACGATCATGCTGGCTGTTCTCATGTACCCCTCCATGCAACGCGGTTGATACGCGCATTTGTGACGAGCCCGAGCTATGCGGCGCCGGGGCGAATGTCGATTTCAGCAGCTCGGCGGTGTGATGCCAGAGCCTTTGAAACGGCGCTGTCCGGCAAGGGGAACGCCTGGACGACGGGGAGTTGCGCGCACCGTTTCGTCAAACGCCAGCTACACGGCGATCATCTCTCGATCGGTCTTGCAGCGGGTGGTGTACGGGTGCTCCGGGCCCAGTGCCCGGGTGCTCAGGTCGAGCACTTCCTCGATCAGGTTCAGTGCCTCGGAGGTCTGGCCGGCCGCGTGGAGGACCAGGGCGAGATCGGCCCGGGCCCGGAGCGTGTGCGGGTGGCTGGCACCCTGGTGCTGTTCTCGGGTGGCAATGACGTCGTGTGCCTCGGCCGCTGCCTCCTCATGTCGACCCGAGTCCCTGAGCGTTTCGATCAGGAGATGGTGAGTGGCCCAGCTGTCCCGGTGGTTGCGTCCCAGGACGGAGTCGATGATCTGCGCTGTTTCGCGGATGAAGGGTTCTGCATCTTCGTGCCCGGTGCGGTACAGGACCCAGGCCAAGGTGAGACGGCTACTCAGGGTGGCCTCGTGCTCGGCCCCGAGGGCCAGTGTGCCGCGGCGGACGGCTTCGTGGGCGAGGGCGTGTGCCTCCAGCCACCGCTGCTGTTCGCCGAGTGCGTCAGCAAGCCGGGCCAGGGCGACCAGCGTGGAGGGGTGATCCGGGCCGAGGAGCCTTTCCTGGCCTGCTACCGCTTGGTGCAGCTGGGCCTCGCCTGCCGTGTAGTCGGCCAGGCCGTAGAGGGCGAGCGCGTACTTCTGGCGGATGGCCAGGGTTTGGGTGTCCTCGTCGTTCGCGTGGTCCAGGAACTGGGAGAAGAGTTGTGCGGAGCGTGCGAAGTCGCCTTCGTTCAGGGCGGCTTCTGCTTCGTTCCGCTCGTCATCTATCAGAGTTTCCACCGTGCTGATCCTCTCTCGTCCGGGGATTGTGCTCTCGGTTGTCCGCTCACTGGCTCAATCCTTGGTTCCGCTCAGAGGGCGGACCATGGTGGCGTAGATCGAGGCGTCGGGGAACTCCTGCTGGGCGCCGATGTTCCGGTACCCCCACGACTCGTAGAGCGCCTCGAAGGTGGCGTGTTCGGGGTCGACGAGGAGCGGGACACGTTCCTCGTCGCGGCCTGTGGACTAGGTCCCGGCGGTGGGCGCTGCCCACTCACGTTCGAGGATTGAGTGGACGATGGAGTCGCGCCACTGCCCGGCCTTCTGGATGTGCTCGCGGATGACGCCTTCCTCGGTCATGCCGGCCGCGGTCATGGTTTTCGCGGAGGCTTCGTTGAGCGGTGAGCGGGCGCCCCAGATGCGGTGCAGTCCGAGGCCGTCGAATCCGAGGCTGAGCAGGAGTCGTACGGTCTCGACGCCGTAGCCGACGCCCCAGGCGTCCGGGCGCAGCGCGAACCCGAAGGTGGCTGCCTGCGGTTGGTGGGGGTCCAGGGCCAGGCGGCCGAATCCGATCATGTCGGCGGTGTCCCGCTCCACGACGGCGAGCGCGTACTCGCTGCGTGGCTCCGCTGTGGCGGAGCCGATCGACCGGGCAACGATCTGGCCGACCTGTTCCCGTGTGCGCGGCTCGAACGACAGGTGTTCTGTCGCCTCGCTGTTGCCGTAGATGGCGAACACCGCGTCGACGTCTTCGACGGTGAGTTCGCGCAGGAGCAGGCGCTGGCCGGATTGTTGGACCGGATGCATGGGCGGAACCCTATCGCTGGGACCCCGCGGGCAGCGCCGCCCTGCGAGGGGCGTACACGGCGATCTCCTCCCGCAGGGTGCGGGCGGTGACGGCGGTGCGGGCCGGGCTGGTCATGAGCGCCTGACGAACGCGCTGAGCCGACACCACAATGCCGCCGTTGCGGAAGCTGGACGGCAGATCCAGCACGGGGCGGATCGCCTGCGCGGCCCCGTCCACCTCGCCGGCATTGAGCAGGATCAGCGCCTGGTTGCACTGGGCGCCCGCGAGATCCCCGAAGGCCCAGTTCGGGTCCTCGGGACTCCTGAACCCTTGGACAGCCTGCTCCGCCTGAGCGGTCAGGCCCGCGCTGGCGTGGCCGAGGAGGGCCTCGGCCTCCACCGAGTAGTACGACTGCTTCACGGCCGAGTAGGTGAGCAGCCCGCCCAGCTCATCAAGATCGTCGGGGGCGACGTTCGCACGCCGGTCGAGGGCCTTGAGGTTCACGGCGCGTACGGTCTCCGCGTCGCCAAGGACCGCGGCGGCCCGGGCCTGCAGACCGAACAGCCACAGGCCCACGGTGCCGTTGAGGTTCGAGGCGAGCGCCGCGCCCTTCTGCGCGTAGAACAGGGCGTCGCCGGGCCGGTCCGCCCAGTATTCAATGAGGGACTGCAGACCGTTGACGAGCGCCATCAGCCCCGGGTGCTCCGCGTCCTTGGCGAACGCCCCGGCGAGCAGGCTCATCGTGCGGGCCTGCTCCCGGTCCTCCATGTCGTTGAAGCCCTTGGCGACGAGGAACGCGAGCACGCCCGCCATGAAGTTGAGGTCACTGAGCTGGGAGGGCCGGTGCTTGCCGGTCTCCAGATTGTGGATCACCTGGTCCTGTGCGTCGAGGAGATCGTCCCAGATCGACGACAACGGTACGCGCGGGTATTCGGTCACCAGGCGCGCCATCTGGTCGTGCAGCAGCGGGAGTGTGTTGTCTCCCAGTCGGTCACGGTCCGTCTGCAGGACGTAGTTCCGGGCACGTCGAACGGCCATCGCGCCGCTCCTTTTCATCTCGCTCATGTCCACGCCGGGATCGACGTGGGGTGCAATGGGCGACGTGCCGACCAGCGGGACGAATGCGGGAGTGGTCCCTGCGGGGACATCCGTCCACAGGTCGTCGAGGCTGTAGCCGAGCATCTCTATGAGGATTGGGCGGAACGGCCGCTGCGGGCGGCGCCCGTCGTAGAACCATCCCTCGAAGGTCTTCGGGGCGGGTTCCGCGTCGAGTCCCAAACGGCCCGCCGCCACTCTGTACGGCGGCAGGAATTCCTCCGCACTCTTGATGCCGCGTTCCTCAAGCAGGAGCCGGAAGAACAGCACGGTTGCCTCCCCATCCCATTCGCCTGGCACGTCACTGCTTCGACGGTAGAGCTGTCTGCCTATCAAGTTGCCCTATGCAGACAGAAGTTGGCTACTCCGAGGTGAATCCGAGGAGAACCCGAGGAACGCGGTCAACTGAAGGAACCCGTTCCGGGGCGGGTTTGGGGGTAGAGCCGTCCGCTGCCCGTTGCCACGCTCGTAAGGCCCTCGCTGAGAGTGCCCGAGCGTGCACACGGATCAGGGAGTTCTCCCATGCACCCCACCGACGTAAGACCGGCGGCAGACCGGCGACTGCTGGCCGAGGATGTCGCCCGGAGCGCGCCGCTGCCGCACGCCTACGCCCCGGAACCCTGCGAGCCGGCCACCGTGCAAGGTGAGATCACCCGCGCCTACGCGATGAACGTGTCGGCGCCGCGCCTGGCCCGCGCCGACACCCGCATGCTCGTGCCCGCGTTCGGCTGGGACGGCGACGTCGAGGACGCGGCGCTGGCCGTCAGTGAACTCGTCACCAACGCGTGCCGGTACACGAACGCCGCGGGGCCTGAGGTGCGGGTGCGGCTGGCCGTCCTGGACGCCGACGTGCTCCTGGTCGAGGTGTCCGACCCGCTCGCAGGGTTCGCACCGAGCACGCCCCACCCCGAGCGCGGCCGTGGTCTGCCCCTGCTGGAGGAACTCGCCACTCATGTCGACTGGTATCTGCACGGAGACGGCACCGGTAAGACCGTACGTGCCTGGCTGTCCGTCCTCACGCCTGGATGCGAGTCATGACGCGGCTTCTCACGCGCCGAAGCCACCCGTCCGGTACATCACCGTGGCCCGGCCGGGTGGGCGCGCTGGATCCGGCGCCGTTGGACGAGGAGGCACCGCAGTGATCACCCATGCCACTCCACAGGGCAGAGGCATCACCTACGACCCGCGTACGCAGGAGTTCCGATGGCCGATCACCGTGCACCAGCTGGACGCGTCCACCGAGAACACTGCGCTCGTGCTGGATCCGGACCAGTTCGCGGTACTGATGGTGCAGGTCGAGCAGGCCACAGCCCGGCGCGAGAAGCACCTGGCGAACCCCGGCGCGCAGGAGGACCGGTGATCCCCGTCGTCGACACCGAGGCGCTGAGCGGCTACTGCGCCGGACAGATAGAGCATGCGGCGGCCTCGCTGTGGCCCGGCCAGGACACCGTGCTGGGCGGGCACGCGCCGAGCGTCACCGGCTACGTCCAGCAGATCGCGGTCGGCGGGCGCCCGCTGTTCGCCAAGCACAGCCTGCTCGGCGTCTCGCTCGTTTCCGTGATGCGGGGCTCCTGCGGCAGTTGGGAGAAGGTGAAGACGGAGCAGCGTGCCTACGGCACCTCACCCACCTCACTCCTTGCCCGGGAGGCCGCCCAGCTTGACGCCCTGGCGGCCGGTGGTCTCGCGGTCGCCCGCGCGGTCGGATGCGGCGACGGGGTGCTGTTCACCGCGCCGGTCACCGGCCCGACCCTGGCCGATCTTGTCTTCAAGTCGCCGGAGCGAACCGGTGAGTTACTGACTCGGACGCTCGGTGCGCTGGAGGTGCTGCAGCGTCCTGTGGTGGCCGAGCAGGCGGACCGGTCCGCGATCACCGAGCGCGGCATCGACGCGACCTTCCGCCGCAAGTTCAACGGCATCTCCGGCCGGGCCTACCTCGACCAGCTCGGCGATGCCCGCCTGGACGACCGCACCCGGCGCGGAGTCGCGATCGTGCTCCGCCAGGTCGTCGCCCGCCTCCTCAAGCTCCGCCTCGCCCCGCCGCTCGGCGCCGCCCAGGTCCTGTACGGCGACCTCAAGCCCGAGCACGTCCTCTTCCCCGACGGGCCGGATGAGCTGCCGGTGTTCATCGACCCTGGCCTGCAGCGCGGCCCGGAGCACGCGGACACCGCCAAGCTCGTCTCCCGCACCGTCCTGGCCCTGATCGCGGCGCCCCCGCTGTCCTCCGGGCCGGCAGCCGTTCTCGACGGTGTCGAGGCCGTCGTGCATGAGCAGCTGCGGCCGATGGGGCGCGCGCTGCGCGGCCTGTATCTGCGGCGCCTGCTGGTGACGTGGCTGATGGACACGACCAACATCACCACGACTTACCTGTCCGCTCCTGCCGGTCTGCCGCTGCCCGAGCACGCCGGGGCCCTGGTCGAGCGGGTCGAGGCGGTGTGCACCCTGCTGGACCGGGTCAGCGCGCTGCTGCTGGCCGACGCGGATGCCGCGGCGGCCTGGCGGCTCGCCCTGCACCAGGCGGCGAAGGCGGCCCTGCGGTGAGCGGGTACACGGTCGGTGTGATCGGCGCCGGGGCTGTCGGGCAGAGCGTGGCCGCCGTCCTTGTCCAAGAGCGCTGGTGTACCCGGGTGATGATCGCGGCCCGCACTCAGGAGTCCGCGGCCGGACTCGTCACCGATCTTGAGGACATGCAGGAGATCACCGGGTCCTCCGTACGGATGGACCACGCCAAGGCTGCCGAGATGCGGGAAGCGCAGGCCCTGGTCGTGTGCCCGCGCGCGGTGTTCACGAACACCGCCCACCGCGACATCCGGATGGCGGGACTGGCCGCGAACGCCCCGCTGATCAGCGGTCTGGCCCGCGAGTTGGCCGGCTACACCGGCATCGTCATCGTGGTCACCAACCCCGTCGACGTCCTCTCGCGCGTCTTCGCGACCACGGTCGGCGAGCACGCGCGGGTGTACGGCATCGGCTCCAGCACGGACAGTGCCCGCTACCGCCTGGCGCTGGCCACCCATCACCGTGTTCCACCGGGCGCCGTGCGCGGCTGGGTGATCGGCGAGCACGGCGACGCCGCGGTGATCTGCGCGTCGGCCACCACGGTCAACGGCCGCCCCGTCGACGTGCCGCTGGAGTACGTGCGCGGCCAGCTTGCCGCCCGGCCGCGCCGGATCAACCAAGGGATCGGCCGCACCCGCTGCGGCCCGGCCGGCGCGGTGGTGAGCGCGCTCCGAAAGACCCTTGGTATCAGTGACGGCACCGAGGTGCTGTCCGTCAACCACCACGGTGTGTGGCTCGGAATTCCGTTGCGGTTCGCCGCGGGCCACTCCACCGTGTGCCTGCCCGACCTCGACCCCGATGAACAGCGGCAGTTCGCCGCCGCCCGTACCAAACTCGACTCCGCCTTCGAGCAGATTCCTCAAGGAGACCCCTCGTGCTGAGCGCCACCCGAATCCACGCCGATCAGGCGGCCGTCACGGTCGTCAGTGAGACCAAGGAGATCACCGACTGGGCTCTGCGCTACTTCGGCGACTGGTGGAACGCCACCACTGTGGACGTCCCGGCGCCGGACAGCGGCAGCATGACCGAGGAAGGTGCCCTGCTCCTCGCCGACGTCGACAGCAGGCGCATGGCCGACATCGAGAGGCTGGTCGGCGACTACGACTACGACGAGGTCGACTACGCGAACGCCCGCACCCTGGTGGCCCGGCACGAGGACGGCGCGATCTACGCCGCGCAGCCCCCCCAGCGCCTCGCCTACCACTACGAGCCGGCCACCGGCCGGCTCGTCATCGTCGGTGCCCGTGCCCAGCAGGTCGCGGTCGCCGCCTCCCGCCTCGCCCGCGAACTCGTCCGCGGCCAGCTGCTGCGCGCCGGATTCCACATCCTGCACTCCTCCTGCGTCGTCCTCGACGGCAAGGCCGTCCTGGCCTTCGGCCCCAAGGGCGCAGGCAAGACCACCACCGCACTCCTGTTGGCGCGCGAAGGCTACGAACTCCTCGCCAACGACCGCGTGTTCGTCCGCCCCGAGCCCGGAGGGCTGCGGATCCTGCCCTGGCCGTCGGCCGCCGCGATCGGCTTCGGCCTGCTCGAATCGACCGGCCTGTACGAACCCGTCCGCGCCCGCGTCCTGGCCGGTGAACAGATGCACCCCACCCAGGACCAGCGCGTCACCGACGCACTGCACGCCGGCAGCACCAAGCCGATCTGGAACGCCAAAGGCAAGGAACTCAAGCCGCAGTTCTTCCCCGACCAGCTCTCCTCGCTGCTGCGCATGACGCTCGCCACCGAGGCGCACGCCGCCGCCCTGCTGTTCCCGACAGTCGAGGCGGACGCCGAGCCGCATGTCGCCGATGCCCCGCGCGGCCTGGGCGAGGAGGACTTCTTCACCGGCAAGACCGAGGACCGCTACCCGGACATCTTCCGGCTCGCCCCCGAGAACACTGCCCCGGCCACCGACTTGGCCGACCGGCTCGCGCAGTTGCCGCGCCGCGCCCTGGTGCTCAACCACGACAGCAGTACGTCCGCCGGACTCCTGGCCAAGACCGCCGAGGGACTCCTCTCCGAATAGCACCGAAGAATTGGCCGGGCTCTTTCCCCGAAGAGTTCGGCTGATCCACCGTGGAACCCCACCGAAGGGAACGGTTCGTGACGATCGCACCCGGATGCCCGACAATCCCTCTTATCCCCGGCTTCCTTGAGCTGGAGATCACCCGGCGCTGTCAGCTCACGTGCGGGCTGCACTGCTACGCGGAAGCGGGCCCGACCCAGGGGCATGGCGTCATGACCGGCGACGACTGGAAGAGGGTCATCAGCGAGGCCGCGGCACTCGGCGTCAAGAAGATCCAGCTGATCGGCGGTTGTGTCAGCAGACACCGTGTCCCTCGCAGGTCGTGTCGCTTTGCACGAGGCCAGGACTCTGCTGCGCAATTCGTTCAGGCGGAGAGTCGGTAGCTGAGTCGTTCGAGCCTGCTGATGCGGGGGCGGTCGAGAGGGCCCGTGGTCCAGTGGGCGTCGAGCCTGATCACGTTGAGTGCGGTGGCGGAGAAGGCGTGTTGGAGGCGGACTTTCGGCAGGCCGCGGTAGCGGGCCCGGCGGATGCCGGTGATGTCGAGGGCCTGGTTGATGGTGCCCTCGACTCCGGCGCGCAGGGCGTACTTGTTCTTCCAGGTGTCGGTCCTCTGCTCGGCGCGGGCCCGGGCGAGGTTCTCGTGGAGTTCCTCGGGCCGCAGGGTGAGCATGCGGCGCCCGGTCTTCGAGGTGGTGCACTGCTTCTGGAGAGGGCAGTTGCGGCAGGTCAGGACGCTGAAGGTGATGACGATCGCGTCTGTGCCGTGCTGCTTCACCGGGTTCCAGTGGGAGCTGGTCCTGCCGGCGGGGCAGCGGACCTGGCGGGTCTTCCAGTTGATGGTGAAGGCATTCTTGTCGAAGCCTTCGGCGGCCTCGGCCTGGGCAGAGTGGTCCAGGAGGACCGGGGTGACCATGCGGATGCCCTGTTTTAGGGCCTTGGTGATCAGGTCGGCGGACGGGTAGCCGGAGTCGAGGTAGTGCTCGCCGGGCTTGACTCCGTGCTCGGCGAGCTTGCGCTGGATCGGGGCGGTCGCCTTCACATCCGGCACGGTCGCGTCGGTGGTGTGCACGTCGGTGATCAGATTCGGCATCGCCCCTGCCCCTGCCCCCGCGTCGGCGTCGGCGTCGGCGTCGGCGTCGGCGTCGGCGTCGGCGTCGGCGTCGGCGTCGGCGTCGGCGTCGGCGTCGGCGTCGGGGAGGGTGGTGCAGGTTTCCGTGAGATGGATCTTGTAGCCCATCCAGAACAGGTCGTCGCCCTTGGCCGCCCAGCGTGCGTCGGAGTCGTAGGGGGAGGCCAGGCGGAGTTGACCGGGCGGGACGCCGTCGTCGGCGTTCCGCTTCTTGATCACCTGCCGTCCCCGGGCATCGATCCGGACGATGTAGGTCTGCACGAGGACCTGCCGCAACAAGCCCACGGCCTCGATCTCGCGAATCCAGGCCGGAGCGTCATCGGCCCAAGCCGCCCGGCACAAGGCGAGGGCGTCCTGCCCGAAGACCTGGGCGAGACGGTCACGTTTCGTCTGCGAGGGCGGCATGCGCCAGCCGTCGACCCGCGGCCCGTACCGCTCGGCGAACTCCGTCACGTTGATGTGTCCGGCCAGCCAGGCCGGGGCCGCGACCGCGAGGGCCTTCAGGGCCGCCCGCACACTCTCCCCGGCCAGCTCCAGACGGTTCAAGTCCCTCACCGCACTGATCACATGGGTGGAATCCGTGCGCTGCTTGCCCCCGGCCGCCACCAGGCCGGCCTCCTTGCAGTGATCGAGGAGCCGGTCGAAGACCACCCGCTCCATACCGTTGTCCGCGAGCCGGGCCCGGAACCTGCACAGCACGCTGGCATCGAAACCGGTATCCGTGAGCTCCGCCCCGTGAAGTCGGCCCGGAGCGCGGTTCCGGCCTTTCGGCCGGTCCGTTTCTCCGGACCGCTTCCCGCACCCGCCGTGCGCCTCTCAACGCAACGG
>NZ_JBEZJY010000058.1:0-48535 GCF_040651415.1 Streptomyces sp. NPDC048484
GGACCTTGGACACTTGTCCGGGACGATCTACATGATGACTTCCTTCCTCTCGTAGGTCGTCCACTTGTGAGGAGCGACTTCGTGTCGCACGCGGATGCCTTTCTCGCTGCGGATACGGGCGCGTTCTCGGCGCTGGGCGGCGAGCACGTCGGGGTGGCGGGCGTTAGCGTTGCGCCAGCGCAGGTAGGCGTGCAGGGACCGGGTCTGCATGGTGTGGTTGGCGTGGTGGGAGTTGGCGATGGTGAACTGCCGCAGCGGTCCGAAGTGCGCCTCGATGGGTTGGCCCACGAGGCGTAGGTCGGAGTGAAACACAACTCGACCTTGCTCTTCTTCGCCCAGCGGCGGATGTCGGCGCCCTTGTGGGCGGACAGATTGTCCGGGATCACGTAGATGGGTGTGCCGTCAGGGGGGGGCGGCGCGGATCGACTTCAGCGCGGCCAGCGTGTTCCCGGCACCCTTCCTGCGGCGGTTGACGCCCCACAAACGGCCGTCGCCGACCGAGTAGCAGCCATGGCTCCGGGGACTCCTTCCACGTCTTGGTGCGCTGGAAGGTGACGCCGCGGCGGGCGAGTAGGCAGCGTAATGCTTCGCGGCCGATGCGGATGATGCGGCCGTGGACTTTGCGCAAGACGAGTTTGCGCAGTGACCAGCGGGTGAAGGGCTGGCCGAGCTTGGCGGGTCGGGTGGTGGCCGTCTGGATGACGAAATCCTCGTCGTCAGGACCGAGTTGGCGGGGACGGCCTCCCGCCCATTGAGGGTCCAGGCAGGCCAGGCCGATCTCGTTGAACCGGTGGATCATGTCGCGGACGGTGTCCTCATCGGCCTGTACCAGCTGGGCGATCACCGGTACCCGGTTCCCGCCGGCCGAGGCCAGCAGCATCATCGCGCGCCGGTAGCGCACCGTGCTGGTACTGCCCCGGCGCACGATCCGCTGCAGCTTCTGACCCTCCTGGTCGGTCAGTCTGCGCACACGGACAGGTTCAGCCACCGCACCTCCAGCGGACGGATCGGACGTCACCTCACATCCAACCGCCACGACCGCCAACCCGGCGAACCTACGCGGTCACAGCACTAGCCCCGCAGGGGACGAGGGGAACTGCGCGGCCGGTCACCACGCGGCCGCGGACTTGAACAGCGCTCCAGTGCACCGCGCCCAAGCGGACGGCGCTCACCGTTCAAGCAGCATCCGCTGCAGTTCCCGCGCCGCCCGCGGCGGAGCCACGTCACTGCGGTGCGCCAGGGCGATGGTCCGGGCAAGGCCGGGCCGGGCCAGCGGAGTGACCCGCAACCCCCGCCCCGACCGGGTCGCCACCATCCGGGGCACCACGGCCACCCCGAGCCCCGCCCGGACGAACTCCAGCACCGCGTCCATCTCCCCGCCCTCCACCGCGAAGTCCGGCTCGAACCCCGCGGAGCGGCACGCGGCGACTGTCAGCTCGCGCAGGTCGTAGCCGTGCCGGAACATCACCAGGCGTTCACCCTCCAGATCCGGGACGCGTACGGTCCGGCGGCCACGCCCCGGCGCCGGCGCCTCCGGCGAGGACACCACGACCAGGTCCTCCCGCAGCACCTCCACCGTGGTTAGCGCGGGCGACGGCGTGGGCAGCGGCAGGACGACGAGCGCGAGATCGAGCGCCCCGCGGGCCAGCTCCCGTACGAGGTCGTGGGAGCCCCCTTCCTCGATCAGCAGCCGGATGCCCGGATAGCGGTCGTGGAAGGCGCGCAGCACATCAGGCAGCAGGCCCGTGCACAGACTGGGCGTCGCGCCGAGCCGGACCCGGCCGCTGCGCAGCTGGACCAGCTCCCGCACCTCGTGCCGGGCCGTGTCCGCGTCCGCCAGGATGCGCCGGGCCAGCGGCAGCAGGGACTCGCCGGCGTCCGTGAGCGTGATGTTCCCGCGCGCCCGGAGGAAGAGGTCGGCCCCCAACTCCCGCTCCAGCGCCTTGATCTGCTGGGAGAGCGACGGCTGGGCCACATGGACCAGATCTGCGGCCCGGGTGAAGTGCCGGGTCTCGGCGACCGCCACGAAGTACTGGAGCTGCTGGAACTGCATGTTCCGATCCTACGCCAACGATAGGTATCGCCTATGGAAACGAGCCGGACCATGTCTTGGACCGATCGGACCGGTCGGCCGTAGCGTCACTCCCATGGCTCTGGCAACGCGGACGGACCGAAAACCGTCCATGACGCGCAGCATGTGGGACTCGTCCGTCGGCAAGAAGACCGTGATGGCCGGCAGCGGCCTGATCATGCTGGGATACCTGGCCGTCCACATGCTCGGCAACCTCAAGATCTTCTTCGGATCGGGCGAGTTCAACCACTACGCGCACTGGCTGCGCACCCTCGGCGAGCCCTTCCTGCACTACGAGTGGGCGCTGTGGATCTTCCGCGTGGTCCTGGTCGCCGCCGTCGTCGCGCACGCCGTGTCCGCGTACCAGCTCAGCCGCCGCGACATCAGGGCGCGCCCCACCAAATACGTACACAAGAAGCCCCGGGCCAGTTACGCGACGCGCACCATGCGCTGGGGCGGGATCATCCTCGGCCTGTTCATCGTCTGGCACATCCTGGACCTGACGACCGGCACCGTGCACCCGAACGGCTTCCAGGCCGGACACCCGTACCAGAACGTGATCGACACCTTCTCCACCTGGTACGGCAACGCCATCTACATCGTCGCGATGCTCGCGCTCGGCCTGCACGTCCAGCACGGTTTCTGGAGCGCGGCACAGACCCTCGGCGTGGGCAGCCGCACCCGCGACCGAGCTCTCAAGACCATCGCCAACGTGCTCGCGCTGGTGCTGACGGCGGGCTTCATCGCCGTACCCGTGGGCGTGATGACCGGAGTGGTGAGCTGACATGACCTCTGAATCCGCCGAATACGCAACATCTGCCGAATACGCGACATTCGCCGAGTACACGACCGGAGAGCCGGTCGTCGACACCAAGGCCCCGAAAGGGCCGGTGACCGAGCGCTGGGACACCCGCCGCTTCGAGGCCAAGCTGGTCAACCCCGCGAACCGCCGCAAGCACACCGTGATCGTCGTCGGCACGGGTCTCGCGGGCGGCTCCGCCGGCGCCACGCTCGCCGAACAGGGCTACCACGTCGTGCAGTTCTGCTACCAGGACTCCCCGCGCCGGGCCCACTCGATCGCCGCGCAGGGCGGCATCAACGCCGCGAAGAACTACCGCAACGACGGCGACTCGGTCCACCGCCTGTTCTACGACACCGTCAAGGGCGGCGACTTCCGGGCGCGCGAGTCGAACGTCCACCGGCTCGCCCAGATCTCGGTGGAGATCATCGACCAGTGCGTCGCCCAGGGCGTGCCCTTCGCCCGCGAGTACGGCGGGCTCCTCGACACCCGTTCCTTCGGCGGCGTCCAGGTCTCCCGTACCTTCTACGCCCGCGGCCAGACGGGCCAGCAGCTGCTCCTCGGCGCCTACCAGGCGCTGTCGCGGCAGATCGCGGCCGGCAACGTCGAGATGCACGCCCGCACCGAGATGCTCGACCTGATCGTGGTCGACGGGCGGGCACGGGGGATCGTGGCCCGCGATCTGATCACCGGGAAGATCGACACGTACTACGCGGACGCCGTCGTCCTGGCGAGCGGCGGGTACGGCAACGTCTTCTACCTGTCGACCAACGCCATGAACTCCAACGCCACCGCGATCTGGCGGGCCCACCGGCGCGGCGCGTACTTCGCCAACCCCTGCTTCACACAGATCCACCCCACCTGCATCCCGCGCACCGGCGAGCACCAGTCCAAGCTGACGCTGATGAGCGAGTCACTGCGCAACGACGGCCGGATCTGGGTCCCGAGGGCGAAGGGCGACGACCGCCCGGCGAACCAGATCCCCGAGGACGAGCGCGACTACTACCTGGAGCGCGTCTACCCGGCCTTCGGCAACCTCGTACCCCGCGACATCGCCTCCCGGGCCGCCAAGAACGTCTGCGACGAGGGACGCGGGGTCGGCCCCGGCGGGCAGGGTGTCTACCTCGACTTCGCCGACGCCATCGGGCGCATGGGCCGCGAGGCGGTCGAGGCGAAGTACGGCAACCTCTTCGACATGTACGCGCGGATCACCGCCGAGGACCCGTACACGGTGCCGATGCGGATCTACCCCGCCGTGCACTACACGATGGGCGGACTCTGGGTCGACTACGACCTCCAGACCACCGTCCCGGGCCTGTTCGCCGTCGGCGAGGCCAACTTCTCCGACCACGGGGCGAACCGGCTCGGCGCGTCCGCGCTGATGCAGGGCCTCGCCGACGGCTACTTCGTCCTGCCGTCGACGATCAACGACTACCTCGCCCGCAACCCGCACCGCTCCAGCGACGACGAGGTCACCGACGAACACCCCGTCGTCCAGGAGGTGCTGGCCGACACCGAGGACCGGCTGCGGCTGCTCCTCGCCGTCGACGGCGACCGCACCCCCGACTCCTTCCACCGCGAACTCGGCGAACTGATGTGGGAGTTCTGCGGCATGGCCCGTACGGAATCAGGGCTGCGCAAGGCCCTGGAACGCATCCCGCAGATCCGAGAGGAGTTCTGGCGGCGCATCAAGGTCCCCGGCACCGGCGAGGAGTTCAACCAGTCGCTGGAGAAGGCCAACCGGATCATCGACTACCTGGAACTCGCCGAGCTGATGTGCCTCGACGCACTGCACCGCGAAGAGTCCTGCGGCGGCCACTTCCGCGAGGAGTCCCAGACCCCGGACGGCGAGGCGGACCGCCGGGACGAGGAGTTCTCCTACGCGGCCGCCTGGGAGTTCACCGAGACCGGCGACGCACCCGTCCTGCACAAGGAAGACCTCGTCTTCGAGTACGTCCACCCCACCCAGCGGAGCTACGCATGAAGCTCACCCTGCGCGTCTGGCGGCAGAAGAACGCCGACGCCGACGGAGCGATGTCCACGTACGAAGTGGACGGCATCTCGGCCGACATGTCCTTCCTGGAGATGCTGGACACCCTCAACGAAGAACTCACCCTCCAGGGCGACGACCCCGTCGCCTTCGACCACGACTGCCGCGAGGGCATCTGCGGCGCGTGCTCGCTCGTCATCAACGGCGACGCGCACGGGCCCGAGCGCACGACCACCTGCCAGCTGCACATGCGGTCCTTCGAGGACGGCGACACGATCGACATCGAGCCGTGGCGCGCCTCCGCCTTCCCCGTCGTCAAGGACCTCGTGGTCGACCGGACCGCCTTCGACCGGATCATCCAGGCCGGCGGATACGTCACCGCGCCGACGGGTGCCGCGCCGGAGGCGCACGCCACGCCGGTGCCCAAGCCGGACGCGGACTTCGCCTTCGAGAACGCCGAGTGCATCGGCTGCGGGGCGTGCGTGGCGGCCTGTCCGAACGGCGCAGCGATGCTGTTCACCTCGGCGAAGGTGAACCATCTGAACGTGCTGCCGCAGGGGGCGCCCGAGCGCGAGACACGGGTGCTGGACATGGTGGAGCAGATGGACGCGGAGGGGTTCGGGGGGTGCACGCTCGCGGGTGAGTGCGCGACCGCCTGTCCCAAGGGGATTCCGCTGATGTCCATCACGGGGATGAACAAGGAGTGGCTGCGGGCCTCTCGGAAGGCGGCCAAGCGGTAGGGCTCCGCCGGCTGCGGAAACCGCCTTCGGCCGTTGTCCTGCTGCCGGCCGGTGGGGGCCGGTCGCGCAGTTCCCCGCGCCTCACCTACGGCCAGTTGGAGGACCGCTCCCTGCGGCTCGCGGACCATCCGCGGTCCGCCGGGCTGCGAGTGGGTGACCATCTGGCGCTCCGCCTACTGGACCTGAGCTTCCCGATCTGTCTCACGCGGCCGGCAGTGCGACCCGCGCCAACCGCCGGAACGAGTCCAACAGCGCCTCCCGGTCATACGTACTGGTCGTGACCAGGACCTCGTCCGCCGCGGTCTCCTTGATCACTGTCTCCAGTTCGTGGGCGACCTGCTCCTCGGTGCCGACGATGTGGCCGAGGAGGCCGGACTCGTAGAAACCGCGCTCCTTCTCCGTCATGGTCATGCTTTCCACGCGCTCGGCGGACGGCAGGGGCGGAAACGTGCCGTGGGTACGGGAGTACGCCATCGACCAGGCCTCCGGGAGCAGCAGGCGGCGGGCCTCCTCCGGTGTCTCCGCGACCGCGACCGTGCCGGAGATGACCACGTACGGCTCCGGCGCCCAGGCGGAGGGCCGGAACGTCTCGCGGTAGTGGTCGATGCCGCGGCGCATCTTCTCGCGGTTCCTGAGGTCGCCGATCACCATGGGAAGACCGGCCCGGGCGGCGATCGTCGCGCCCTCGCCCATGGCCAGCACGAACGGCGGCACGGTCAGGCCCTCGGCGGGGCGTGCGTGCGCACCGGTCGGGGACGTCCCGCGGAACCAGCCGAGCAGCTCGTCGAGCTGGGCCGCGAAGTCGTCGGCGACATCCTTGTCCCGGCCCAGCGCCTTCCGTACGCCGTCCGTGAACCCGACGGAGCGGCCCAACCCCATGTCGATACGCCCCGGGAACAGGGACTCCAGGACACCGAACTGCTCGGCCACCACCAGGGGCTGGTGGTTGGGCAGCATCACCCCGCCCGTGCCCACCCGGATCGAGCTGGTCGCTGCGGCGACCGCGGCGGCCAGTACGGTCGGCGCGGAACCGGCGACGCCCGGCACCGCGTGGTGCTCGGAGACCCAGATCCGGTGGTAGCCGAGCCCCTCCAGCTCCCGCGCCAGCCGGACGGTGTCGCGCAGCGCCTCGGGGTCCCCGTGCCCCTCCCGGGTGCGCGAGCGGTCGAGGACGGAGAACCGTGTCACCGCCGCACGAGAGCCCCGATCCTGTCGGGGTTCGTGATCCTGCTGGTTCGACATGGCTTCTCCGCCGGAAGGACTGTTCTCTGTTCTCTGGTGTCTCATCTCTGTTGTCTCAACAGTCGTTCCGCGGATTTCTTCCGTCCCTCTCAGAGCGTGGCCGGCCGGTCGCGGTCCGTGCGCACCTCTTCCAGTCGTACGGGCCGGTGCTCGCGCAGCGACAGCGTGCAGGCCTCGGCGATCCAGCTCGCTTCGAGGGCGTCGGCCACGGTGCAGGGGGAGGGGCGGGAGCCCGCCACGACCTCGGTGAACGCGGTGAGTTCGGCGCGGTAGGCGGCGGCGAAGCGGTCCATGAAGAAGTGGTGCGGGGCGCCGGCGGGGAAGGTGGCTCCCGGCTCGACGGACCGCAGCGGCAGCTTGTCCTCCAGGCCCACGGCGATGCTGTCCCTCATGCCGTGCACCTCCAGGCGGACGTCGTAACCGCGGGCGTTGTGCCGGGAGTTGGAGATGACGCCGATCGTGCCGTCGTCGAACGTGAGCAGCGCGGAGGCGGTGTCGACGTCGCCCGCCGCCGCGATGTAGTCCGCGCCCCGGTTGCCGCCGGTCGCGTACACCTCGACGACCTCGCGGCCCGTGACCCAGCGCACGATGTCGAAGTCGTGCACACTGCAGTCGCGGAAGATGCCGCCGGAGCCGGCCACGTACGCGGCGGGCGGCGGCGCCGGGTCCAGGGTGGTGGACCGTACGGTGTGCAGCAGTCCGAGTTCGCCGCTCACCACGGCCTGGCGCGCGGCGACACAGCCGGCGTCGAAGCGCCGGTTGTAGCCGATGTGCACCTCGACTCCGCCGGCCTCCACCGCACGCAGCACGTCGAGGCTCTCCTCGACGCCGCGGGCCACCGGCTTCTCGCAGAAGACCGGGATGCCCGCCTTGACGGCGGCGAGGATCAGTTCGGGGTGCGCGTCGGTCGCGGCGGCGATCACGACTCCGTCGACGCCGGCGGCGAACACCGCCTCGGGAGAGTCCACCGCGGTGGCCCCGAACCGCTCCGCCGCGGACAAGGCCGCCGTGGCGAGCGGATCGGTGACCACCAGTGAGTCCACCGCTTCGAGTCCGGACAGGGTTTCTGCGTGGAACGCGCCGATCCGGCCCAGCCCCATGATGCCCATACGCATGCGAATCTTGCTCCTTCAGCCCAGAGGGCGGTTCAGTCGAGCCCGCCGAAGACGGTCTGGTCCCAGTCGATGACCGAGCCGGTCACCACACCACTGCGGTCGGAGAGCAGGAACACGACGAAATCGGCGATCTCGTCGACCTGCCCGAGCTTGCCCATCGGCTGGGACGCGGCGGCCTTCTCCCGCCAGTCGTCGCCCGCACCGTGGAAAGCACGCTGGGTGGCGTCCTCGCCCTCGGTGTCCGTCCAGCCGATGTTCAGGCCGTTGATCCGGATCCGGTCCCAGCGGTGTGCGTGAGCCGCGTTGCGGGTCAGCCCCACGAGGCCGGCCTTCGCCGTGGAGTACGGCGCCAGATGCGGCGGGCCGCCGTGCGCGCAGTTCGAGATGACGTTCACGATGGTGCCCGGCGCCTTGCGGGCCGTCATGTCGGCGACCGCGCCCTGCATCGCGAAGAACGGCGCCCGCACGTTGATCGCCATGTGCGCGTCGAACAGCTCCGGCGTGGTGTTCAGGAGCGAACCGCGGGACGTGAGCCCCGCCGCGTTGACCAGGCAGTCGACGCGCCCGTGCGCCTCCACGGTCCGGGCCACGCTGTCGCGGGCCTGTGCCGCGTCCGACAGGTCCGCGCGTACGAAGCGGGCGCCGGTGTCCGCGGCGAGTTTCCCGCCGACCTCGGCCCGGCGTCCCGTGAAGACGACGGTCGCGCCTTCGCGTACGGCCGCCCGGACGATTCCCGCGCCTACGCCCTGGCTGCCGCCGTTGACGAGGACGACCAGGTCTTCGAGCAGCGGGGTCTCAAGCAGTCCCATGAGTGCGTGTGTCTCCTTCAGCTCCGGCGGCGCTCCGCGCCCGCCTGCAGTTCCTGGCGGAGCCGGGCCGGAGCCCAGCCCTCGGCGATCGCCTGCCAGAGAGTGTCGGCCTGGGAGGGCGGAGCGAGACCGCCGACCGGCGGGTCGAGGTCCAGATCGGTGGGAAACGGGTAGCCCTCGGCCGTGGCGGCGACCACGTGGCGCAGCCAGCTCTCCGAGGCGCCCTCCTCCTTGCGGCGCAGCAGCACCGGGAACACGGCGTCGGCCATGGCCTGCCGGTCCACGGTCTCCATGGCGCGGCCGAAGGCCGAGGAGACCTGGAGCAGATTGGCCATGCGCTTGACGTCCGCCGTCCTGTTGTGTCCGGCGGCGTGGAGGAGCGCGGGGTTGAAGAACACCGCGTCGCCCTTCTCCAGCGGGAGCTGGACGTGATGCTCGTCGAAGTACGCGACGAACTCCGGGCGTCGCCAGGCCAGATAGCCCGGCTCGTACTTCTGTGAGTACGGGAGGAACAGCGTCGGCCCCGACTCGACGGGCATGTCGCAGTGCGCCACCGCGCCCTGCAGGGTCAGGACGGGGGAGAGGCGGTGGACGTGCGCCGGGTAGGCGGCGGCCTGCTCCTGGGAGAGGAAGCCGAGGTGGTAGTCGCGGTGCGCGCTCTGCGCGGCGCCGCCCGGGTTGACCACGTTGATCTGCGAGGTCATCTGGTAGGCGGGGCCGAGCCAGGCCTCGGAGACCAGCGCCAGCATGTCGTTGGCGTAGTAGTCCGCGAACACCTCCGGCGCACGCAGGGCCATCTTGTCCAGGGCGTTCCACACCCGGTCGTTGGCGCCGGCCTCGGCGAAGTGGTCGCCGCGAGCCGTTCCGGTCGACCGCTCCTCCTCGATCAGCGCGTCGAAGACACCGGAGGCCGCGTCCACGACTCCGGGGTCCGTGAACGCGCCCGTGAGGACCACGACACCGGGCCCGTCCAGCAGGGCCCGCACCAGCTCGGCCTGCACCGCCCGGCGTCCCCCAGGAGTGGCCGCGAGGTCGCGGATCCGGTCACCGGCGTACACCAGGACGTTCTGCTCGGTCCGCTCGGCGGAGGGATACGCGTGCTGCTCGGTGCTCTGCTCGACCAGCGAGCGGAACGCGTCGAGATCGCAGTCCTCCTCGCTCAGCCACGTCGGAGTTCCCGCCTCCGTGGGGGGCATCCCGGTCCCTTCGCCGTGCCTGCTCAGCTGCTTGCCTGTCTGCTTTTCAGCCAGTCTTGTGGAACCAGAGCCCGTCATACAATGCGCAGAGGCCCATCAAAAGTCCATCATTCTGCTTTCGGGGACCGCCATGCGACATCCATATCCGATCAGAGAGATCGCCCGCCAGGCAGGTCTGAGCGGGGCCACGGTCGACCGGGTCCTCAACGACCGGGGCGGCGTACGGGAGAGCACCGTCATGGAGGTGCGCCAGGCGATCAAGGATCTGGACCGTCAGCGGACCCAGGTGCGCATCGGTGGACGCACGTTCATGATCGACATCGTGATGCAGACGCCGGACCGCTTCTCCACCGCCGTACGGGACGCCCTGGAAGCCGAACTGCCGTCCCTGCACCCCGCCGTGGTGCGATCGCGCTTCCACTTCCGGGAGACCTGTCCCGTCTCGGATCTGGTCGCGACCATGGACAAGATCGCCAAGCGTGGCTCGCAGGGGGTGATCCTCAAGGCGCCGGACCTGCCGGAGATCGGCGCCGCCGTCAGCCGGCTGGTCGCGGCGGGCATCCCTGTCGTCACGCTGGTGAGCGACCTGCCGAGCAGTGCGCGCATGGCGTACGTGGGTATCGACAACCGGGCGGCGGGCGCCACCGCCGCCTATCTCGTCGGGCAGTGGCTCGGTGACCGGCCGGGCAACGTGCTCGCCACGATCAGCCGGGGTTCCTTCCGTGGTGAGGAGGAGCGGGAGATGGGCTTCCGCAGCGCCATGCGTGTCGCGCACCCCGGACGGTCCGTGGTGGAGGTCACCGACAGCGACGGGCTGGACGCCACTCAACGGGACCTTGTGCTGGACGCCCTCAAGCGGGACGAGGAGGTCGTCGCCGTCTACTCGGCCGGTGGTGGCAACGCGGCGACCCTCGACGCGTTCGACACCCTCGGGCGGGAGTGCGCGGTGTTCATCGCCCACGACCTGGACCACGACAACACCGGGTTCCTGCGCGAACGCCGTCTGTCCGCCGTGCTCCATCACGACCTGCGCCAGGACATGCGCCGCGCCTGCCAGACGATCATGCGCGCCCACCAGGCCCTTCCCGACGAAGGGCCCTTCCTGCCCTCGGCGATCCAGGTGGTCACGCCGTACAACATGCCGCCCGGCGTTCCTCTCGCGCCGTTCGGAGTCGGAGGCTGAGGCGTCCTGACCCCTGCCGTCCGGCCCGGCGGTCCGACCCTGCCGTCCGGCCCCTGCTGTCTGCGTATGCAGATGGTGTCTCTAATATGGAACGCTGACGCATGGGGCGCCCAGGTCCAGGTGCGACCTGTGGGAGACGAGAGGGTCACGTGAGCGAGCTGATCGCCGGGCAGTCGGGCCCCGGCGCCGTACTTCTGCTCCTGGCGGCCGGCGTCGCCTCCGGACTCGCCGGTTCGATCGCCGGTCTGGCCTCGCTGTTCAGCTACCCCGCACTCCTGGCGGCGGGCCTTCCGCCCGTGGCGGCCAACGTCACCAACACCGTGGCGCTCTTCTCCAACACCGTGGGCGGCGCGGTGGGGTCCCGGGCCGAACTGCGCGGGCAGCGCGGACGGCTCATCCGGCTGGGGGTCACGGCGGCCCTGGGCGGGGCGATCGGCGCGGCCCTGCTCCTCGGCACACCGTCGTCGACGTTCGAGCTGGTCGTACCGTGGCTCGTGGCCCTGGGCTCGGTGCTGATCCTGACTCGTGAGCCTCTGCGACGGCTGACCGCGAGGTTCAGGCCCGAAACGGCCTCCGTGCCGAGACTCCCGTTGGCCTGTGCCGTGCTGCTGGTCGGTCTGTACGGCGGTTACTTCGGCGCCGCGGCGGGTGTCCTGATGCTCGCCGTGCTCTCCCTGTCCGCGACGGAGCCGCTGCCCGTGACCAACGCGGTCAAGAACATAGCCACCGGCGCGGCCAACATCACCGCGGCCCTCGCCTACGCCTTTCTCGCCCCGGTCGACTGGAACGCGGCCGTCACACTCGGTCTGGGCTGCTTCGTGGGCGCGTGGATGGGACCCGCGGTGGTGCGGCGACTGCCCGAGGCCCCGCTTCGGGTCGCGATCGCCCTCGCCGGGCTCGGACTCGCGTGGACCCTGTGGCGGGATGCCACCGCGTCGTGAACGCCTGCGCCTGCTGCCGGGAACGCCTGCGCCTACTGCTGTGACGGTGCGGAAAACGGCGTCCTAGGGTGGGCGCTGTGACGAACAACAGCAGGCCGCGCCCCGGATCGGACGCGCGCAGGCCCCTCGCCGTCTTCGACCTCGACGGGACGCTCGCCGACAGCGCGCACCGGCAGCGGTTCCTGGAGCGCAGGCCGCGGGACTGGGACGCCTTCTTCGCCGCGGCGCCGCACGACCCGCCTCTGGCCCAGGGAGTGGCGCTGGCCCTGGAGTACGCCCAGGAGTGCGAGGTCCTCTATCTCACCGGGCGGCCCGAGCGCTGCCGCCGGGACACGGAAACCTGGATCGCCGCCCAGGGCCTGCCCGAGGGCCGCATCCGGATGCGGCGCAACGACGACCGCAGGCCCGCCCGGCGCACCAAGCTGGAGATCCTCCGCGGGCTGGCCCGGGACCGCGAGATCAGGGTGCTCGTGGACGACGACGAGCTGGTCTGCGAGGACGCCGAACGAGCCGGGTTCACCGTCGTACGGGCACGCTGGGCCGCCGCGTCGGCGGCGCTGAAGGTGGCGCAGGAGCGGGACGGGCGGACCTGACGAGCCACCGGCCCCTCCCGAACGCGCGAACGCGGGAGGGGCCGGCCGGTCCGTCCGAAGTGCGGGCCAGGGCCGTCGTCAGGCCGAGTCCTCCAGGCGGAAGCCGACCTTCAGGCCGACCTGGTAGTGCTGGACCTGCCCGTTCTCGATCTGCCCGCGGACCTGGGTGACCTCGAACCAGTCGAGGTTGCGCAAGGTCTGCGAGGCCCGGCTGACCCCGTTGCGGATCGCCTGGTCGATGCCCTCGTGCGAGGTCCCGACGATCTCGGTGACCCGGTAGGTGTGGTCGGACATGCGGGTTGCTCCTCTCCGCCGTGGCCCGTGTGCCACGCGTCAATCCACGGTGCCCCACGAGGCGGGGGACCGCGAGATGTGGGCCCGAGGAACATGGACCTGGGGCACCTGGGCCCGAGGCACATGGACTCGGGCGGGTGCCCTTGCGGGTGTCGAGCAGTTCGCGGTGTCCGCGCAACAGTGTCGCGAGATGCTCGGCGGTCGCCCTGCGGACATCGAGCACGGCGGTACAGGTGACACTGGACGCCACGTGGAGCCTCTGGTGTGTACGGAACGTGATCTTCGCAGACTTGTTCCTACCAGGGGCTTCACCCCTGTCTGACGCCAGGTCACCACCCCGCCGCCCAAGGCGTGATCACGCACCGCAACCGCCACGTTGCCGAGAACACCTCAATGGGTCCAGCGCTCCCGCCTCACCGTCAACTCCCGTACCATTACGTTGAGTTGGCTCATCGACAAGCGCCACCCGAACTGAAGCATCAGGCACCCCCTGACGGGAGACAGCTGCACGTGGACACCACAGGACCACGCACCGCCGAAAGCCTTGCCGCATGCTTCCATGACGTCGACTCGTCCGACGTCCCCGAGGACTTCATCGCCTATCTGCAGAAGATGGAGGAGAGCGAGAGCGGCCGCGCTGTGCGGGAGGTCACCTACCGCGCCCTGGAGGCCTCCGAGGGCAAGGGAGCGGACATCGGGTGTGGCGCCGGCCGCGCCGTCGCGGATCTCGTACGGCTCGGGAAGGACGCCGTGGGGGTCGACAGCAGCCAGGCCATGGTCGACGCGGCCCTGGCCAGGTTCCCGCACTGCAGCGTCGTCAGGGGCAGCGCCTTCGAGCTGCCGTTCGAGGACGGTGAACTGTCGTGGTACCGGTCCGAGCGGACCTTCCTCCACTTCGGCACTCCCGCCGAGGTACTGTCCGAGGCCCGCAGGGTGCTGAGGCCGGGCGGGACAATCGTTCTCGCGGACCCCGATCTCGCGTCGATGGTGGTGAGTTCGCGGTTCCCGGAGACGACCGACGCGGTCAAGGACGCGTTCTGCTCAGCCGTCCCGAATCCCCACGCCGGCACCCACAGCGCCTCCCACCTCGCCGACGCCGGATTCACCGGCATCGAGATCGTTCCCGTCATGGCGGCCCTGAACGACCACGCGTCCGCGTTCGACGTGGTACTGGAGCCGGCCCTAACGGCGGCTCTCGCCCAAGGCACCGTCAGCGAGGAGGCGGCGGCACGGTGGAAGGACGACCTGAGTGATCTCTCCCGCCGGAACGCCTTCACCGCGACGGCGACCTTCTTCATCACCACGGCCCGCCTGACGTCGTAGCCGCCGATGCCCGCCGAGTGGCGCCGGGATGCCCCGAGTCTGACGGACTCGGACCCACGTAGGGTCGGAACAGGGACTGGTAGGTAGTCGGGTCGCCCGGGTGATTCTCCCGGGCGACCCGAACCGCTTAGTCGGCCGAGTGGAGCTGAAGCCGTTCCCGGAGCAGGTTCTTCTGCACCTTGCCGGTCTGGTTGCGCGACAGTTCGGGCAGGAGTTCCAGGCGGGATGGCTGGCACCATTCGCTCATGCCGAGCCCGCCGAGCCAGTCGCGCAGGCCCTCCAGGGTGGGCGTCCGCTCCCCCGGTACGACGACCGCGCAGGCGAGCTCGCCGCCGTGGCCGTCCGGGTAGCCGACCAGGGCGACATCCCGTACGTCGGGGTGGTCCAGCAGTGCCGACTCGACGTCACTGACCGGGATCATGATGATGCCGATCCGGTCTTCGGCCCGGCCGTGCAGCCGGATGCCGCCGTGGCCGTCCGGTGCCGCGAGGTCACCGGTGTCGTACCAGCCGTCGTTGCGCTCGGCGAGCACGGTCAGTCGACCGTCGTCCCGGCCCCAGGTGGCCAGGCACAGCGAAGGGCTGCGGACGAAGAGACGTCCGGGTCGGTCGTCGCTGACCGGGTGGTCGGCCCGCAGGTCGATCTCGTGGCCCGGGGCGCAGCGCCCGACGGTGAGGTCGGCCAGGTCCGGGTGTTCTCCGTGGCGGGTGAAGGTGTTGGCGCCCTCAGTCATGCCCCAGCCCACATCCAGCGGGATTCCGAAGGTCTCGGTCACCCGTCTGAACAGCGGCTGCGGGACCGTGGTGCCTCCTGCCCGGATGAGCCGCACGGTGGGCAGTCGTAGCGACGTGCGTTCCATCGCGTCGATCAGCGTGGAGAGGAAGACTGGGACGATGACCATCCAGCTGACGTGGGCCTGGGCCAGGAAGGGTATGACGGCCTCCGGCTCCCAGAGGTCCGTCATGACCGCGCAGGCCCCGCGGTGCAGCGGCATGAAGATCCCCATGGTGAGGCCGACGATGTGCGTCGCCGCGTTCGGTGAGTAGACGCGGCTGTCGGGGCCGATGCCGTCGGCGGTCGCGAGGGGGGCGTACCAGGCGTACGAGGTGTTGAGGGTGTGCAGCACAGCCTTCGGCTCGCCGGAGGTACCGGAGGTGAACAGCACCAAGGAGACCCGGTCCGGGTCCACGACGGACGGATCCGGCAGGGTGCCGTGCTCTGTGTGCTCGAAGTACTCGCGGAAGTCGAGTTCCCCGTCGTCCCCGTAGTCCCCGTCGTGCTCGTCTGCGGGTGGCTCGCCGAGCACCACACGGTGGCGCAGTGCGGGCAGCCGGGGTGCCATCTCGGCCAGCGCCGCGGCGTGCTCGAAGTTGTCCCACCGATCGATGGTCACGCAGACGACGGCATCCAGCCGGCGGAGCATCCGCTCCAGCTCACGGGGGCGGAACGCGCACATGATCGGCGCGGCGACGGCCCCGATCCGGGCGCAGGCCAGTAGCAGCGGTCCGACCTGCCAGCGGTTCGGCAACTGCATCGCGACGACCTGACCGCTGCGCACCCCCAGCGCGTGCAACGCGCCGGCGAAGCGGTCCACATACTCGGCGTACTGCGCGTAGCTCAGCTGCAGGAGGCCCCGGCCGCCCTCCGACACGAGAAGGGCGGGGGCGTCGGGAGTCTCGGCATGCCATCGCGCCAGGTCGTCCAGGATGCTGCCGGCGCGCCAGAGGTCCTCCTTGCGGTACCGCTCCACGGTGGTGGCGGATGGGCGCAACGTGGTGATCGGGTTCACGACTTCACTTCCAATAGGATCAATCGTGCAACTTTGTGACGTTGTTCTGTTTTATGCCGTCAGGGCAGCTCTTAGTGCCCCATTCCGGCGCCTCCGTCGACCGGGATCACGGCGCCGCGTACATAACCGGCACCGGCCAGGAACGCCACCGCGTCGGCGACCTCGTCGGGGTGGGCCGGCCGTCCGGCCGGGGTCTGCCGCAGCAGCTCTTGGCGCTGCTCCTCGGTGAGCGCACGGGTCATGTCCGTCTCGGTCAGGCCGGGAGCCACCACGTTGCAGGTGATGTCCCGGGGGCCGAGTTCGCGGGTCAGCGACCGTGCGAAGCCGACCAGCCCAGCCTTCGCCGCCGCGTAGTTGGTCTGCCCGGCGGCGCCGTGCAGTGCCGATGTGGAGGAGATCAGCACGATACGGCCGTGGCGTTCCCGGAGCATTCCGCGCACCGCGCGCTGGGCGACGCGGAAGGCTCCGGCGAGGTTGGTGTCGATGACGGAGGTGAAGTCCGCCTCGCTCATCCGTACCAGCAGCCGGTCCTGGGTGGTGCCCGCGTTGGCGACCAGGACGCTGACCGGACCGTGGGCCGACTCGGCCCCCTTGAAGGCCTGGTCCACCTGCTGACTGTCCGTCACATCGCAGCGCACGGAAAGAAAGCCCTCGTCGCTGGGCGGTGCCGCGCTGCGGTAGGTCACCGTGACCAGGTCCCCGGCCGCCACGAAGCGGCGGGCTATGGCCAGCCCGATCCCCCTGTTTCCCCCGGTCACCAGGACCGAGCGGGGCGTTGCCTGAATCATCGTGCCTTCGCTCATCGGACGCCCCCGTTGTCTCCGTGCTCCCCGTATCTGCGCAGCGCCCGGTCGACCAGCGCGTCGGCCGCGCCCGTGTAGCGGGCCGGGTCGAGTAGTTCCGACAGCTCGGCGGGGGTGAAACGGGCCGACAGTTCGGGGTGGCCGGACAGCACCTCGCCGATCGTCCGCCCCGTGTCGGCCGCCTCGACCGAGGCGGCCGACAGCAGCTTCTTCGCGTGCGCCTTGCCGAGCATCGGGGCGAGTACGACCGCCAGTCGTTCGGTGACGATCGCTCCGCCGGTCAGTTCGAGGTTGGCCAGCATGCGTTCCGGGTGGACGATCAGACCCTCCGCCAGCTCCACCGCCGTGTGCGCCGCGCCACCGGCCAGCCGCAGTGCCTCCCGCAAGGGCTGCCACTCGGCGTGCCAGGCCCCGGCGGGGCGTTCGTCCTCGGCCAGCAGACTCTGGGCCAACACCAGGGCGTAGGCGGGGACTTGGCGGGCTGCCGACACGATCAGGGTGGCTAGGGCCGGGTTGCGCTTCTGCGGCATCGCCGACGAGGCGCCGCGGCCCGCAGCCGCCGGCTCGGACAGCTCGCCGATCTCCGTACGGGACAGTGTCTGCACGTCCAGTGCGAACTTGCCGAGCGCCCCGGTGACCAGCTGAAGCACCGCGCCCAGTTCGGCGATCGGCGTGCGTACGGTGTGCCACGGCAGCGTCGGCTCCGCCAGCCCGAGGGCCTTCGCGAAGGGGGCCAGCAACTCGATTCCACCCTCGCTCCCAGCGGATGACCTTCCCGACCTTCCCGCCCCGCCGTCCAAGGTCGCGTACTCGCGATACGCGGCCAACGTGCCTGCCGCGCCGCCCAGTTGGGCGGGGAGCTCACTGGCTACCGCCCGTACTCGGGTCAGGGCGTCCATGACGAGCTGGAGCCAGGCCGCCGCCTTCAGGCCGAGGGACGTGGGTACCGCGTGCTGGGCCAGAGTGCGGGCCGCCAGGACGGTGTGGCGGTGGGTGTCCGCCAGTGCGGCCAGGGCGGTGGCGGTGCGTTCGAGGTCGGTGGCGATCAGGTTGAGTACGCGGCGGGCGATCAGCATGGCCGCCGAGTCCAGGATGTCCTGGCTGGTCGAACCCCGGTGTACGTACTCGGCGGCGGCCGGGTCCTTCGCGGCGACCACCTCGGTGAAGGCGGCGACCAGGGCGACCACCGGGTTGGCGGCGCCTCGGGCCGCGTGCGCCAGGGCGACCAGGTCCAGGCGGTCCGCGTGGGCCTGGGAGGCGATCGACGCCAGCGCTGCGGCGGGTGTCAGGCCGACCTCGAACTGGGCTTGGGACAAGGCCACTTCCGCGTCGAGCATGGCCTGGAGCCAGGCCTCGTCGGTCACTTCGGCCGCTGCGGGCGTGCCCGCCCATGTGGGTGCGAGCAGCCCCGCGTCTGTGCCGACGGACGCGGGGGCCATCCTGCCGTTCATGCTCATCGACTCATCGACTCCCTGCGCCGGATACCTGACCTGCCATCAACTGCCTTGGAAACAGCGGCAGTTCACGCCTACTCACTCCATCTCCCAGTCCCAGTACCGCCCGCGCTATCGCGTCCGAGTCCTCCAGTGTCACCGAGCCCACGCCTGGTCTGATGCCTACCGCCGTCACCCAGCGAACCCCCTCCGTCGGCACCCCGAACGCGAACCGGCGAGGATGCGCTCGCCCCGACTTGTCCAGTAGTCGGGGCGCGCCGTCGCTCACCGCCATCCCGCCCGTCTCGTGGCCGCCCGGCCGGTACGGGACGCACCCGCCCTCCGCCAGCAGCCCCCGCAGCAGCGGATCGGCGCTGCGCCGCAGGTCGATGTCGGGCAGCCGCGCCTCGACAAGCGTCCTCACCAGCACCGGCGGCTGAGACACGCCCTCCGCGTCCACGAGGAAACCGGGCCCCGGGAGACCGCCGTCACCGTCCGTCGGACACACCCGCATCCCCGGACCGACCACATGCAGCACCTCCGCCTCGATCAGCGCGATCAGCTGCTCGATCCGGAACGCGGGCGGGCCGATCGAGGTGAACGCGTTCAACGGCGTGTACCAGCCGTCCAGTTCGGCCCGGTACGACTCACCGGACACCCCTCCGTGATCGACCACCAGCCGGACCTCGTTGCGCAGGTCCCGCAACGCGTCCAGTGCTGCCTTCAGCGGCCCGTTCACATTGCCGAGACGGGCGGCGGCGACGTCCTGCCGCAGGTATGCGAGGAGCCAGTGCCGGAAGTCGGCGCGGTCGGTGAAGTGCCGTTCACCGTACGGGCGTTCAACGCGCTGCCAGTCCCAGCGCTCGTCCGGCGGTACGTCGTACCGGTCGAGGAGGACCGACTCGTCGTCGCGGCCCGCGAAGCAGGACTGTACGAACTCCGCCGCCGCCCAAGGGCCCTGGGCGGCCCGGAGCCACGCCTCGTAGTAGACGGTCCGGACCTCGCGGTCGATCAGCGGCCAGATGTCTGCACGGAAGCCGACCGGCCGTCGCCGCAGTCCCGCGATGACCTCCGGGGTCAGGAACCGGGGGTGGTGGCGGCCCAGCGCGCCCTTCTCGTTCTCGCCGCGTGCGTGGTACGGAATTCCGCGCCGCGAACCGGCGTACAGCACCGGCTCGTTGCCGCTCGGGATGTACACGAGCCCGGCGCCCTGGCCGTCCTGGTCGCCCTGCTTGAACGTGCCGCCTCGGCCCTCGGTGAGCAGGGCCAACTGGTCGAAGAAGTTCAGCCCGAGTCCGCGCAGGGCGACCGGGGTGCCGGGGCGGATTCCGCTCAGGTCGGCGTCGGCCGGGTTGGCGGGGCACACGTAGGACACGCCGGCGCCGGCGTCTGCGGTGTGGCGGGCGGCGAAGGAGTGCAGTGCTTGTTCCTCCGGGCTCGGGGTCAACTGCCCGTGCCCCAGCGCCAGTACGACCGCATCGAGGCCCGTGAGCCGGTCGCCGTCCGCCAGGGTCACTGTCTGGTGGCCGTCCGGGGACCGATCGTCGTCCGCCAGCGCGATCGTCGTCGTCCGGTGCGTGTGGACCGCGACCTCGGGCGGTGCGGTGCGTAACAGGTGCCGCAAGACCCACGTCAGGTAGTGGCCGTGGAAGGCGCGGGTCGGGTAGGTGTCCGGGCCGAGGCGGCGGGCCTCCGCCAGGACCCGGAGCGGGTACACCCCGGGTTCCAGGGTGCGCGCCCACTCGTACAGGCTCGGGCCCGGTCCCGACGGGCCCGCGCATGGCACGCTGTCGTCGGTGAACAGGGTCACCTGGGAGGCGACCGTGTTCATCAGCAGCTCGGGCGGCTGGTCGGTGCGCCACACGGCGCCCGGGCCCGGCGGGTACGGGTCGACGAGGTGGACCACGACCGGCCGGCCGGCCTCGCCCGCGTTGGCGCAGAGCCGCTCCAGGACCGACAGCCCGCGCGGACCGGCGCCGACCACGCACACGACGACGGCATCGCGGGTGTCACCCGAATGGCTTGGTTCAGGTCCGGCTCCGGCTCTGACTCCGGACCCGGGTTCGGGTTCGGTCATTCCTGGCCCAGCCCGTCGCGCCAGCTCGGCCGCAGCGGCTTCCAGTCGAGTTCCGTACGCGCCCGGGCGTTCGATGCGCCGGCCGCCGCGGTGAGCTGGTGGGCCATGAACCAGCCGAGCAGCCGGGGTGCCATCTCCGCGGGGATCGCGGGTGGCGGCGGAGCATCCAGCGCCCGGGCGTAGTGGGGCAACCACTGGGCGGCGGGGGCCGGTTCGTCGTCCGTGATGTGGAAGGCGCCGGTGGCCTCCGACTCCACGGCCGCCACCGCCGCCCCCACGGCGTCCTCCACATGCAGGAACGAGGTGACCCCGGCCCCTCCCTCGGGCAGCGGGAACTTCCCCGCCAGTACGAATTGCGCGGTCCCGCCGCCAGTACGGGCGTACATGGTGCCGGGGCCGTACAGCGTCCCGTACCGTAGCACCGCGCCGCTCAACTCCGGTGCGGCGCCCAGTACTTGTGCCTCCAGCTCGGCAACCGCCTGTACGGTGGCCGCCCAGCCGGGGTCCGGGGCGTCCACGTACAGCGGTACGTCCTCGTCGACGAGCGTGTCTGCGGTCGGCGCGGAGGCGAAGGCGATGGACTGCGCGACCAGCCGCCGGGCACCGGCCGTGAGGGCCGCCGCGACCAGGTTGGCGGTGCCCTCGGTGCGCAGTCGCGCTGTCTGGGCGAAGGCCCCCGCGGGGTCGTCGCCCATCAGTCGCAGCGCCGTCAACTGATGGACGACCACCTCAGGGCGTGCCTCCGACACGGCGGCCAGCAGCGCTTCCCGGTCGAGGACGTCGGCGACCAGGATCGCGTCCGCTTCCGGAGCGCGGGCCCGGGAGTCCTCCCGTACCAGCGCGCTCACCTGGTGGCCCCGCGCCCGCAGCGCGCCCACCAGGGGGTGGCCGACCACTCCGGTGGATCCTGCGACAAGTATCCGCACGGCGTTCAGTCCTTCGTATCGTCGTGAGTATGAGTAAGGGGGGTGCGTACGCGCATCAGCAGGCGGCATGCCTTGTCGCCGTCGCGCAGGCAGGCTTCGGCGCGGTTCTCCGTCAGAGTGACGCCGAGACCCTCGGACCAGCCCGCGTGGATGTCGGTGCACGGGCACCGGTAGCCGTCCAGTGAGCCCGCCATTCGCACCATGGTGACGGCGAAGCTCCGGCGGAGCGTCAGGACGATCAGACCCTCGTCATCGGTCGCTTCCTCGACCTCGGTGGAGGCGTTGCGCAGTTCCGGCGGGAACATCCGGTCGCCGCAGTCGTCGTACCGGCGGCGCAGTTCCTCCAGGTCCTTGTGGGTGTCGCCGGTTGCGGGAAGCGGGCCCGACAGGCGGCCGACGCGCTGTCCGACGTGCGTCGCGATCTTGCGCAGGGCCTCGGCGTTGAGCTCGTTCGCAGCCTCCTGCCCGAACCGGCTCGCCACCCCCTGGTACCAGTTCGCGTCGTGCTGCCACCACAGACGGTAGGCCTCCCCCGCCCGGGCGCGGTGGTTGACCCCGTCGTCGGCCGCCGTGCCCGTGCCCGGACTCGTGCTCATGCGCGCTCCTTGGCGGCCAGGCCGGCCTGATCGGCGGCGAACCGGTCGCGCATCACTCGTTTCAGGACCTTGCCGGTGGCGCCCTTGGCCACGTCGTCGGGCTTCATCCGCAGGGCCCGGGTCACCGGGGGGAATCCCGCGCCGGCCAGGGCCGCGTTGACCCGGTCCGTCCACGCCCGGTCGTCGCCGCTGACGGCGTTGTCATCAGCGGCGGCGTCATCGCTACCGCTGTCGTCGTGCGCGAGTTGGAGCAGCGCGTACGCCTCGGCTTCTCCGTCGCCGTCCCAGTCCGCCCGTACGCCTTCCGGGGCGACCCCGACGACGGTGCAGTCCGCGAGCTCGGGCAGCTCGCGCAGCAGCAGCTCCTCGGTGCGCGTGCTGAACAGGATCCCGTTCCGGGTCCGGACGGCGTCCGGCGCCCGATCGAGGTGGTAGAAGTTTCCCTCCTCGTCCTGGTGGGCGAGGTCTCCGGTGAGCCAGTAGCCGCCCAACCGCGATCGGTGGAACGTCAGCGAGTCGTTCCAGTACCCGGGGGTGAGTGTCGGCGACTTCAGCCCGAGGCGGCCGATTTCCCCGGGTGGCAGCGGGGTGCCGTCCTCGGCGAGTACGGCGGCCTCGGCGAAGCTGATCGGCTTGCCGACGCAGCGTGAGTACGCGGAGGTGTCCTTGGTGTGCCGGTTGTGGAAGACCGAGTAGCCGGCCTCCGACGACCCGAGCCCGTCCACGAAGACCGAGCCCTCCACCCGGGCACGGTGCAGATCCCTGCCGATCCACACATGGCTCCCGTGCTGTACCAGGGCCCGGATGTGCGCCTCGTGAGCCGCGTCGCCGGTGTTGAACCAAAGTTGCACGCTGGACAGGTCGCGATCCGTCAGGTCCTCCGCCGCCATTTCGCCGAAGGTCCCGGCGAAGGCCAGCACGGTGCTCGGCCGGAAGTCCTCGATGGCGTCCAGGACGTCCGTGCCGCGCTGGCTGGAGAGCAGCTTGATGTCCGCGCGCAGCAGCAGGCAGTACAGCAGCGTCGCCACCGCGGCGTTGTGCGCGCCCGGCAGCCCCACGAGCGTGCGCTCCATGTCGGCCCCGGTGGAGTAGCGCAGCCGGTGCAACTGTGCGTACATCAGCGTTCGGTGGGTGTGCGGCACGCCCTTGGGCATCCCGGTGGTGCCGGAGGAGTGGGAGATGATCACCGGATCGGAGGGGTGATGCCGGTACGGATAGGTCTGCGGCAGCAGCTCGCGGTGGCCCGGCCGGATGTCGGCGGCGGTCACGCGGAAGCCGAGTGCCGACGCCGACAGCACAGGGTGGTGCTCCTGGTCCGTGAAGGCACCCACCGCGCCCTGTCCGCGTACGTACTCGGCGGCGATCTCCGGTCGCAGATTGCCGTTGACGAACGACGGGATGGCGCCGAGGGCCGTCAGCGCCAGGAAGTTCACCGCGAACTCGGTGCTGGAGTAGGTGTGTACGGCGACGGGGTCGCGGGGCTTGACGCCATGGGCGGCGTACCAGCCCGCGTAGGTCTCGACGGCCTCGTGCAGTTGCCCGAGTGTGAGCACGTCGGGTCGGCTGCCGTCCGGCGCCTGCCAGGTGCCGTCCGTCCACAGCACGGGTTCGTCGGGCCGGCGGTCGTACGCCTTCAGACGGTGCAGGACATTGCCGGCGCCGAGTTCGGTGTCGGCGCAGATCCGTCCCCGCTCCTGCCTACTGATCAGCATGGTTCTCCGTCTCGTTCCTTGCGGGCCGCGCGTTCGTCAGCACGGTCGTGAGGGCGCTGGTGTGCGTGGTGAGGGTGAACGCGGCGGGGCGGCCCCCGGCGGCCGGGTCAGCTACCAACAGGTGGCTGCCGCCGTCCCTCAGCAGCCGCCGGTGGGCGGCGGCCAGCTCGAACAGGCCCTGGATGCTCCCGGGAGGTGAGGCCGTCCCGGTGTCGTCGGCGTGCGGGGCCTCGCCGTACGGTTCCGTCGACCGGACCGACACCGGCGTCTCGGCGCCGGGACGGCCGAGCAGCACCGCCGCGGCCAGGCCGGCGATCGCGGAGTGGGGCGGGGGCGGGACCGGGCGGCCGGTGTCGGCGGTCAGTTCGCGGTACGCGGCAGCCACCCTCCCCCCGGGAGCGCCCTTCTCGCTTCTCCCGCCGCCGCTCAGCTCCACTGCCAGCACCAGGACCCGGTCGAGTCCCGGGTCCTCCAGCAGCAGATCCGCCATGGCCAGCAGTTCGGCCACCGGGTCGTCGAGGGTGGAGAGGCTGAACATCTGCCCGGTGATGCCGAACTCCCGGCTCACATACCCCAATATGGAGTTGGGGGTGGCCTGCATGAACAGCATCGGGTTGTGGACCTGCCCGGAAACCATGCGCCGGCTGGCCAGATCCGCGGTGATGGTGTCACCCATCAGACTGGCCAGCGCCACGGCGGTACGTGAGCCGTCGCCGGGCCGCTCGGTCAGACACAGCCTGCTGACCTCGTAGGCCAGCGGACTGAAGGACGACTCCACGAATCCGGACGGCCTCGGCAGCGGTATGTCGTCGTCCCGCCCGGTGCCGTGGGCGGCGGTGGCGGTCGCGAGGATGCCGAGGGGCGAGCGGAGTTCCGTCTTCCCGGTCCTCACGGCCGCTCCAGGACGAGTGCGGTGTTGGCGCCGCCGAAGGCGGCGTTGATGGTGAGGGCCCGGCGCAGGTCGACCGCGCGCGGCCGGTTCGGTACGCAGTCGAGGCTGCACTCCGGGTCCGGCCGGGTGAACCCGGCGGTCGGCGGTAGCGCGCCGTCCGTCAGGGCCAGCATCGTGATCACGAACTCCACCACGCCCGCCGCTTCCAGGAGATGGCCGGTGGTGCTCTTGGTGGAGCTGACCGGTATCGACTCGGCCCGCTCCGGGAAGGCGTCCCGAAGCCCGCGCGTCTCGGCCGCGTCGTTGTACTTGGTGCCCGTGCCGTGGGCGTTGACGTAGCCGACGGCGGTCCCGTCCGGGTCCCCGGCATGCCGGAGCGCCTGTCGCACCGCGGCCGCCAGCCCTGCGCCCTGCGGGTGCGGCTGAGCGATGTGGTACGCATCCGTGGCGGCGCCCCAGCCCACCACGCTCGCCAGCGGACGGGCACCGCGGCGCCGGGCGTGCTCGGCGGACTCCAGTACGACGACCCCCACTCCGTCGCCCAGCAACAGCCCGCTGCGATCGGCACTGAACGGCCGCACCATGCCGTCCCGCGACAACGCCCGCCCGGAGTCGAACTTGCCGAAGGTCTCCTCCTCGACCAGATACCCGCCCGCACAGACGGCGACGTCGATCCGCCCGGAGGAGATCAGCCGACAGGCATGAATGATCGCGGCAGCGGACGCCACACAGGCATTGGTGAAGGCAAGCCGGGTCCCGGCCAACCCGAGCCCTTCGGCCAGCAACTCGGCAAGCTGAGCGGGCACGGCATCGGCGAAACTGTTCAATTCCGGTGCGGACAGCGCCCCGACAGGGACGCGGGGCTGTGACGTTTGCGGCTCCGCCGCGTGGGCGCGACCAGCTACAGCGGACCCGCGGCCTACGTACGACAACTCGCTCGGAACGGAATCCCTGGCCCCCCGCCAATACCGGGTAACGCTCCGGTGATCCCCGGCCACCCCCAACAGCACGGCCGCCTCCGCACCGGCGCCCAACCCAGCCATGTCCAGTGCCTCGTCACCACACCGCCGAAGCGCATCCCGCAGCACCCACCCCTCGACCGCGTCGCCACCGTCCGCACCGTCGGGCGCGGCGGCCGCCACCGCGGTCCGGTACGGCCCCGTGTCGAACCGCGTCGTGGGCGCGAACGCCGGCACCCCCGCGAACACCCCGCGCCGCAGAGCTTCCGCGCCCCCGCCGAACGCGGTCCGTACCCCGTATCCGGTCACCGTCACTTCACGTGTCATCCCGGGCGCCCCCCTTCTGGGCAGTACGCAGGTATCCGGTGAGCCGGCGGAGCGAGGTCAGTCCGGCGATGTCCTCGTCGGTGGGCTCGACGATCAGGCCGTACCGCTCCTCCACCACATGCAGCAGCCACACCAACCCGAGGGAGTCCAGAACGAGTTCGGCGTCCTCCGCGAGGTCGTCGGGCAGCCCGGGGAAGACCTTGCGGTCCGACAGGAGCTCCCGTACGGAGTCGGTGGTGATGTCGGTGCCGGCACCCGTTCCGGTGGCGCCCGTGCTCGTACTCATGCCTTCGCACCGCGTCGGACGACCTCGGCGACGAGCCCGCCGAGGGTCAGGGTGGCCAGGGGTTCGATGTCGCTGTCGGGGATCTCGACGCCGAACCGCGACTCCAGGCGCAGCGTCAGTTCGATCAGGCTCAGGGAGTCGACATCCAGCCCGCCGACGGTCACCGGGCTGTCGTCCGTGATGCCGTCGCGGCTCAGCAGGATGTTCATCTCGTCGATGACCGAGGCCAGGACGAACTCGCGGATCTCGTCTTCCAGGGTCGACGTACTCATGATCACTGTCTCCAGGGGGGAATGAGCGCCCGGTCAGGGGCGCGGGGCTGTGACATCTGCGGCTCCGCCGCGTGAGCGCGACCAGCCACACACGGCCTGTACACGAACAACAACCGGAAGCGCCCGCCTTACCCGGCGGAGCGCAACGTCGCCACCTCCCGCACCAACTTCCCGTTGGACGTACGCGGCAGCGCGTCCAGCAGCCGGATGACGCGGGGCACCTTGTAGTCGGCCAGCCGGTCCCTGCACCACCGCAACAGCTCCTCGGCGGAGGGGCGTTCAACGTCGGCCGTGACCGCGACGTACGCCTCGGTCACGTCCTCGTGGACCAGGACCGCCTGTTCGACGGCCGGGTGCTCGCGGAGTACGTTCTCCACCTCGGTGAGGTCCACCTTGAGGCCGCCGATGACGATGAGGGAATCGGCGCGCCCTTGCACCAGTACCGCGCCGGTGGCGTCCAGCGCGGCCCGGTCCCGGGTGTGGAGCCAGCCGTCGGAGTACTGGGTACCGCCCGAGTCGAAGAGGTACGGCGACTCGGTGAGGGCGACATCCAGTTCACCCCGCGCGACGCGGACCGACACTCCCGGCGCCGCCCGGCCGACCGAGGGGCCCAGCGTGCCGCCGACGTCGATGGCGACGATGCCGGTCTCCGTTGTCCCGTACGCCTCCCCGACCCCGACGCCGTACTGCTGTGCGAACCGGGCCGCGATCCGCGGGGGCATGATCTCGCCGCCCGACACCGCGACCCGCAGGTCGGGCAGCGCCGGGGGATCGGTGGCGGCGGCGAGCAGTTCGAAGTGCGTCGGCACGCCGAACAGGGCGGTGATCCGGTGCTCCAGCGCGCTCCGCAGGATGTCGCGGGCGGAGACGCGGGGCGCGAAGACGACGGAGACACCGGCGGCGAGGGAGTGCAGCAGACCGCCGATCAGACCGAAGCTGTGGGCCGTCGAACTGAGCAGCAGCAGCCGGTCGCCCTCGGCCGGCATGCCGGGGACCCCGGCGAACCGGTCGACCTCCGTGGCGAGCGACCGGGCGGTCCTGCCGATGACTTTCGGCCGTCCCGTGGAGCCCGAGCTGAACTGGACGAGGCGGTGCCCGGTGGTGGCGGGGAGGCCGGTTCTGCGCCGCTCGGTGACGACCTCGTGCTCGGACCGGAAACCGAACGTGGCCCGGACGTTGGAACCGGCGCTGACCATGAACTGCGGTCGGCAGGGTACACAGAGCGCCGCGACCTCGGGCGGTTTGAGCCGGAAGTCGAAGAGCATCACCTGCGCGCCGAGCTGCCACAGGGCGAGCAGCACCTCGACCTGCGTGAAACTGGGCGGAGTCCGCAGGCTCACGGTGGAGCCCGGCCCGATGCCGTACCCGGCGAAGACGGCGGCCTGCTTGCTCACCCGTTCCCGCAACTCGCCGCGGGTGACCGTCTCCTGCCCGTGCGTCAGATAAGGAAGCCGGTCGTCGCGCGCGTCGAACAGCCGCCCCACCAGCATGGCGAGGTCTGAGTCGAGTTCGCCCATCGAACCTCAGATCTCCTTGCAGAACTCGCCGATGGGCAGGCCCACATGGCGCTTGTTGGCGGCCAGATAGCCGAGCAACTCGTCGCCTGTCTGCAACTCGGTGACGTTGAGGACCTTCCCGCCCGGGCCGAGGACCCGTACGTGCCAGTCGTCCTGCACGGTCAGGCTGACCAGCCGGCCGTCCTCGGCGTGGGTACGGATCTCCAGCAGCGGCCGGGATTCGAGTTTCGCCCGCCCGACGACGACCCGCCGGGTGCGCCCGTCGGCGCCGACCGCGAGCAGCGCGCTGCCCGAGCCGACCTCGCTGAGGTATTGGGTGCGGTTGTCGGGGCCGAGCGTGTACGAGTGCAGGGCGCCCGCGTTGACCCGGAACGGGCGGGTCGGCATGTAGGGCAGGGGGTGGGTTTCACTGCAGCACAGCACGAACCCGGAGGAGTAGGAGCCGACGAGGATGCCCTCGTCCTCCTCGAAGTGCGAGCAGGTGTCCACGCAGACCCGGTCGCCGAGTCCGACGTGCCGGATGCTCTCCACGGTGAGTGTGGACAGCTCCAGCTGGGGCGTCGTCGCCTCCAGCAGCCGGGCCAGCGCGAACACCTCGTCGGCGCTGCGGGGCGTGAAGAGGATGCCGTCCGAGCCGCGCTCCAGCACGTCGAAGACGATGGCCGCCTCCTCCAGGCCGTCGACGACCGTCACGAGCTTGCCCTCGGCGGAATCGGCCGCGGCGAGCACGATCTCCAGCGGGATCTTGGTCGGGTCGGCGAAGTGGATGACCGTGTACGGCAGCACCATGGCGCCCGCGCACGACAGTTGGAGGGTGCGGTCGTCCCGTACGTCGATGAAACCGGAGACCGGCGTGCCACCGGCGCGGTGGGCTCCGGCGAGGGCGTCCAGCTCGTCCTGGGTGCCGAACTTCCGCAGGAGCACGTCGAATACGGTGCCGGACGGGGAACCGGCGCTCCCGGAGGGGGACTTGGCTTCCTTGTCGGGAGCCTTGGTCTCCTTCCCCTCCTTGTCGCCGGGCTTCTTCATGGCGGCCGGTGTCGGAGTCGGGCCTCCCGGGACCAGTACCCGGGTGACCGTCGGGGGCAGGGTCCCGAGCAACTCGGCGTCGGCCGCCACAACACCCGCCATCCGGGCGTGGATTGCCGCGTCCACCACCGCCTGGAGCTGCGGACGGGGGACCTCACGCAGGTCGATCCATGCGAACCTCATGCCACTCCTGCCACGATCGTCGAGTAATTAGCCATGCGCATGCCGTCAGTGTTGCTGCCGTTGCTGCCGTTGCTGCCGCCGCCACCGCCGTGCACGACCGCCGAGAGGCGGGACACCAGTGCGGCGGGCGTGGGGGAGGAGAAGATCCGGCGGCCGACGGCCAGCCCCCGGCAGCCGGTGGCCATCACGGCGGCGCCGTATTCGACGAGGTCGGAGCCGTCGGGTGGACCGCCGGCCGCGAGGACGGGGATGGGACTGTTCGCCACCACCTCGGCCATGCGCTCGATCGGCAGGGCGACGGAGGTCTTCACCATGTCGGCGCCCAGGTCCGCGGCGACGTTGGCCAGGTGGGCGAGGAGACCTGGATCGCGCGGATCCTCGATCCGGGGTCCGCGCGGGTACACCATCGCGATCAGGGGCATGCCCCACGCGTCGCAGGAGCGGGCCACCGCCCCCAGGTCGGCCAGTTGCTGCGCCTCGGTGTCGGAGCCGATGTTCACATGGACGCTGACCGCGTCCGCGCCGAGCGTCAGCGCCTCCTCGACGTCGGAGACCAGCACCTTGGCGTTGACGTCGGCGGAGCAGGAGGTGCTGGCGCTCAGATGCACCACCAGCGCGCAGCTCTTCAGGATGTCCGGCGCGAAGGAGCGGGCGCGTCCCTTGTGGACGATGATGCCGTCGGCCCCGCCGGCCACGAGTGCCCGCAGCAGGTCGTCCCATTTGTCGGCGGGGACGATCGGACCGTCCGAGACGCTGTGGTCGAGGGGGACGAACAGGTGCCGGTCGTCACCCGCGAGCGAAAGTCTTCTCAAGCGTAATTGCTTGCCGGTTTTCAGCATGGGTAATTGTGATTTCTCCGTGTCCGAAAATCGATGGTTGTAGAACGTTCAAGTTAAGCGTTCATGAGCATTCTCGCGTGACCGCCTGTTGGCAAGACGTAACCCCTGGTAAATATTTATACGGTGTGGGGCATTATTATTGACAGCGGATTGATAGGTTCCTTGGGGTTGACTGCGCCTGGGCGTACTGTTCGTGCGCTCTATGCGCGTTGGGGCGTTCTGCCCCCGCCTGTGAATGGGCCGCCTGTCGAAATTGAATTTCGACGATCAGGGTGACTCTCCTTCCTGTTCAGGATTCCGAAGTGACCCCCATGCCAGAATTACCTACATTGAACGTGTCCCCACCGCGGGCAGTGAAGGCTGAGGCGCCGACAACGCGTTCCTCTCCTCCATGGCCGCGTTCCTCACCTTCGCCGTGGCCTTCCTCTCCCGTCCCCTCGGCGTCATCCCGTTCGGCACGATCGGTGACCGGCTGGGCCGAAGACAGGCCCTGGTCGTCTCCCTGCTGCGCCGCCCGCTGATGCCGGCCGGCGCCGTCGGCAGCGTGGTGTGGGCGGTGTCCATGTGCGCCTCGCTGAGTTCACGCAACGGGCTGGTGATCACCGCCGCCTACACGGTCGGCCGGATGTTCCTCGCGCTGATGTTCTCCCCGGTGGCGGCCTTCCTCCCGGAACTGTTCCCGGCCCGGCTGCGCTACACCGGCGCCTCCGCCGCCTTCATCCTCGCCAACACCCTCGGCGGTGGCTTCGCTCCGTCGGTCCCCACCTGGCTGAACAGCCAGTGGGAATCCCCGCTGGTCCTCGGCTTCTAAGCCGGCGGCCTCTGCCTGCTGAGCCTGCTGGCGTTGCCGGAGACGCGGGAGCACGAGTTCGGCGTCTGACATCTCGCGTCCGGCGGCCCGCTGGCACAAAGGCCGGCCGCCTTCCGTCCTACGGAATGCAACCTTTCCGATCTGGGAATGCATGGGTAATAGGTATTCCCGGTTCACAATGAAATGTACTAGTGGGAACAAAGCCCTCTGTCGGTGAATCCGGCCCATCGGTGAACTGTTTCCGCAAGTAGGTCGTCACGCGTGGTTATTTGTCGGTGCCGTGCATTTCTTACGACGAGTCGTCCGTCACGACCCATGCCTTGGTCTGCACCGACGAGGGAGGCGCGAGATGCTCTCCGGGTCGCCCTCCGGGTCGCTCCAAATCAAGGGGTTGTGAATGGCTATTCGCCGTTATAAACCGCGGGCCGCGCGATACGGTTTGGTAATGAGGTGTTCTCGCCGTTGTTCGTCGTGGCGCTGTCCGTGGCGATCTGGTCGAGCAGCGCGGAGAGTTTTCCCGGCACATCGATCACGGTGCGGGCCCTACCCAACTCGGCATCCAGCCTGGCGTTTTCGGCCTTGAGCCGGGCGATCTCTTGGTCCGCGGATCTGCTTTCGGCCGACCCGCCGGGGCGGCCAGCGCCGCTTCGGCGCCCTTGTCCCGCTGTTGGCGCCAATTCGTGATCAGTGACGAGTGCAGGCCCTCGCGCCGCAGCAAGGCACCCTAGCCCCGCTTGTCGAGCCCTTCGTGCTCGGCCAGGATCCTCGCCTTGTATGCCGCCGAGTACCGGCGCTGACCGGTCGAACGGGGTTACACCTGCGGATCCGGGGTCCCGTGGTCATTGATGCCGGCCACCGTGGACACTGCTCCTTCTCCGCCCTCGACTCAATGAATCATCCAGTACGCCTGGCTCGACCTACGTTGGCAGAGAGGGCGGTGCAGCCCGAATCGAATGTCGTCAATCGCCGCGGCCGTCCTCACCCTGGAGCGGCAACGCTGAAAACGCTCACTGCGCCATGCGTCGATCATCAGCCACCGAACGGCAGGGTCCTGCCGGTCGATGTGACTGTTGAAGTTGGGGTCGCGAGCACGCGTCGCTCACCAGCCGTCGCTGCTCTGCTGTCCCGTCAGCAGAGCAGCGATCTGGACTCATAGAGAATCGTGCACCAGCTTGTTCAGCGAGCGGTGGCGAGAATGAGTGCAAAGCCGGCGTTGGTGTCTGCCCAGAGCTGATTCGTACGGAGACCCGCTTCAGTCATTTCTTCCTGGAGTCCGCCCTGGGTGAACTTTGCACTCCGCTCGGTAACCCATTCTTCTCCGCGCGCGAACTGCACTGCCAGGTCAAGGCCTCGAACCTTGACGAGCTGTTCGACTCGGCTGCGCAGCCTCATTTCGATGTGGCTTTCCGCGCTGTTCCACACCGATACGTGATCGAAGGCGTCCGGGTCGAAGTCGGCGTTCAGTTCGCGGTTCAAGACGTGCAACAGGTTTTTGTCGAACGCAGCCGTGACGCCTTGAGCGTCATCGTAGGCGGCAGTCATTTCCTGCTCGGTCTTGACCAGGTCGGCGCCGACCAGAAGGAAGTCCTCGGGACGTATGATGTCTCGGAGCCTGCGGAGGAACGGGCCACGGGCGGGTCGCCGGAAATTCCCTAGCGTGCTGCCGAGGAAGGCGATGAGTCGTGGGCCGTTCTCGGGCAGCGTCGGCAGGACGAGGGGAGCCGTGAAGTCGGCGCGGAGGGCGTGCAGGCGGATCTCCGGGTAGTCCTGGACGAGTTGGGCGCTGGCCTGATGGAGCGCGTCCGCACTGACGTCGACAGGGACGTAGTGCAGGCCGACCGGATCCAGTGCCTCGATGATCAGCTTGGACTTCGTTGAGCTCCCGGACCCGAGCTCGACAAGGCTGCGGGCTCCGGTCCGCACGGCGATGTCCTGGGCATGGAGTTGGAGCAATCCCAGTTCGGCTCGCCACAAGGGGTACTCCGGCAGCTGGGTGATCTCCTCGAAGAGCTCGCTGCCCCGGGCGTCGTAGAACCACGTGGGCGCCGTGGACTTCGGGGTGTGGGTCAGACTGTCGCTGATGTCGGCGCGCAGTGCCTTGGCGTAGTGCCCGGCGTCGAGGGTGTCGGTGTAGCCATAGGCCCGGTTGTCGGTCATGCGTGCCTCTCTTCGGTCGACGCCACATCGGCGGAGTGCCGGGATCGCAGTTTCCTTGTCGAGCGCGCAACGCCGGCAGTACCGGGCACCCTCCCCATCACCGGGCCGTTGGGCGCCCCGGGTGACCGACGGGACCGGGAAGCAGGCCGAGTTCTACCCTCACTGATCCGGCTTCTCTGCCTGGGCTTGGGCACACGGGTGGGCCTTGCGGAGCGGACAACGGACAGGATGAACGACCCACATAGCGCGGCCGTCACCCCGGCCGCGTCGTCGTAGGCCGAGACAAGGGCCGACTTGTCCTTCACGAGGTCGGTGCCGAGCGCGTCGTAGAACCACTTGGGCGGGAGCGTCTTCGGTGTGCGGGTCAGGCCGTGCAGGACGTCGGCGCGCAGCGCGGCCCCCGTGGCGTCCTCGGGCAGGGTGCGGGTGACCAGGAACGGACTCACGTACGGGGCTCCTTGCTTGGCACGGATGCCAGGTGTTCGTCGATGTCCTTGAGCGGGGTGAGCAGGACGTCCGTGCGGCTCGCGGCGAGCAGCGTGCGGTCCGGCACCTCCTGCCAGTGCGGATCGTCGTCGTACGGCTCGGACGCGACGACGGTGCGCCGGCCGGGCTCGGTCAGGTACCAGAGCGTGTCGCCCCAGGCGGTGGCGGCGATCACCTCGCCGTTGGTGAGCAGGAGGTTGAGGCGTGAGCCGGGGGCCGCCGCCGCGATGTCGAGGACCGTGTCGGCGAGGGCCTGGCCCTCCTCGTCACCGCCGCGCAGCCGGTTCAGGACCAGCGCCCAGACGAGCGCCGAGTCGCAGCGCGCCTCCATCGACAGCAGATCCGCGGCGGGCAGCGTCCGGGCGAGCGGGGCCAGGGAGCGCGGCCAGCCGGCGATCGCGCCGTTGTGGCTGAAGAGCCAGGTACCCGCCGCGAACGGCGCCGCCGCGGCCTCCCCGTCCGCGCCTGCCAGGGTCGCGTCGCGCACCGCGGCGAGCAGCGCGCCCGAGCGCACCACCCGGGTCAGGTCGGCGAAGGACGGGTCGCCCCAGACCGGCCCGGTGCGCCGGTACCGCGCGGGCACCGGGTCCCCTTCGGCGTACCAGCCGACGCCGAAACCATCGGCGTTGACGGTCCCGTAGCGTTGGCGTCTAGGTGCCCACGACTGGCGGTACAGGCTGTGTGCCGGGTCCACGAGGAGCCGTCCCAGCGGCTCCTCGGGGCCCAGGTAGGCCAGGTGACGGCACATCAGGCGTCGTCCGGGTGGGCGTCCCGAGCGGTACGGAACCCGGCGAAGATCTGCCGCCGGACCGGGTAGTCCCAGTTGCGGAACGTTCCCCGGCAGGCCACCGCGTCCACCGCGAACGAGCCGCCGCGCAGCACCTTGTGCTCCGACCCGAAGAACACCTCCGAGTACTCCCTGTACGGGAAGGCGCTGAAGCCCGGGTAGGGGAGGAGGTCGCTGGACGTCCACTCCCACACATCACCGATCAACTGCCGTACACCGAGCGGCGACTGGCCCTCCGGATAGCTGCCCGCCGGTGCCGGGCGCAGATGGCGCTGGCCGAGGTTGGCCTGCTCGGGCGTGGGGTCGGCGTCGCCCCACGGGTAGCGCGTCGAGCGGCCGGTCTCCGGGTCGTGGCGGGCGGCCTTCTCCCACTCGGGCTCGCTGGGCAGCCGCCGGCCGGCCCAGCGTGCGTACGCGTCGGCCTCGTACCAACTGACGTGCACAACCGGTTCGTTCGGCGGTACGACCTCGGTGGCGCCGAAGTGCCGTCGCAGCCACTGCCCGCCGTCGCGGCGCCAGAACAGCGGCGCCTCGATGGAATGCGCCCGGATGTGGGACCAGCCGTCCGGTGTCCACCAGCGCTGGTCGGTGTAGCCGCCGTCCGCGATGAACGCCTGGTACGCCTCGTTCGTCACCGGGGTGGTGTCGATGTGGAACGGTGGCACCAGACGCGCGTGTGCGGGCCGTTCGTTGTCCAGCGCCCACGGCTCGGTGGACGTGCCCATCGTGAACGGGCCGCCCGGCACCAGCACTTCGGAGGGCCCGGTGAACGCGTGCGCGGGCACCGGGTCCGGAGCCGTCAGGGCCACCGGGCCCCTGCGGAGCTGATGGGTGATCAGCATGGTCTCGTCGTGCTGCTGTTCGTGCTGGGCGATCATGCCGAAGGCGAAGCCGGCCTCGGTCAGCCGGTCGCCACGTCCCTGGAACGCGGTGCTCTCCAGGATGTCGAGCGCCCGCCCGCGTACCTCGGCGGCGTAGTCGCGGGCCTCGGCGGGCGGCAGCAGGGGCAGTGAGGGCCGCTCGGCGCGCGGGTGCTCGAACGCGTCGTACAGGCCGTCGATGTCGGGCCGCATCGCGTCACGGCCCGCGACCGTCCGCAGCAGCCACAGCTCTTCCTGATTGCCGATGTGTGCGAGGTCCCACACCAGTGGGGACATCAACGGCGAGTGCTGGGCGGTCAGTTCGGGGTCCTCGACGCAGGAGGTCAGGAGTGCGGTGCGCTCACGGGCCGTGAGGAGCGCGGCCAGCGCGCGCTTCCTGAGGGTCTCCGGGTCGTCGAGCGAGGTGCCGGTACCGGGGTCGGTCATCGGCGTATGTCCTTCCCGTTGAGCAGGCGTTCTGAGCCCTGTTCTGTGCCGTGTTCTGTTCTGTGTTCTGTGTTCTGGAGGGTGTCGTGAAGTGAGCCGTGGTGCGGATGACCGGTGTCGGCGGCGCGGTCGAGCAGGTCGTCGGCGGGGCAGCGGCCCCTGGCCACATAGCGGTCGGTGAAGTCCGCGACCGCTTTCCGTACCTCGGCGCTCGCGCCGATCCGGGGCAGCGCGTCGGCGGCGGCCGCGAAACAGGTGACGGCCGCCTCCCGCAGCTCGGGGTCGGCGAGGCCCGAGCGGGCGGCGGTCGTCCACAGCGGGTTGCACGGGGCGGGCAGTGAGCCGGCCCGTTCGGCGAGCGGTTTCACCGTCCGGTAGGCGGTCTCGGCGGCCTCCGGGTCGTCGAACAGCGCCGCCGTCACGGCGAGGGGCACGATCCAGCCGTCGTCGCCCGGCTGCGCGTCGATCATGCGCAACTCCAGATGGCCGCGCGGGCGCACGGGCGGGAACAGGGTCGTCTGGTGGTAGGTGAGGTCCTCCGGTCCGGGCGGTGTGTCGGACCGGGTCCACGCACGGAAACTCAGCCCCTCCGGCACGTCCCAGGGGCCGCTGGGCGCCCGTACGCACATCACCGGCGCGTCCAGGACATGCCGCGCCCACGCCGCCCGCGGATCACCGTCGAGGGACGGAGCGCTCGTGCGGCCCGGATCCATCGCGGCCCACAGGGACTGCCGGGTGGAGCGCCAGCCCGTGGGGCGCCCCTGGGCCATCGGGGAGTGGGCGAACGCGCCCACCAGCACCGCGCCCAGGTGGTGGGCCAGCCACCAGCGCCGCCCGAGACCGAGCGGGCCCGGCTCCTCGTACCCGGCGTCCAGGCAGACCTGGACGGAGGCGGAGGAACACATCATGGCGCGGCCCTCGGGGCCCGTACGGTCGAGGCATGCCTCCATGGCGTCATAGCGCGGCTCATGGAGGAAACGGGTGGGTTCGTTCCAGGGTTCCTGGCCCACTCCGCTGAGGGCGAGGCCCGCCTCACGCAGTACCGCGCGTACGGCGTCGAGGTCGGCGGAGACGGACCCGATGCACTCCATGAGAGACGCGGCGGGTGCGGAGCTGAGCTCCAGCTGGCCGCCCGGTTCGACGGTGAGCGCCGAATTCAGGGGCAGGACCCGCACTGCGGCGTAGGCCGCTTCGAGTCGTGTCGGTGGTACGGGGAGCCGCGGGGAGCGCGGCTCGTGGATGAACCATTCGAGTTCCACACCGAGGAGACGGGGCGGTCCGGTCTTGAAGCAGATACCGCGGACCAGTGCCTCCGCTTCGTCCTCGGTGACGACGGAGCGGTATGGCTCCGTACAGTCACTCACCGAATCGGACATGTCGGGATCCTCCTGAGATTCCATTCATGCCACCGGCCCGGCTTCGGATGGGCCGGGCCGACGGTCGTTCGTCCTACCCAAGACCCTCGCGCCGGTTCGCACAAGGGTGCGTATCGGCGCTTTTGGGACCGGGAAACTCTGTTGCGGCGCCGTACCAGGATCGCTCACCATGCGTTCATGGGCACGGCGGGGGGTGCGACGGGGGCGTCGGGGGGGAGGTCGCGCGGGACGCGGTCATGGCACCTACAGGGGTGGCGCCATGAGTGCCCGGCTGCGCGCGACCGCGCGGCAGACGGAGGAGATCGTCGCGGCGGGTTCGTACCGCGCGTCCGACGGGCGCGCGGTGTCGATCGCCGCGGCGGTGGCCGCCGCCCGCGAGGGCGCGCGGATGTACGGGCGGGCCCCGTAGAGACACCGCGTCCCGTCGGCTCCGCAGACACGTTCTTCGAGGTCGTGGGCGAGAGCGGGCTGGAAGCGTCGCGCAGCCCGGAAGAGACGCGATACGACCACCACCGGACCCACCGGACCCACCGGACCCACCGGGTCCTTACGCCGGGCACACCGGGCCCTTACACCGATCGGGTGATCAGCGCCAGCCGTAGCGCTCCCGCAGCCGGTGCACCACCGAGTTGAACCGCATCCGGTCCAGCGCGCACGCCTCCCGGCGCATCCCCTGCTCGTGCAGCCGCAGCACCCGGTCCACGTCCACCCACGAGTCGCGCCCCGACCGGTCCCACGGACCACTCCCGATCGGTACCCACTCCCGGTCACCGACGTGCTGCTTGCTGGACAACTGCACGGCCAGGAACGTACCGGCCGCCTCCCGGGCGACGACCAGCAGCGGGCGGTCCTTGCCCCGCCCGTCGTTCTCCTCGTAGGGCACCCAGGTCCACACGATCTCGCCCGGGTCCGGGTCTCCGTCGTGCGCGGGCGAGTACTCGGTCCGCACCCGACCCACCCTGCGGGGGTCGGCCTCGGTGGTGGCGGAGGGCCCGAAGCGCCCAGGGACATCTCGCTCGGCAAAGGCAGTCACGGGGCTCACGTTAACCCGCGCCCTTTTCGAGCAGGAGCCCGCGCCCCTTCTGACGAGGGGCGCGGGCAACCGCTGTCGTCCGCTGCGGTACCGGTCCTACGACTCGCCCTCCACCGGCACCTTCTGCGAAGCGGGAGTCCCCGCAGGGAACCCGTTGACGGGCGGACCGTCCTTGCCGGCATGCCCGTTCTGGTTCATGGACGCGAGCAACTGCCGCGCCAGCCCGAGCCCCGTCCCGCCCATGGTGAGCGCCTTGGTGAACATGTCGGACATCCCCTCGGCGCCGTTCAGCAGCACCATGTGCTCCACGTTGCCGAACGCCCCCGCGCCGGCCCTGACGATCTCCGGCCAGTTCTCCGCGAGTTGCTGCGCGACAACGGCCTCCTGGTTCTCGGCCAGCGCGGCGGCCCGCGCCGCGATGGCCTCCGCCTCCGCGAGCCCCTTGGCCCGCGTCGACTCCGCGATCGCGAGCCCCTTGGCCTGAGCCGCGGCGGCCTCCGCCTCACCCGTGGCCCTGGTCGCCGTCGCGGCGGCGGCGCCGCGCGCCTTCGTCGCCTCGGCCTCCGCGGCCGCGGCCGTCTTGACCCGGGTCGCCTCGGCCGCGGCCGCCAGTTCCGTCTCCTGTGCCTTGGCCTGCGCGGCGGAGATCCGCACATCGCGCTCCGCCTCGGCCAGGGTGCGCTTCTCGTAGGCCTTCGCGTCCGCCGGCTTGCGGACGTCCGCCTGGAGCTGCTGCTCACGCCGGTGCGCCTCCAGCTCGGCGACGCGCGTCTCCTGGACCACGACCTGCTGCCGGGAGCCCGCGTCGGCGAGCGGGCCGGCCTGTCGCGAGTTCGCGGAGGCCTTGTCGCGCTCGGCCTGGTACCCGGCCTGCAGGATCTCGCTGTCGCGGGTGGCCTCCGACATCCGCGCGGCGGCCTGCTGTTCGGCCTCGGTGGCCAGCCGGTTGGCCTCGGCCTGCGCGATCCGGGCGTCCCGCTGGACGGCCGCCGCGTGCGGCATGGCCAGGTTCTTGATGTAGCCCGTCGGATCCTCGATCTCGTGGATCTGCAGCGAGTCGACGATCAGCCCCAGCTTCTCCATCTCCGTACCGCACGCGGCCCGTGTCTGCCCGGTGAGCTTGTCGCGGTCGCGGATCATGTCCTCGACGGTCAACCCGCCGACGATGGACCGCAGATGACCGGCGAACACGTTGTGCACCCGCTCCGACATCAGCTTCTGCTGGTCGAGGAAGCGGCGGGCCGCGTTGGCGATCGACACGAAGTCGTCGCCCACCTTGAAGATGACCACGCCCCGTACCTTGAGCGGAATGCCCTGGTGGGTCACGCAGTCCACGGACAGCTCGGTCTCGTTGAGGTCGAGCGAGAGTTTGCGCACCGCCTGGACGCCCGGCGTCACGAGCGTGCCGCGCCCGGTGACGATACGGAAGCCCATGCCTTCCTCAAGGCCTTCGGTGCGGTGCTTCGAACCGGAGATGACCAGCGCTTCGTTGGGCTCCGCGACCCGCCACATGAGCTTGAAGACCACCACGATGAAAATGAGCGCGAGGACCACGGCCCCCGCTACGACGCCGACAATCATCGGCATTCGCCCCCTGTTGCAGGGTGCCCTGTCGGCACCGAACGAAGGGAGTGTGCGCCCGCGCGGGCGCGCGGGTACAGACGGCTGTGTGTCCTTGGTACATCCTTGACACACAGGACACGCACACATGGCGCGGACGTCCCGGCGAGTTCAGCGAACGCCCCGGCGGGTTGGGCGGACGCCCCGGCGGGTTCAGATGTCGTACGCGGCCGACACGTACACCGTCCGCGGCGGCAGGTACTCCACCACCATCACCACCGTGCCCGACTCGATTCGGTCCTTCGAGGTGGCGGGGTAGGCGAGGAAGTGCTCGGCGCCCCCACGGACCCGGACGATCACCTCGCCGACGAGCCCGGGGCCCACCGTGCCGGTGACCCGCCCCATGAGCCCCACCATCGACGCGTCGTCCATGGCCCCAAGACTACGGGCCCGCGGGCGGACCGAACTCCGTTACGGCGCCGTCCGATTCGCCAGTCGTCGCGCCGGCCGATTCGCCGTCCGGTTCCCCGGCCGGCCACTGCTCGTACCACCGCTGGTCCGCCTCCAGTTGTGCGGCGAGCGAGACGAGGAGCGGCTCGCTGTTCGCGGGACCGAGGAGCTGCGCGCCCACGGGCAGTGAGCCGTCGACGAACCCCGCGGGCACGTTCACCCCGGGCCAGCCCAGCACGTTCCACGGCCACGCGTACGGACACGCGGCGATCATGGCCCGGTCGGTGCCGAAGCCGCTCAGACCGTGCAGGGCGCCGATCCGCGGCGGCGGAGCGGCCGTCGTCGGCGCCAGGATCACGTCGTACGTCGCGAAGAGCGCGCCGATCCGCCGGTGCAGCCGTGCCTCGGCGCGCCGGGCGGCCCGGAGCGGGGCGCCGCCGAGCAGCCGCCCGAGCCGGGCCGCCTCACGGGTGCGTCGGTCGAGCAGACCGGGATGCGGCGCTTCACGTACTCGCTCGGCGATGCCGGCGGTGGCGCGCGGTACGAAGGCCAGCCCGATCTGTCCGTACGGCGGGTCGGCCTCCTCGACCTCGTGGCCGAGCGCGGCCAGCCGCTCCGCGAGGGCGACGACCCGTGCCCGTACGTCGGGGCGCAGCCGCGCGGGCAGCGCCGTGAACGGCGGTTTCAGCGACAGCGCGATCCGCAGCCGCCCCGGCTCCCGGCCCACCGCGTCCGACACGCGGAGCGCGGGCGGGCGGTGCAGATCGTGTTCGTGGTTGCCACTCGCCGCGTCCAGGAGCAGCGCGGCGTCCTCGACCGTACGGGCCAGCGTGCCGTTGACCGTGATGCCGTGGAAGGACTCCGGGCGTGGCCAGGTCGAGACACGGCCGCGCTGTGGCTTGATACCGATCAGATGGGTCCAGGACGCCGGGATACGCACCGAGCCCGCGCCGTCCGAGCCCAGTGCGGCGGGAACCAGGCCCGCCGCGACGGCGGCCGCCGAGCCGCCGGACGAGCCGCCCGGTGTGTGCCCGGTGTTCCACGGGTTGCGGGTCTCGCCGAAGGCCGGGCCCTCGGTGAAGGGCCACTGTCCCAGCTCGCAGGTGTTGGTCTTGCCGACGATCACGGCGCCGGCCGCCCGCAGCCGGCGTACCGCCTCGGCGTCCTCGGCCGCCGGCGGGAACCGGCCGCAGCAGCCGAAGGCCGTCGGCTGGCCCGCCACCTCCATGTCGTCCTTGACCGCCACCGGCACCCCGAGCAACGGCCGGTGGCCGCCCGCCGCCAGTTCCCGGTCCGCGGCGTCGGCCTCGGCGAGTGCCGCTTCGGCGCGCACCAGCCGGAAGGCGTTCAGCGTGCTCTGCGTGGCCTCGATCCCGGCGAGGGCCTGCTCGACGAGCGTCCGCGAGGACACCGCCCCCGCGGCGAGGGCACGGGCGCGCTCCGCGAGCCCCGCGGCGCGGTCGGGAGTCACGGGAGTCATACGGGCCACCTCCGGAAGCACGATGTCTACCGAACGGTAACCTCTGGATGCCCCATGCGGTACGGGAAGAGCGACTTCCCCGTCCGTAGAGGACCGGAGTGTGGGCCTGAGTGGGCCGGAGCTCTCGGCTCCGGCCCCTGAGGTGCATGCGACGTGCGACGTGCGACGCGCGGTGTGTCGCCGCGGCCGCGGAACGTGTCGTGGTCAGGCGGCGACGGGCGCCGTGGCCTCACCGTGGATCCGGCCGATGACCTCGCTGAGCTGGGCGGCGACCTCGGCGTCGTCGCCGGGGTGCGTCTCGGCGAAGCGGACGACCGAGCCGGGGATGGAGAGCTTGATGTCGTCAAGAACCCTGGCGCCGGCGATCCCCGCGGACTTGCGGGCCTCGTCCTGCGCCCACACTCCGCCGAACTGGCCGTAGGCGGTGCCGACCACGGCGAGGGGCTTGTCCTTCAGGCCGCTCGCGCCGAACGGGCGGGACAGCCAGTCGATGGCGTTCTTCAGGACGGCGGGGATGGTGCCGTTGTACTCGGGCGAGAAGAGCAGCACGGCGTCGGCGCCGGCCGCGGCCTCGCGCAGCCGGGCGGCGGCGGCCGGGACGTCGCCCTCGACGTCGATGTCCTCGTTGTAGAAGGGGATCTCGGCCAGGCCCTCGAACAGGTCGACCTCCGCGCCCTCGGGGGCGAGCTTGACGGCGGCCTCGGCGAGCTGGCGGTTGTGGGAGCCGGCGCGAAGGCTGCCGACGAGCGCGAGGATGCGAACAGACATGAGGAACTCCAAGGGGGGCGAAACACTGCCGACACAATCCGGACCGAGGTCCGTTTACAGTTCTATCAGCGAAACGGACCCTGGTCCAGTTTTCTTCCCTGGCGCTAAGCTGTCTTCATGTCCGCCTCCCTGACGCCTTTCCCCAAGCCCCAGGAACCGGCCGGTGAGCCTGTCTTTATGGAACTCACCACCGGGGCGGACGAGCCCTGCCTGCGCGCTGACGCGGCGCGCAACCGCGCCCGGCTGCTGGAGGCGGCCGCGCGCCTGATCGCGGAGCACGGCGCGGCCGGCGTCACGATGGAGGCGGTGGCTGCCGCGGCCTCGGTCGGCAAAGGAACCGTCTTCCGCCGCTTCGGTGACCGCACCGGCCTGCTGACGGCCCTGCTGGACCACTCCGCCAAGCAGCTCCAGGCCGCCCTCCTCAGTGGTCCGCCGCCGCTGGGCCCCGGTGCGCCGCCGGTCGAGCGGCTGAGCGCGTTCGGGTACGCCGTCCTGCGCCAGGCGGTCGACCAGTTGGACCTGCAGCTGGCGGCCCAGCCGGAGCCGGCCCGCCGCTTCTCCTTCCCGCCCCAGCGGTTACTCACCAGTCACGTCACCCTGCTGCTGCGGCAGGCGGTGCCGGGCAGCGACGTCGCTCTCCTCGCCCAGGTCCTGATGGGCTACCTCGACCCCGCTCTGGTCCACTACCTGACCAAGGAGTGCGGGATGCCGCTCAGGCGCCTGGAAGCGGGCTGGACCGACCTGGTCGCACGCGTGACGCGTACGGAACTGCCGCAGTAGGAAGGCGACTTGGGCGGTACCGGCCGTGGGCCGACAGCGCCGGACGTCCTACGCCCACGGCGCCCCCCGGCCCCGGGCCCGCCTCCGGCTTCTGCGAGGATGCCGTACCTCATGGTGCAGATACCGAAAACATCCGCCCCTCCGTCGCCCGCGCAGCACTCCGTGCCGACGAGTGCCGATGTGGCCCGCCTGGCGGGTGTGTCGCGCGCGACCGTCTCCTATGTCCTCAACAACACCCGAGCCGTACGGATCAGCGAGCCCACCCGCCGCCGCGTCCACGAGGCGGCCGAGGAGCTCGGGTACGTGCCGCACGCCGCGGCGCGCAGCCTGCGCGCCGGGCACAGCCGCATGGTCCTGATGCCCGCCCCGGACGTGCCCGTCGGCCCGCTCTACAGCCAGTTCTTCAGTGAACTCCAGCGGGCGCTCAGCCGACTTGAGTACACCGTCGTGCAGTACGGCGGCCTCGGCCTCCAGGGCGACGAGGCGGCCCGCGCCTGGGCCGAGCTGCGACCGGTCGCCGTGCTGGTGCCCGGCGGCGGACTCGGTCCGCGGGGAGTGTCCGTGCTCAAGCGTTCCGGCGCCCGGGCCGTCGTCACCCTGGGTCCCGAACGCGTCGAGGGCGCACACGCGCTGCTCATGGACCACCACGGAGCCGGCCGGAGCGTCGGCGCGCACCTGTTGGCCAGGGGCTACCGCCGCGTCGGTGTCGTGGTGCCCGAGGACCCCGGCCTGAAGATCTTCTCCAGACCCCGGCTCGAAGGCGTACGGCAGGCCCTGTCCGGCACGGACGCGACGGTGACCGAGGTGCCGCTCGCCTACGATGAGAAGGCCGCGGCCGACCTCGCGGGGCGCTGGCGGTCCCTCGGCCTGGACGCCGTGTTCGCCTACAACGACGAGTTCGCGATGCTGCTGATGCGCGCCCTGCAGGACGAGGGCGTCGGCATACCCGACGAGACGGCTGTCGTGGGCGCCGACAACCTGATGCTCGGCCGGCTGCTGCGTCCACGGCTGAGCACGGTCCACATCGAGCTCCCCTCCGGGCAGGAGCTGGCCGAACTGGTGGACCGCGCGGTGCGCGAACCCACCGCGCCGCCCGAGGCACACGACGCGCTGGGAGCGAAGGTCGTGCACCGAGAATCGAGCTGACCGAGCTGAATCGAGCTGACGGGCCGCGAATCACGCGAATCACACGGGAGTTCCCCTCGCGGCCGTCGCCGTATCCGACGACCACGACGACGGCGGCCGCCGGGCCGGAAGACTGCTGACCGGGCCGACGGCCGCTGACCGGCCCTTCTCAGCTCTTCGCCTGTTCCTCGGCGACGGACTTGTGGACCTCGTCCATGTCCAGCTTCCGGGCCTGACCGATGACATCCTCCAGCGCGGCTTCGGGCAGCGCACCCGGCTGGGCGAAGACCGCCACCTGGTCACGGATGATCATCAGTGTCGGAATCGACTGGATGTTGAAGGCGGCAGCAAGCTCCGGCTGCGCCTCCGTGTCCACCTTCGCGAAAACCAGGTCGGAATTGGCCTCGGCCGCCTTCTCGTAGACCGGCGCGAACTGCCGGCACGGGCCGCACCAGGACGCCCAGAAATCGATCAGGACGAATCCGTTGTCCGTGACCGTCTGGTCGAAGTTCTCCTTGGTGAGCTCCACGGTGCTGCTCATGACGTTGATTCCCTCTTCCTGGGTTCGGTGCGTGGCCGCTCTGCACAACGGTGCCGATCAGCGGTGTATTCCGCGTATTCCGCGCACGTACCCGTGTGGCCACGACCCACACCAACGACCAGACTGGCCCCATGACGGAAACGGAGACCAACGTGTACGACGTCGTGGTGCTGGGGGCCGGGCCGGTGGGGGAGAACGTCGCCGACCGCGCCCGGGCGGCAGGCCTCTCCACCGCGATCGTGGAGAGTGAGCTGGTCGGTGGCGAGTGCTCGTACTGGGCCTGCATGCCCAGCAAGGCACTGCTGCGCCCGGTGATCGCCCGCGCGGACGCTCGCAAGGTGCCCGGCCTGCGGCAGGCCGTGCAAGGCCCCCTCGACGCGGCGGCGGTCCTCGCCCACCGCGACTACTACACCTCGAACTGGAAGGACGACGGCCAGGTCCAATGGCTCGAAGGCGTCGGAGTCGACCTCTACCGCGGGCACGGACGGCTCGACGGGCCACGCCGGGTCACGGTCGAGGGCCCCGGCGGAGAGCGGCACGTACTGACGGCCCGGCACGCGGTGGCCGTCAGTACCGGCTCCCGCGCCATGCTGCCCGACCTGCCGGGAATCGCCGGGGTCAAGCCCTGGACCAGCCGCGAGGCCACCAGCGCGCAGACCGTGCCGGGCCGCCTCGTGGTCGTCGGCGGCGGGGTCGTCGGTGTGGAGATGGCCACCGCCTGGCAGGCCCTCGGCTCCCAGGTCACGATCCTCGTCCGCGGCAAGGGCCTGCTGCCCCGCATGGAGCCGTTCGCCGGGGAACTGGTCGCCGAGGCGCTCACGGAGTCGGGCGCCGACGTGCGTACGGGTGCCTCGGTCGAGTCGGTGACACGGGACGGCACGACGGTCGTGGTCACCACGTCCACCGGCGACCGCATCGAGGCCGACGAGATCCTCTTCGCCACCGGACGCGCCCCGCGCACCGACGACCTCGGTCTGGAGACGGTCGGCCTGACGCCCGGTTCCTGGCTGGAGGTCGACGACAGCTGCCGCGTCACGGGCAGCGAATGGCTGTACGGGGTCGGCGACGTCAACCACCGCGCCCTGCTCACCCACCAGGGCAAGTACCAGGCCCGTATCGCCGGCGCCGCCATCGCCGCCCGTGCGGCCGGTGTCCCGCTCCTGGAGACCGACCCCTGGGGTGCCCACTCCGCGACCGCCGACCACACCGCCGTTCCCCAGGTCGTCTTCACCGACCCGGAGGCCGCCGCCGCGGGCCTCTCCCTCGCCGAGGCCGAGCAGGCCGGCCACCGGGTCAGGGCGGTCGACGTGGACCTCTCCACGGTTGCCGGCGCCGGCCTGTACGCCGACGGCTACCGCGGCCGGGCCCGGATGGTCGTCGACCTGGACACCGAGACCCTGCGCGGCGTCACGTTCGTCGGCCCCGGTGTCGGCGAGCTGATCCACTCCGCCACGATCGCGATCGCCGGCGAGGTCCCGGTGAACCGGCTGTGGCACGCGGTCCCGTCCTACCCGACGGTGAGCGAGGTGTGGCTGAGGCTGCTGGAGACGTACCGCGACGGTAAGTAGCCCGGCTCACCCGGCTCACCCGGCTCACCAGCGAAAGCCCAGCCACTTCGCCGCCTCCGCCGGAGTCGGCTGGGCCCAGCGCTCCGCCATCGCCTCGTTGGAGGACAGCGAGCGCGGTTCCGCGCGGTCGAGGTAGAGCGTGCCGTCCAGGTGGTCCGTCTCGTGCTGGACGATCCGCGCGGGCCAGCCCGTGAACACCTCGTCCACCGGGCTGCCGTGCTCGTCCTGCGCCAGCAGCCGCACCTCGGCGGGCCTGGCCACCACCGCCTGCCAGCCCGGCACGCTCAGACAACCCTCGAAGAACGCGGCACGGGCCGGGCCCACGGGCTCGTACACCGGGTTGACCAGGACACGGAAGGGCAGTGGCACCCGGCCGCGTACCTCGCGGATCTCGTCCGGGACCGGCGCCGGGTCCTCGATCACCGCGAGCCGCAGGGGGATGCCCACCTGCGGCGCGGCGAGCCCGACTCCCGGCGCCGCGCGCATGGTGTCCCGGAGCGCCGTGACGAAGCGGGCGAGGAGCGAGGGATCCAGCTGGCCGTCGAACGGCTCGGACGTCCGGCGCAGCACCGGGTCCCCGGCGGCGACGATCGGCAACGGGCCCGTACGGGAGAGGAGTTCCTCCACTCGGTCGCTGAGGGGCATGGGATCACTGGTGGTTGACATCGCGCCAGCATGCCAAGACGCCGCCCGGGACGCGAGGCGGCCCCCTGGCAGGGGCGAGCGCTTTTCCGAGCGCACGGCACCGGTCGGCCGTCGCCCGGCAGCGATGCGCCCGACAGTGACGTGACCCAGGCCACACAAGACCCCGGGAACTCAGAGGCCCGGCCCACCGACTACTGCACCACAGCGGCCGAGTACGGCCCCGTCGCCCCCTGCCCGACCGGAGAAGCCAGCCGATGTCCATCGCTCCCACGACCGAGACGGACGAGTCCCCGCAGTCCGTCGCCCCCGCCTCCAAACGCAGCGGCTGGGCGCCGCTCCGTCCGCTGGTGCTGCGGCTGCACTTCTACGCCGGAGTACTCGTCGCCCCGTTCCTGCTGGTCGCCGCCACGACCGGATTCCTGTACGCGGCGTCGTTCCAGGCGGAGAAGGTCATCTACTCGCACGAGATGACCGTCCCCGTGGGCGACGAGAAGCTGCCGATCTCGGAGCAGGTCGCCGCCGCCCGAAAGGCCCATCCGGAAGGAACGGTCTCCGCCGTACGCCCCTCGCCGAAGGACGACGAGACCACCAGGGTGATGCTGTCCGGCGTCTCCGGTATCGGTGAGACCCACTCCCTCGCGGTGTTCGTCGACCCGTACACCGCCAAGGTGCGCGGCGCGCTCGAACAGTACGGGTCCACCGGCGCCCTGCCCCTGCGCACCTGGATCGACGAGTTCCACGCGAACCTGAAGCTCGGCGACAACGGCCGGCTCTACAGCGAACTGGCCGCCAGCTGGCTGTGGGTGATCGCGGGCGGCGGTCTGGTGCTCTGGTTCAGCCGCCGCCGTACGCAGCGGAAGATACGCGGCACCAGTGGCCGCCGGCGCACCCTCGGCCTGCACGGCTCGGTCGGCGTCTGGGCCGCGGTCGGCTTCATCTTCCTTTCGGCGACGGGCCTGACCTGGTCCACGTACGCCGGAGCGAACATCGACGAACTGCGTACCTCGCTCCGCCAGGCGACTCCGTCGGTGTCGGCCACCGCGGGCGGCGAGCACTCGGGCCACGGCTCCGGCGCGGCCGGAGGTGGCGTCGAGCACGGCGTCGGCCTCGACAAGGTGCTGGCCGCCGCACGCGCGAAGGGCCTGGGCGACCCTGTCGAAATCGTCCCGCCAGCCGACGACTCGTCGGCCTACGTCGTCAGCCAGGTCCAGCGCAGCTGGCCAACCAAGCAGGACTCGGCCGCGGTCGACCCGGCGACCGGCGAGGTGACCGACACGGTGCGCTTCGCCGACTACCCGGTGCTGGCGAAGCTCACCCGCTGGGGCATCGACGCGCACACCGGTGTCCTCTTCGGCATCGTCAACCAGCTCGTGCTGATGGCACTGGCCCTCAGCCTGATCCTGCTCATCCTGTGGGGCTACCGCATGTGGTGGCAGCGGGGCCGCGCCTCGGCCTTCGGCCGTCCTGTCCCGCGCGGCGCCTGGCAGCAGGTGCCGGCGTACGTCCTCGTTCCGTCGATGGCGGCCATCGCCGTCCTCGGGTACTTCGTGCCGCTCCTCGGCATCTCGCTGGCGGCCTTCATCGCGGTGGACGTGGTCCTGGGCGAGATCGCCTACCGGCGCGGCAAGCGCACCTACGGGCCCGCCAGGGAGACCGCCAAGTAGCGGGTGGGGGGGCGGGGGGCGGGCCCCCCCCCCGACAGAGCCCAGTGTGCCGCGCACAACC
>NZ_JBEZJY010000059.1:0-47312 GCF_040651415.1 Streptomyces sp. NPDC048484
AGGGTCAGGCACTCGTAGAACTCGCTGCGGAACCGGGACAACCCGGTCAGGGCCTCGACGCGCGCGGCGTCGTCTTGCAGACTGTCCATCACGGCCTTTGGGTTGATCGACTGTCGACTTCAGCGAGAAGACACGATCACGCAAAGGCCGCCCAGCTGTCAGGCGAACGACGAACCCCACCAAGAAATGATCTTGGTGGGGTTAATAGTCAAGTTTAGGGGGCGTGTGCCGCTCGCACCCTCGTTCCGCCGTCCACCAGCAGGTCCGCTCCCGTCATCCACTTCGCCGCGTCCGAGGCGAGCCACAGCACGGCCTGGGCCACGTCCTCGGGCTCGCCGATGCGGCCCAGGGGCAGACCGGCGGCCACCTCTTCCTCCGCCGGCTCCCAGACGAAGCGTGCCATCTCGGTGCGTACGAGGCCTGGGGAGACGGAGTTGACCCGTACCCCGGGGCCCAGTTCGCCCGCGAGCTGCCGGGTGAGGTGGAGCAAGGCCGCCTTGCTCGTGCCGTACGCGCCGAGGTTCGGGCCGACGTGCGTGGCGCCCTCGGTGCAGATGTTGACGACCGAACCGCCGTGCTCGCGCATCCAGGACCGCCACGCGTGCTGCACCAGCCGCAGCGGCGCCTCGACGTTGACCGCGAACGCCTCGCGCCACATTTCCGGGTCCGCGTCCATGAGCGGGCCGTAGGGCTGGTTGGTCGCCGCGTTGTTCACCACGATGTCGATCCGGCCGTACGCGTCCATCGCCAGCTCGGTCAGCCTCCGCGGATGAGCCGGGTCAGCGACGGTGCCCGCGATCGCCACGGCATCCAGTTCCGCGGCGGCCCGGTCGAGACCGTCGGCGTCCCGCGCCGTGAGACACACCCGCGCGCCCGCGGCAACGAGCGCCTCGGCGACGGCAAGCCCGATGCCACGCGAGGCTCCGGTAATGATGGCGACCCTGCCCTTGAGCCCGTACGGCGACGTCATCCGCGTACCGTCTCATGACGGGCCGTCAGGCGACAGGTTCCGTCGGACAGGGCTGTCGGGCAGGATCATGGCCAGATTTCAACCGGGCCAACGGGAACTGAACTGCGCACCTGCCCGGAACTCTCTCAGTGCCCCCGGTCGATCCACTCCTGGAGGTGCGGGGCCTCGGCGCCGACCGTCGTCGGGTCCCCGTGGCCGGTGCGGACCACCGTCTCGGCGGGCAGGTCGAGCAGCCGGGTCCGGATCGACTCGACGATCGTCGGGAAGTGGGAGAACGACCGGCCCGTCGCGCCGGGACCGCCCTGGAAGAGGGTGTCGCCGGTGAAGACGGTGCCCAGCTCCGGTGCGTACAGGCACACGGCCCCCGGCGCGTGACCGGGCGTGTGCAGGACGGTCAGCTCCACGCCCGCCACGGAGAGCCGGTCGCCGTCGGACAGCTCACCGTCCGGCAGCCGGTCCGGGTGCGTCTGCTTCCAGAGCGGCAGGTCGTCCGGGTGGAGCAGGATCGGTGCACCGGTGCGCGCCGCCAGCGCGGGGGCGGCGTCGATGTGGTCGTTGTGCGCGTGCGTGCAGACGATGGCGCGCAGCGTGCGGTCGCCGAGCGCCTCGGCGATGGCGTCGGCGTCGTGCGCCGCGTCGATGACGAAGGCCTCGGTGTCGTCGCCCACGATCCATACGTTGTTGTCGACGTCCCAGGTCCCGCCGTCCAGGCTGAACGTGCCCGAGGTGACCAGGTGCTCGATCCGCGCGGCGGTCACAGCTCCACCACCGAGCGCAGGACGTCGCCCTCGTGCATGCGGTCGAAGGCCTGCTCGACCTCGTCGAGCGCGATGGTCTCCGTCACGAACGCCTCCAGGTCCAGGCGGCCCTGCTGGTGCAGGTCGATCAGCATGGGGAAGTCCCGGGAGGGCAGGCAGTCGCCGTACCAGGAGGACTTGAGGCTGCCGCCGCGGCCGAAGACGTCCAGCAGCGGCAGTTCGAGCTTCATCTCCGGGGTGGGGACGCCGACCAGGACCACCGTGCCCGCCAGGTCGCGGGAGTAGAAGGCCTGCTTGTACGTCTCCGGGCGGCCGACCGCCTCGATGACGACGTCGGCTCCGAAGCCGCCGGTCAGCTCGCGGATCGCCTCGACGGGGTCCGTCTCCTTGGAGTTGACGGTGTGGGTGGCGCCCATCGTGCGGGCCTTTTCGAGCTTCCGCTCGTCGATGTCGACCGCGATGATCTTCCCGGCGCCCGCGAGGTTCGCCCCGGCGATCGCGGCGTCGCCCACGCCGCCGCAGCCGATGACGGCCACCGAGTCACCGCGGCCCACCCCGCCGGTGTTGATGGCCGCGCCGATACCCGCCATCACGCCGCAGCCGAGCAGACCCGCGACCGCCGGGGACACGGACGGGTCGACCTTGGTGCACTGACCGGCCGCGACCAGGGTCTTCTCCGCGAAGGCGCCGATACCCAGGGCCGGGGAGAGCTCGGTGCCGTCCTCCAGGGTCATCTTCTGCTTCGCGTTGTGCGTGTCGAAGCAGTACCAGGGGCGGCCGCGCAGACAGGCCCGGCACTGGCCGCACACCGCACGCCAGTTGAGGACCACGAAGTCGCCCGGGGCCACGTCGGTGACGCCCTCGCCGACCGACTCGACGACGCCCGCCGCCTCGTGGCCGAGCAGGAACGGGTAGTCGTCGCTGATGCCGCCCTGCTTGTAGTGCAGGTCGGTGTGGCAGACCCCGCAGGCCTGCACCTTCACCACGGCCTCGCCGGGCCCCGGGTCCGGGACGAGGATCGTCCGGATCTGCACCGGCTCGTTCCTGCCTGGGGCGATGACACCGCGTACCTGCTGGGCGGCCATGTCGGACTCCTTCACATGGGCAGTGGGGCGTTGATCATGTTGGCACAGGGCCGGACGGGTGGTCCCTGCCTGTGGACAACCGAGGTGGACAACCGAGGTGGACAACCGAGTGAAACACGCCCGACGGACGGTCGACGGAGGCCGGACGACTTCAGATGGTTACACCTTGTTTTCAGCCCCATCGAGCGGCGGCCCGCTCATTTGGTTAGTCTGTGCGGGACGGACAGCTCTTCTGGGTCCCACCCACACCCACGGTCCGTCCCGGGACAAGCCAGTCACCACGGCCTGCTCTCATGTGAGTTGACCGGCGCCACCGCGTCCGAAGTGCCTTTGCTCAGACCCGAGCGGGCGTCAGACGACCGGTAGCAGAGTGGTCCTGCACGCCCCGAGGGTGACCCGACACAGAAGGAGTGCGCGGTGACACCGGAGAAGACGAATCTCGATCAGGCCCTCAAGGAACGTACGGTCGACGCAGACCGGGCGGAGAAGCTCGGCAGCCTCGACGTGTGGGCCAGGTCCGCACCCATCCGCCTGGCGGGCTACGAGGACGACCTCGCGGAGCCCCACATCCTGCCCAGCGTGGACTGACGGCCGGGGGCCGCCCGGACCGCCCTGGACTGTCCAGGACCACCGAGGGCCGCCCCGGACCGTTGCGGGACCCGCTTGATCGCTGATCGGCATGGCCGTGCCAGACTCGTGTCCATGCCGATCAGAGAAGCCGCGGCTGACGACTGGCCACGGATCTGGCCTTTCTGGCACCGCATCGTGGCCGCCGCCGAGACCTACGCCTGGGACCCGGACACCTCCGAGGAAGACGCCCGCGCGCTGTGGATGGCGCCGGGCAAGCGCGTGTTCGTCGCCGAGGACGCCTCAGGTGCCGTCGTCGGCTCCGCCTACGTCACCCCCAACTACGGCGGTCCCGCGGCAGACGTGGCCAACGCCGGATTCATGGTCGACCCGGACCACACCGGCCGGGGCATCGGCCGGGCCCTGGCCGAGCACGTCCTGCGGACGGCCGAGGACGCCGGCTACCGGGCGATGGTCTTCAACGCCGTCGTCGAGACCAACCCGGCCGTGAAGCTGTGGACGTCACTGGGCTTCACGATCCTGGGCACGATCCCCGACGCGTACGACCACCCGACCCACGGCAGAGTCGGCCTCCACATCATGCACCGAGCACTCTGACCGGACTCCGACCGATCGGCGCCGGGCAGCCTGCGGACGGTGAGAGCCCTCTCCACCAGATGGTGGCTTCCCGGCTTCCCACCTTCGCCATCGGCGAGGCGACCGGTAACGCTGTCGCCTTCGAGGGTTACAACCCGTCCCGGGCAGCCCCAGCCGCAGCCCCAGCCCCCAGCGGAGCTGTCCGCCTCCAGGGCCGCAGTTCCTCCAACTGCCCCGCCAGCTCCAGCAGGACAGTCTCACTCCCAGGCCGCCCCACCAACTGAACGGCACAAGGCACTCCGGAGGCCAACGTTCCGAACGGCACCGTCATCGCAGGCCACCCCGTCAGGTTCCACGGCGGCGTCATCGGCGAGTAGTTGGTGTTGACCAGCACATTTCGCAGCCACCCACGCTTGTGCCACTCCGCGGCGGCGGGCCCCCGCCGGGCCAGCGCGGGAGTGAGCAGCACATCGTGCTCGGCGAAGAAGGGTGTAAGCCGTTCCCGCAGTTGCTGCCGGCGCACGCCGGTCCGTACCGAGTCCACACAACGGCGTCCCACGCTCGCGTGCACCCGCGTGCGGCGCGCGAGCCGCCGCGGATCGAGCCCCTCCGCGTCCACCGCCGTCCCCGCCGTCCAGTGCGCCAGCGAGGTCGTACCCAGCCACACCGGATACGGCGGGTCCGCCCGCCGGACCCGGTGCCCCGCTCCGGCGAGCAGCTGGGCCGCCGCACGGGCCGCGTCCGCGTAGGGCCGGGTGACGGTAACCCCCATCAGCGGGCTGCGCACGGAGACGGCGACCGCGAGGGTGACGGGCTTCTCGGCGCGAACCACATCAGCGCGTACGCCATCGGCGCCTACGACGTCCGCGCCTATGACGTCCGCGCCTGCGGCATCCGCCCGTACGACGTCCCTGGCGGCCAGCACCGAGAACATCAGCCGGGCGTCCTCGACCGTCGTCGCCAGCGGTCCGTTCTCGGACATGCCGAACCAGTCGCCGTGGCCGATGCCCGCAGGAATCGTGCCGTGGCCCGGCTTCAGGCCTATCAGGCCGCAGTTGGCGGCGGGTATCCGCAGCGAGCCCATGCCGTCGTTGCCGAGGGCCAGGGGCACCATGCCGGCGGCCACCGCGGCGGCGCTGCCCCCGGAGGAACCACCCGCCGTGCGCGTGGTGTCCCACGGGTTGCGAGCCGTGCCGTGCACGCCCTCCGTGGTGCCGAAGACGCACAGCTCGGGGACGTTCGTCAGCCCCACCACAACGGCGCCCGCCGCACGCAGCCGGGCCACCGTGACATGGTCCTCGTCCGCCGGGGTGTCCGGGCTCGCCGCGCTGCCGTTGCGGGTGGACTCACCGCGCACGGCCAGATTGTCCTTGACCGCCACCGGTACGCCCGCCAGGGGGAGTTCGGCCAGGTCAGCCCGGGCCGCCACCTCGTCCGCCTCGGCGAGCGCGGCCGCCGCGCGCAGCCGGCGGAAGGCACCCACGCGTGCGTCGAGCAACTCGATCCGTGCGAGGTGCTCGGCGACCACCTCGCGGGGCGTGACGCGCCTCGCGCGTACTGCGGCGGCGATGTCGGCGGCGGTCCGGCCGGCCCAGCTGGTCACGGTGGCTCCTCGGGGGCGTGGTCTCACGGGTGAGTTCGAGGAGCACTGTGCCCCGGTAGGGGCCGTCCAGTCGAGAGCGGTCGAGCTTGGACATTCGCTGCGTTCCTCTTGGACTTTTCCGCCGCGTCCGCCCGGCGGTTCGTACGGAGTGCCAGGTCATCCGACCACTGGCTCATCTCGGCGCTCTCCGCACCCCATTGACATGCCCCGGAGCCGGCTCAATTATCACACCTCCGATGACTGAGAGGGTGCCCGTGCGTACGGACGTCAAGAATGTGTCTCCAAGACGGTCCAGGCTGGTCGGAGTCGTGACGGCGCTCCTGCTGTTCGCGGCGCCGGTCCCGGCTGCGGGAGTGTCAGGGGCAGCCGGAGCGGCCGGGGGAGTCCGGGCGGCCGGATCCGCGACTCCTGTCACCGTTCCCGCGCTGTCCGACTGGACGCCGGAAGCCGGACATTACGCGTATGAGCGGGGCGCGCGCCTCGTCGCGGACGGCAAGGCGGAGCGCCGGGTCGCCGACACCCTCGCCGAGGACCTGCGGGCGGCGGGACACGGCACCGTTCCGGTCGTGAGCGCAGGGGCGCGCACGGGCGACATCGTTGTCGACATCGCGCCCTCCAGGACCGCGCTGGGCAGGGAAGGGTACGAACTCCGGGCGGGCAAGCGCCTGTCGGTGACGGGCGCAACCGAGACGGGCGCCTTCTACGGCACCCGGACCGTCCTCCAGCTCCTCGCCCAGGGCGACCGGCTGCCCGCGGGACGCACCGTCGACGTGCCCCAGTACGAGGAGCGGGGCGTCGGCGTGTGTGCCTGCTACATCCACATCACCCCGGACTGGCTGGAGAACCTCGTACGCGACATGGCGTACAACAAGCTCAACCAGCTGCTGCTCGAACTCAAGGTGAAGAGCGACGCGCACCCCGAGGCCAACACCTGGGGCTACTACACCAAGGACGAGATACGACGCCTCGTCGCGCTCGGCGAGAAGTACCACGTCACGATCATCCCGGAGATCAACTCGCCGGGGCACATGGACCCCTGGATCGAGAACCGGCCGGATCTCCAGCTCACCGACTCCGACGGCAACAAGCAGCCGTCCCGGCTCGACATCACGCGCCCCGAGGCATTCGCCTACTACACGGGTCTGATGGACGAGTACGCGGAGGTGTTCAAGGCCGACTCCTGGCACATGGGCGCCGACGAGTACATGCTCGGCTCCGACTTCGACAAGTACCCGCAGGTCCTGGAGTACGCCAGGGCGAGATACGGCGCGAACGCCACCCCGCAGGACGCCTTCATCGACTTCGTCAACCGTGTCCACTCCTACGCGGCGGGCAAGGGCAGGAAGCTGCGGATCTGGAACGACGGCCTCACCGGCGCCAACACCGTGCCCGTCACGGCCGGCACGACGGTCGAGCACTGGCTGAACGTGGCGACGAAGCCCAGTCAACTCCGCGCCCAGGGCTATCCGTTGATGAACGCGGCCTACGCCCTCTATCTCGTGCGCGGCGGCTTCCACTCGGACACGAAGGGCCTGTACGACCAGAGGTGGGACCCGCGCAGCTTCGAGGGTGAGAAGCTCGCCTCGCGCGAGGGCATCACCGGCGCGAAGATCAGCCTCTGGCCGGACAACGGCCGCGGCGAGACCGAGAACGAGGTCGCGGAAGACACCGACCCGGCACTGCGCCACGTCGCCCAGGCGACCTGGGGCAGCCCTCATCCGGACGCCACGTACGCGCAGTTCACCGCTCGCGCGGCGGCCGTGGGCCACGCGCCCGGTCGGCGGGACCTCACCCGCGTGCCGGTCGCGAACGGCACGTACACCTTCCGTGCGGGGACCAAGGCCGTCACGGCCGAGGTCGAGCGCACCCCGGACGGCTACGTGACCTTGCAGACCGCGAGTGGCTGCCTGGAGGTGCGCGGCGGCAGACTCACGCTCAATGTGCCGCTCCAGCCCGGAGCCGTGGTGTCCGAGCAGGCCTGCGATGCCACGAACACCCTGCAGCGCTGGCAGTTGGCGCCCGCGCGGGGCGGCGGCTACCGACTCGTCAACGCGATCACGCAGATGGCCGTGCACGTGACCGACGACGGACAACTGGCACAGTTTCCGCCGGATCAGCAGGGCCCGGCCGTATGGCGGTTGACCGCCGCATGACCCGCATGACCTGTGGCCTGTAGGCCTACAGGCCCGTCGCCCCCTGCCTCTGACCTCGCCCCGCCCCTGATCTGTCCCTGTCCCTGCCCTTGTCCCTGACCTGAGGAGTCCGACCCGCATGGCAGTCTCCAGGCGCCTCTTCGTCACGGCCGCCGCCGCTCTTGTGGCGTCCAGCGGTACGTCCCTGGCCCTCGCGTCCTCGGCCTCCGCCTCCGCAGCCGCTGCAGCCTCCCCCGGGGAGCCGTGGTACCGGATCCCCGTCAGCCCCGACGACACCCCCGACGAGCTGGTCCGCAAAGCGTCCGCGGTCCGGCCCACGGAACGGCAGATCGCCTGGCAGGCCCTCGAACGTACCGCCTTCCTGCACTTCGGCGTGAACACCTTCACAGGCCTCGAATGGGGTACGGGGGACGAGGATCCCGACGTCTTCCAACCGGTCGGCCTCGATACCGACCAATGGGCCCGCGCTCTGCGTGACGGCGGCTTCAAGCTGGCCATCCTCACCGTCAAGCACCACGACGGGTTCGTGCTCTACAGGTCCCGCTACACCAACCACTCGGTCGCGTCGAGCAGTTGGCGGGACGGACAGGGCGATGTCCTGCGCTCGTTCGCCGACTCGATGCGGCGCCACGGCATCAAGGTCGGCGTCTACATCTCACCGGCCGACGAGAACCAGTACCTGCACGGCGTGTACGCCAACGGCAGTGCCCGCTCCGAGCGCGTCATCCCCACGCCGGTCGCGGGGGACGACCGCCCGGACGGCCCCACGTTCACGCTCCCGGCCACCGACTACGGCGCCCATATGCTCGACCAGCTCTACGAGGTTCTCACCGAGTACGGTCCCGTGGACGAGGTCTGGTTCGACGGTGCCCAGGGGCGTATCCCACCGGACAAGGTCGAGACGTACGACTGGGACAGCTGGTACACACTGGTCCGGACCCTCGCGCCGGACGCCACGGTCGCCGTGTCCGGGCCCGATGTGCGCTGGGTCGGCAACGAGGGCGGGCTGGCCCGCGAGAACGAGTGGAGTGCCGTACCCGTCCAGGAGAAGGCCAACGGGCGGATGGATTTCGCGCTCTCGTACGACGCGCCCGACATGGGAGGCAGGGATGCCCTGGTCGCCGCGCAGCCGCTGGCGGACTACCTCCAGTGGTGGCCGGCCGAGGCCGATGTGTCCATCCGGGACGGCTGGTTCTACCACGCCGACCAACAGCCGAAGTCGGTACAGCAGTTGACGGACATCTACTTCGGCTCGGTGGGCCGCAACGCGGTACTGCTCCTGAACGTGCCGCCGGACGACAACGGCCTCCTCCCGGCCGCCGATGTGACCCGCCTGCGGGAGTTCCGCGAACGGATCGACCGGGAGCTGCCGCAGGACCTGGCGCGCGGGGCGCGGACGACGACCTCGCCGGGCACGATCACCGTGGACCTCGGCCGCCCTCGCGAGGTGGACCGCATCCGCCTGGCGGAGGACATCCGGCACGGCCAGCAGGTGGAGGCCTTCGTGGTCGAGGCCCACACCGGCGGGGCCTGGCAGCGGGTCACCGAGGCAGGCACACTCGGCGCAAGCCGCATCCTGCTGCTACCGACCCCCGTACGGGCAAGCCGCTGGCGCGTACGGGTAACGCGTGCACGCGGACCCGTACACCTGGCGCAGTTCGCCCTGTACCGCTCACGAACCTGAGTCTTCCGGGGGCGCGGGGAACTGCGCGATCAGCCACAACGCACCCGCAGACCGCGATCCCCGCAGACCGCGATTCCCGCATCCCCGCAGGCTCACGCCCAGGTGAAGTGTGCAGTGGGGGCGGCCGTCGCCATGCGACAACCGTCCCCACTCCTCCCCGCTCAAGGCTCTCAAGCGCCGCAGGGTCCGGTACTGTCCCGCTCGATCAACTCCGGCACAGGCACCCCCACCGCCCGCGCCGGCCCGCCGTCCAGCAGGGACGTCAGCTCCTTCGCCGCGGTCCGACCGAACTCCACCGTGTCGCGGGACAGCGCCGACAGCCACGGCTTGACCATGCGGCACAGCGCCGAGTCCTCCCAGGCGACGACCGACACGTCGCCCGGCACGGAGAAGCCCAGCTCCGTCGCGGCGGCGACTCCGGCGACGGCCATCACGTCGTTGTCGTAGACGAGCGCGGTCGGTGGTGAGGCCGCCTCCAGGACACGGCGCGTGACCGCAGCGCCCTGCGCGTCGGAGTAGTCCGTGGTCACCGAGCGCACCTCGGTGAGCCCGCGCCGGTCGGCCTCGGCGCGCAGCGTACGGATCCGCCGCTCGGTGTGCGCGAGGCCGGGCAACCCGGCGATGTGCACGATCCGGCGGTGTCCCAGCTCGTGCAGCCGCCCGACGACGGACGCCATCGCGCCCGCGTCGTCCGCCCAGACCGTGGACAGCCCGGGATGCCGCGCGTCCGGCGCACCGCCGATGACCACCGCGGGCAGCCCCAGTTCGTCGAGCAGGCCGGGGCGCGGGTCGTCCGTGCGGGGGTCGACGGCCATCACTCCGTCCACGCGGTGCTCCGCCCACCAGCGCCGGTACACCGCGCACTCGTCGTCGACGTCCTCGACCACCTGGAAGAGCAGCCCGAGGTGACGCTCCGCCAGGACCTCCTGGATGCCCGAGATGAGCTGCAGGAAGAACGAGTCGACGCCGAGGGTGTCCGCGGGCCTGGCCAGGACGAGGCCGACCGTCGCCGTGCCCTCGCCGGACAGTTGGCGCGCCGCCGTGCTGGGCCGCCAGCCCAGCTGTTCGGCGACCCGGCGCACCCGGTCCCGGGTGACCTCGGAGACCCCGGGCCGGTCGTTGAGCGCGAACGAGACCGCGCTTTCGGAGACCCCGGCGCGCTGCGCGATGTCCTTCATCGTCGGCCGGCGCGCGGGAGACCGCTTGGCTGGCAACCTTGCTCCCCATTTCACTGAAGCCCTGCTCAATGGAGCTTCACACTAAAGCGCTTGAGTCAGGCCACTCTAAAGCGCATTAGTGATCCATCGCAAGGAGTGACATGCAACTCTCTGACCTGGTGCTATGTCCAGCTGATGAATTTAGCGGAACGGAATCCATTGACTTCCCCACCGGGATGGATGCAAGGTCTGCCCGTCACCTCTGACCCACACCGTCGCAAAGGAGCCCGGTCACCGTGCGCATGCCTCGCAGAGCACTCGCCGCCGCTGTCGTCGCCCTGGTCCTGCCGCTCAGTGCCTGCGGCTCCGGGGGTGACGACAGCGGTTCCACGGACGCCTCCGGCAAGGTCGAGGGCGACATCACCTTCCAGACCTGGAACCTGAGGGCCAACTTCAAGCCGTACTTCGAGGGCCTGGTCGCCGACTTCGAGAAGAAGTACCCCGGCACGAACGTGAAGTGGGTCGACCAGCCCGCCGAGGGCTACGCCGACAAGATCAGCGCGGACGCGGCCGGCGGCACGCTGCCCGACGTCGTGAACGTCTCGCCGGACCTCGTCGCCCCGCTCGCCAAGGCGGGCCTCGCGCTCGACGTCGACAAGGCCGCCGCGAAGTACAAGAAGGAGTACCTGCCGGGTGCGTGGGCCGGCCACGAGATACCGGGCATGGAGGGCACGTACGCCTTCCCCTGGTACCTGAACACCGGCCCGCTGTTCTACAACAAGTCGCTCTTCAAGGAGGCGGGCCTGGACGCCTCGAAGCCCCCGACGACGTACGACGAACTCTTCGCCGACGCCCTGGAGCTGGCGGACAAGAGCGACGGCAAGGTGGCGACCCTGGCCAACGTGCCCACCATCGAGGACTTCGGCCGCTACGGCGTCGAGCTGATGAACAAGGAGGGCACGGCCTTCGCCTTCAACGACGCCAAGGGTGTGGAACTCCTCACCAAGTACAAGGAGTTGTACGACGCCAAGGCCCTCGACCCGCAGGCGCTGACCGCGACCCCCGAGTCGTCCGGCAAGAAGTTCCTCACCGGCGCCGTCGCCATGAACCCGGGCAGCGCCCTGGACCTCGGCAAGTTCAAGAAGGATGCGCCGAACCTCTACAAGAACATCGGCATCACCGACCAGATCACCAGCACCGGCAAGGTCAACATGTACGTCATGGGTTTGATGGTGAACGCCCAGAGCAAGAAGAAGCCCGCCGCGGTCGCCTTCGCGCACTTCGTGACCGACGCGCAGAACCAGATGTCGTTCGCCAAGAAGGTCGCGATCTTCCCGAGCACCGCCGGTTCGCTCGACGACCCGTACTTCACCAAGGAGGACGGCACGGACGAGACCCGCGTACGGATCGCCGCCGCGGGCTCCCTGAAGAACGCGGTCAACTACACGCCGGTACTGCTCAGCGAGCAGATGAAGACCGAGCTGCGCAACTCCGTCGCCAAGGCGCTGCAGGGCAAGGTGAGCCCCCAGGAAGCGCTCGACAACGCTGTCAAAGCGTGTGACCGGCTGCTCCAGCAGCAGGGCTGACCGACATGGCGAGTTCTTCCCGTACGGCTTCCTCCGGCGCCGCTGCTTCAGTGACTGCACGGGTGCGGCGCCAACTGCCCACCAGTCCCTGGCTGTTCGCGGCCCCCGGGCTGCTGGTCGTAGGCATCTTCATCCTCTACCCGTTCGTGTCGACGGTGGTCAACGCCTTCACGGACCGCCGGACCCTGATGCCCGGCGAGTTCGTGGGCCTGGCCAACTTCCGGGAGCTGCTGCACGACGAGATGTTCTGGATCGGTCTGCGCAACAGCACCCTGTACGTCGTCGGGGTGGTCCCCGCGCTCGTCCTGCTGCCCCTGATGCTCGCGCTCCTGGTCCAGAAGAACATCCCCGGCATCGCCTTCTTCCGGTCGGCCTTCTACACCCCGGTCGTCGCCTCCATCGTCGTGGTGGGCCTCATCTGGGTGTGGCTGCTCGACGAACGCGGCCTGGTGAACTCGCTCCTCGAGGCGGTCGGGGTCGGCAGGGTCGGCTTCCTGAGCGACCAGTGGCTGCTCCTGCTGAGTGCCATGACCGTCACGGTCTGGAAGGGCCTCGGCTACTACATGATCATTTATCTGGCCGCGCTGGCCAACGTGCCCCGCGAACTGCACGAGGCCGCGGCCGTGGACGGCGCGGGTACGATCCGCCGCTTCCTCACGGTCACCGTGCCCGCCGTCCGCTCCACGATGGTGCTGGTCGGCGCGCTCTCCTCGGTCGCCGCCTTCAAGGTGTTCTCCGAGGTGTACCTGATGGCGGGCCCTGACGGTGGTCCCGCTGGGGAGGACACCACGCTCGTGATGCTCGTCCAGCGCACCGGCACGGGCCTGACCGGCCGGGTCGGCTACGCCTCCGCCATCTCCGTCGTCGTCTTCGTCGTCACCGTCGCGCTGATGCTGCTCGTGCTGCGCGCCGACCGGAAGGAGGACGCGTGAGCGTCGCCGAGAAGGTCCGCGAGGCACCGCCCGCCGCGGATGTGCCCCGCCGCAGGAAGCGCGTCACCGACGAGCACGGCAAGCGCGTCCGGGTGTGGGAACTCGCCCTGCGCTACCTGCTGTTGCTCGCCGTCCTGGCGCTGACCGTCGGGCCGTTCGTGTGGCAGCTCTCCACCTCCCTGAAGGGTCCGACCGAGGACATCTTCAGCTCACCGCCCAGGTTCCTGCCCGGCGAACCGACCCTGCACAACTACGAACGGGTCGCCGCGACCATCCCCGTGTGGGACTACGCCTTCAACTCGCTGAAGGTCGCCACCGCCAACGTCGTGACGAACTGTGTCGGCGCGGCACTCGCGGGCTACGCGCTCGCCCGGCTGCGCTACCGCGGCCGCAAGGTGACCACGCTCGTGTTCATCCTCGCCATGCTGGTGCCCGTGGAGGGCATCATCATCGCCCAGTTCACGACCATGCGTGAGCTGGGACTGAACAACACCCTCATCGGAGTCGTGCTGCCCGGCTGCATCGGCGCGATGAACGTGCTGCTGATGCGCAACGCGTTCCTCAACCTCCCGTACGAGATCGAGGAGGCGGCCTTCGTCGACGGGGCGAACACCTGGCAGCGGTTCCTGCGGATCGCACTGCCCTCGGTGAAGGGCACCCTCGCCGTCGTCGCGATCTTCGCCTTCATGGGCGCCTGGGACGACTTCCTGTGGCCTCTCATCGTGCTCAGCGACCCGGACAAGTTCACCCTGACCATCGGCCTCAACTATCTGCACGGCACCTTCGCCAACGACGAACGGCTGGTCGCCGCGGGCACGATCATCGCGGTGGCACCGCTGATCGCGCTCTTCGCCTGCCTCCAGCGGTACTTCTTCCGCGGTGTCGGCGAGGGCGCGGTGAAGGGTTGAGCCCTGCGGCCACCGGCGGCGAGCCGCGCGAACCACGCGCGGTGACGGCGCCCCTGAGGGGCATCAGCGGATTGTCGGGTGCGGGCCGGCGGGGGCTGGTCGCGCAGTTCCCCGCGCCCCTGAAGAGCGACAGCCGGTCGCGGGGTGGCCGCGTGTCCCGCGAGCCACCCGTAGCCGTGGGCCACCCCTCCCGACGGCGAGCCGCCCGCACACCCCCACGCACGCACCACAGAAACAGGACTAGGACTCCCGGATGCCTTCTGCCGTGCGCTTCGGCGTCAACTACACCCCGAGCGAAGGGTGGTTCCATCACTGGCTCGACTTCGACCTCGACTCCGTGCGCGCCGACCTCGACTCGATCGCCGCACTCGGCCTGGACCACATCAGGGTCTTCCCGATCTGGCCCTACTTCCAGCCGAACCGCTCGCTGATCCGCCCGCGGGCCGTGGAACAGCTCGTCGCCCTCGCGGACGCTGCCGCCGAGCGGGGTATGGACGTCAACGTGGACGGACTGCAGGGCCACCTGTCGAGCTTCGACTTCCTGCCCGCGTGGACGCAGACCTGGCACCGGCGGAACCTTTTCACCGACCCGGAGGTCGTCGAAGGGCAGGCCGAGTACCTGCGCACCCTCGCGGCCGCCCTCGCCGATCGGCCCAACTTCATCGGCATGACCGTGGGCAACGAGGTCAACCAGTTCTCGGCGGGCCCCCACCCCGACCCCGACCGTACGGAGCCCGGCCTGGTCGACGCCTGGCTGGAGCGGATGCTCACGGCGTGCGAGAAGGGCGCTCCCGGCAAGCTGCATCTGCACGCCGAGTACGACGCGGCCTGGTACCAGGACGACATGCCGTTCACCCCGGCTCAGGCCGCGCGGCGCGGCGCCGTCACCGCGGTGCACTCCTGGGTCTTCAACGGCACGGCCCAGCGGCACGGACGTACCGGTGTCGCGACCGAACACCACGCCGCCTATCTGATCGAGCTGAGCAAGGCCTGGGCCGACGACCCGGCCCGCCCGGTGTGGCTCCAGGAGGTCGGCGCCCCGGCGCCGCTGGTCCCCGCCGAGCACGCCGCCGCCTTCACCGAGGCGACCGTCGCGAACGCCCTGGACTGCACGGACCTCTGGGGCATCACCTGGTGGTGCTCCCACGACGTGTCCCGCGGCCTCGCCGACTTCCCCGAACTCGAATACGGGCTCGGGTTGTTGAGCAATGACCGCCGCCCCAAGGACAGCGCGCGGGCGCTGGCCCGCGCCGCCCGCTCGGCCCGCGAGCACCCGGACCCGCCCAAGGTCCGCACCACGGCACTCGTCGTCCCCGACGACCCCGCCGGCCGTTCCGTCTGCGCGCCGGGCGGCCCGGTTTTCGAGGCGTTCTTCCGGCTCACCGCCGACGGCGCCCGACCGACCACCGTCCTCGTCTCCCGCGCGAACGACGTGGAGCACCTCACCGCACGAGGCATCACCGAAGTCGTCACACCCGATCAGGTTCCGTAATCCCGTCAGGTTCCGTACTTCCCCAAGAACTCCCACAAGGAGGCACTTGCTCGTGAACCCCACCAGACGCACCGTCCTGCTCGTCGCCGGCACCGGGGCGGCCGCCGCCCTGCTCCCGGCATCACCCGCCACCGCCGGGGCGACGTCCGCCACCGCCGGGGCCGAGGCCGCCGTGCCGCTCCAGCCGTACGCGTCCTACTGGTATCCGGACTCGCTGCCCTCGGGCTCACCGGGCGCCGGCATCACCTGGCGCGGTCTGAAGGCATGGAGCGCCGCCGCCGACACCGACCTCGCCTTCAACGCGTCGTCCGTGCCGCTCGCCGAGCGGTTCACGCCGACGCCGGTGAACACGACGGCCCGCGCCGGCCAGGCCCGAATCCAGTCGCTGGTCTCCTTCGGCCCCACCGCGAGCAACCCCTCGCAGGGCTCGGCCACCGCCGACTACTACGCGCTCACCCACTGGAGTTACGTCGACGAGCTGGTCTTCTGGGGCGGCTCCTCGGGCGAGGGCCTGATCCTCGCGCCGAACGCGCCGATCGTGGACGCCGCCCACCGGCACGGCGTACCGGTCCTCGGCAATGTGTTCCTGCCGCCCGCCGCGTACGGCGGACAGCTGCAGTGGACGCGTGACCTGGTGCAGAAGGACGCGGCGGGGCACTACCCGCTGGCCGCACAGCTCGTCGCGGTGGCCGAGGCGTACGGCTTCGACGGCTGGTTCGTCAACGCCGAGACCAGCGGCGGGAACGCGGCACTCGCCACCGACATGCTGGGCTTCCTCACCGAGCTGAAGGCGCTCAGCAAGGCGAAGGGGCAGCGGGTCACCTGGTACGACTCCATGACCGTGAGCGGCTCGGTGAGCTGGCAGGGCGCGCTCAACAACCAGAACAAGGTCTTCTTCCAGGCCGCCGACTCGATGTTCGTCGACTTCCGCTGGTCGTCGGGCAGCCTGGCCTCCTCCGGTACGGCCGCCCAGCAACTCGGCCGCAGCCGCTACGAGCTGTGGGCCGGCGTCGATGTGGAGGCCAACGGCTGGAACCGCTCCGTGAACTGGGACGCCATGGTGCCCAGCGGTTCGGCGCACGTCGTCTCGGTCGGCTTCTACCGGCCCGAGTGGACCCGCAACCACCTGCCCGCCGGACGCACGCCCGGCGACTTCCACGCCTCCGACGACCGCTTCTGGAGCGGCCGCTCGCTCGATCCGGCCCGCCCCGACACCGCCGACACCTGGCGCGCGCCCGCCGTCTCCGTCGCCGACCGGTCGACGGTCACCGGACTGCCGTTCGGATCGGCCTTCAACACCGGGCACGGGCTGCGCTGGTACGAGGACGGCGAGGTCACGTCGACGACCCCGTGGAACCACCTCGGTCTCCAGGACCGGCTGCCGTCCCGGCGCTGGGTCACGCGCACGGCGGGGCAACATCCCGCGGTCACCTTCGACTTCGCCGCCGCCTGGCGCGGCGGCAGCAGCGTCCTGGTCGACGGCACCCTGGACGCGCCCACCACCCTGGACGTCTACGCGACCCGCCTGCCGCTCGGCGCCGGCACGGTCGTCGAGCTGACCCACCGGGTCGACTCGGGGAACGTGACCGCCGAGCTGGCCGTCGCCACCGCCGAGCCGTCGGGCCCGGGGCAGCCCTACGCGTACACGTACTTCCCGGTCACCACAGGCAGCGGCTGGGAGACCGCGACCGTACGGTTGACCGGTCTGCCGGCGGGCGGCACGGTGCACGCGCTCGGTGTCCGCCTCACCGGGGCCGGCGGCGCGGTGAAGTGGCGGCTCGGCGGACTCGCCGTACGCGATCAGGCCGCCCAGAGCCCGGGCACGCCCGCCGACGCGCGTATCACCGACGCCTCGGGAGGCGACCTGCGCTTCGCCTGGCGCGCGGCCACCGGCGGCGACGTACGCCACTACACGCTGCACCGGATCCTGCCCGACGGCACCCGGCGATTCCTCGGCGGAACCGCTCAGCAGGCCTTCTTCGTTGGAGGACTGACACCCGAAGGAGGCGAGCAGGCGGCGCGGTTCGAACTGCGGGCCGTGGGGGAGCTTTACACCGCGTCGGTCCCAGCGACCGTCACTCATACCTGGTGACCGCCGACGGCCGGTAACCACCGGTACACAGCAACAACCCGCACAACGGAGTTACGGAGCACCTCACATGCATGACGACCGCAGCCTGGTCGAGGCCCGCCTCAAGCGTGTGCTCGACGAGCGCATCCGACCCGCCGTGTACCCCGAGTCCGTACCGCTGGAAGTGGCGGTGTGGAACGCGCCCGGTGAGCCGGTGCCCGTCGACGAGGGGCTGGCGGCCACGCCGTCTCCGGTGGCGGTCGGCGACAGGTGGGGTGCTCCCTGGGGCACCAGCTGGTTCCGCGTCACGGGGACCGTGCCCGAGGAGTGGTCCGGGAAGACCGTCGAGGCGATCCTCGACCTCGGCTTCGACGAGAACATGCCCGGTTTCCAGTGCGAGGGGCTCGTCTACCGGCCCGACGGGACCCCCGTGAAGGGCCTCAACCCGCGCAACCAGTGGGTGCGGATCGGCGCGCCCGTCGCGGGTGGTGAGGAGGTGCGTCTGCACATCGAGGCCGCCTCCAACCCCGTCGTCCTCGACTACCACCCCTTCCTGCCCACGCAGCTCGGAGACAAGGAGACGGCCGGCAGCGAACCGCAGTACAAGCTGGAGCGGATGGACCTCGCCGTCCTCGACGAGACGGTGTGGCAGCTCGTCATCGACCTGGAGGTGCTCGGGGAGCTGATGGCCGAGCTGCCGGTGGAGTCCGCGCGCCGCTGGGACATCCTGCGCGCGGTGGAGAAGGCCCTGGACGCCGTCGACCTGCAGGACGTGGGCTCCACAGCGGCCGCGGCCCGCACCCACCTGGAAGCGGTGCTGTCGGCTCCCGCCGTCCCCTCCGCCCACCGCATCAGCGCCGTCGGTCACGCGCACATCGACTCGGCGTGGCTGTGGCCGCTGCGCGAGACCGTACGCAAGGTCGCCAGGACCACCTCGAACATGACCGCCCTCCTGGAGGACGAGCCGGACTTCGTCTTCGCCATGTCGCAGGCCCAGCAGTGGGCCTGGGTGAAGGAACACCGGCCCGAGGTGTGGGCCCGGGTGAAGAAGGCCGTCGCCGACGGGCGGTTCGTGCCGGCCGGCGGCATGTGGGTCGAGTCGGACACCAACATGCCCGGCTCGGAGGCGATGGCCCGGCAGTTCGTGCACGGGAAGCGGTTCTTCATCGACGAGTTCGGCGTCGACAACGACGAGGCGTGGCTGCCCGACACCTTCGGCTTCGCCGCCGGACTGCCGCAGATCATCAAGGCGGCGGGCTCCAAGTGGCTGCTCACCCAGAAGATCTCGTGGTCGCAGACCAACAAGTTCCCGCACCACACCTTCCGGTGGGAGGGCATCGACGGCACGCGGATCTTCACGCACTTCCCGCCCGTGGACACGTACAACTGTTCCATGAAGGGCAGCGAGATCGCCCACGCGGCGAACAACTTCAAGGACAAGGGCGTCGCCCGACACTCCCTCGCACCGACCGGCTGGGGCGACGGAGGCGGCGGCACGACCCGGGAGATGGTCGCCAAGGCAGCCCGGCTCCGCGACCTCGAAGGCTCGGCGACCGTGGCCTGGGAAACCCCGGCGCAGTTCTTCGAGAAGGCCGAGGCCGAGTACCCCAACGCCCCGGTGTGGGTCGGTGAGCTGTACCTGGAGCTGCACCGCGCCACGCTCACCAGCCAGGCGAAGACCAAGCAGGGCAACCGCCGCAGCGAGCACCTGCTGCGCGAGGCCGAACTGTGGGCGGCCACCGCCGCGGTCCGGGCCGGGTTCTCCTACCCGCACGAAAAGTTGGACCGGCTCTGGAAAACGGTCCTGCTCCACCAGTTCCACGACATCCTGCCCGGATCGTCCATCGCCTGGGTGCACCGCGAGGCCCGTAAGACCTACGAGACGGTCGCCGAGGAGCTGAACGGCATCATCGGCGCCGCCCAGCGCGCGCTGGCCGGTGAGGGGACGACCGCCCTCGCCTTCAACTCCGCGCCGCACACCCGCGACGGGGTGCCCGCCGGCGGTGCGCGAACCCCGGCGGTCGGTGGCGAGTGCACGCTGGTGCCGCGCACGGACGGCGGCTACGTGCTCGACAACGGACGGCTGCGGATCGAGGTCGACGCGCGCGGACTCGTGGTCTCAGCGTTCGACCTCGCCGCGGACCGCGAGACCCTCGCACCCGGCGAGGCCGCCAACCTGCTGCAGATCCACCCGGACTTCCCGAACATGTGGGACGCCTGGGACGTCGACGAGTTCTACCGGAACACGGTGACCGACCTGGTCGACGCCGACGAGGTCGCCCCCGGTGACGACGGCGTCTCGGTCCGGATCGTACGGAGCTTCGGGGCGTCCAAGGTCACACAGGTGCTGTCGCTCGCGCCGGGGGAGTGGCGGCTCGACATCGACACCGAGGTCGACTGGCACGAGACGGAGAAGTTCCTGAAGATGGCCTTCCCGCTCGACGTGCACGCCGAGCGGTACGCGTCCGAGACGCAGTTCGGGCACTTCTTCCGGCCGACGCACACCAACACGTCCTGGGAGGCCGCCAAGTTCGAGGCCTGCAACCACCGGTTCGTCCACATGGAGGAGCCCGGCTGGGGTGTCGCGGTCGTCAACGACTCGACGTACGGCCACGACGTGACGCGTGCGGTCCGCGCGGACGGTGGTACGACCACCACGGTCCGGGTCTCGCTGCTGCGGGCGCCGCGCTTCCCCGATCCCGAGACCGACCAGGGTGTCCACCGTTTCCGGCACGCGCTGGTGCCCGGTGCCGCGATCGGCGACGCGGTGCGCGAGGGCTGGCGGATCAACCTGCCCGAGCGGAAGGTCGTCGGTGGGGCGTCCGAGGTCGCGCCCCTGGTGACCGTCGCCCAGGACGCGGTCGTGGTCACCGCGGTGAAGCTCGCCGACGACGACAGCGGTGATGTGGTCGTCCGCTTCCACGAGTCGCGGGGCGGCCGCAGCAGGGCCACGATCACGGCCGGCTTCGAGGTCGCGGCCGTCACGGTGACGGACCTGCTGGAACGCCCGCTCGCCGACGCGGTCGCCCCGGAGCAGGACGGCAACCGCCTCACCCTGAAACTCCGCCCGTTCGAGTTGGTGACGCTGCGACTCAAGCGCGCCTGAGGCCGCTCTTTGGGCTGCGGGTGCGCTGTGGTTGCTCGCGCAGTTCCCCGCGCCCCCAAAAGCACGAAAGCCGGGGCGCAGCCCCGTTTTCAGGGGCGCGGGGAACTGCGCGACAAGCCCCCACCGTGCCGCAGACGGACACACCACCCGGCTTCGGCCCCGGCTTCAGCCCTCTAAGGCTGGAGCTGGGTCCGAAGCCACTGCTCGACCTCGCCCACGTGGGCAGCGGCGGCGGCCCGGGCGGCCTCAGGATCATGGGCGACCAGCGCCCGGTGGATCGCGGCGTGCTCCCGCCGCGTCCGCTCGAACGCGCCCTCCTCCTGGTAGCCGCGCCACACCCGGGCGCGGAACGTGCGCGAGGACAGACCGTCCAGGATGGCCGCCATCGTGTCGTTGCCGGCGGCGCCCGCGATGGCCCGGTGGAATGCCAGGTCGTGGGAGAGGATCTCCTCCGGGTCGTCCGTGGCGTTCATGGCGGTCAAGTGCTTCTCCACCTCGGCCAGCTGGTCCGCCGAGATCCGCGCGGCCGCCAGTGCCGTCGCCGTCGACTCCAGGATCCGGCGCACTTCGAGAAGTTCGACCAGCCGCGGACCGCGGGAGAGATCCGCGACCACCCCGAAGGTCTCCAGCAGGTCGCCGGCCTCCAGCTGGGTGACGTAGATCCCGGAACCGTGCCGCGCCTCCAGTACGCCGAGGACCGTGAGCGCCCGGATCGCCTCGCGCATCGAGCTGCGCGAGATGCCCAGCTGTGACGCCAGATCGCGCTCGGTCGGCAGTCGCGCGCCCGGCTCCAGGCGCCCTTCGCCGATCATCGCCTTGATCTGGTCGATGGCGCGCTGCGTCACGGTCCCCTTCTGCGGGGCCGCCGTCGCCGCCTCGGGCCGGCTCTCGTCCACGCCATGTCCTCCTGTCGCCGGGTGCGCCGCAGTCTAACCACTCAGGTGGTCCGACCACTACGGGCAAAATCAGCGAAAAAAGTGGCCTAGGGGTGTTGTCAGAGCGAAGTGGTCTGATAAATATGCGTGGCACCCGCTCGATCACGCTCAATGAGGAGCCGATAGATGGCCGGCAGAACTGTTCGGTACCGGAACGGACGAAGCACCTCGCGGGCGATACGTGTGGCGGCTTCGGCCGCCTGCGCCGCCCTCGCGCTCACGGCATGCGGCAGCACCAAGGACACCGTCGACTCCGGCGGCGACAAAGGCGACGGCAGCGGTAAGGTCGGGGTCATCCTGCCCCTGCTGACCTCGCCGTTCTGGCAGTCGTACAACGACTACGTGCCCAAGATGGCGAAGTCCGAGGACGTCGACGCCCTCAAGACCGTGAACTCCAACAGCGACCCGTCGCAGCAGATCACGGACATCAACAACCAGCTCAACCAGGGCGTGAAGGGCCTCGTCGTGGCGCCCCTGGACAGCGCGGCGATCTCGGCCGGGCTCGACCAGGCCGAACGCAAGGGCGTGCCCGTGGTCGCCGTGGACGTGGCGCCCGAGAAGGGCAAGGTCGCGATGGTCGTGCGCGCCGACAACGTCGCGTACGGGGAGAAGGCCTGCGAGTACCTCGGCAAGCAGATCCCCTCGGGCAAGGTCGTACAGATCATGGGCGACCTCGCCTCGGTCAACGGCCGCGACCGCTCCGAGGCCTTCCGCGCCTGCGTCAAGGAGAAGTACCCGAAGCTGAAGGTCCTGGAGATCCCCGCCAAGTGGGAGTCCGACGCGGCGGCCTCCAAGCTGGACACGCTCCTCAACGCCAACCCGGACCTCAAGGGCATCTACATGCAGGCGGGCGGCGTGTACCTCGCGCCCACGCTGCAGACGCTCAAGGCCAAGGGGCTGCTGAAGAAGGCCGGCGAGAAGGGCCACATCTCGATCGTCTCGAACGACGGCATCCCGCAGGAGTTCGACGCGATCCGCAAGGGCCAGATCGACGCCACCGTCTCGCAGCCGGCCGACCTCTACGCCAAGTACGGCATGTACTACATCAAGGCGGCGATGGAGGGGAAGACGTTCAAGCCGGGTCCGACCGACCACGACTCGGAGATCGTCAAGCTGCCCAGCGGCATCCTTGAGGACCAGCTGCCCGCCCCGCTGGTGACCAAGGACAACGTCGACGACCCCGAGCTGTGGGGCAACACCGTCAAATGAGCACTCCACTCGTTGAGGCACGGGGCATCGCCAAGCGGTACGGCCCCACCGTCGCCCTCGCCGACGGACAACTCACCGTGCACGCGGGCGAGTCCCATGCCCTCGTCGGCCGCAACGGCGCGGGCAAGTCCACCCTCGTCACCGTCCTCACCGGCCTCCAGGCCCCCGACGAGGGCACGGTCCTCTTCGACGGCGGGCCCGCGCCCTCGCTGACCGACCGGGACGCCTGGCGGCGCAAGGTGGCCTGCGTCTACCAGAAGCCCACCGTCGTCCCGGAGCTGACGGTCGCCGAGAACCTGTTCATCAACCGGCAGCCGCAGGGACGCGGCGGCTTCATCAGCTGGCGCCGGCTCAGGAGCGAGGCGGCCGAGGTCCTCGACACCTGGGACGTCCACGTGGACCCGGAGGCGCGGACCGCCGACCTCAAGGTCGAGGACCGTCAAATGGTCGAGATCGCCCGGGCGTTGAGCTTCGGCGCGCGGTTCATCGTCCTCGACGAGCCGACCGCCCAGCTGGACAACCGCGAGATCGAGCGCCTCTTCACACGGATGCGCGCGCTCCAGGAGTCCGGCGTCACCTTCCTGTTCATCTCGCACCACCTCCAGGAGGTGTACGAGGTGTGCCAGACCGTGACGGTTCTGCGGGACGCGCGCTGGATCACCACGGCACCGGTGGCGGAGCTGCCGCGGGCCGCCCTCGTCGAGGCCATGGCGGGAGAGTCCATCGCCGCCGTGGAGGAGAAGGCCGCCCGTGGTGAGGTGGACGCCCAAGCGCCCGTCGTCCTCGAAGCGCACGGGCTGACGTCCGAGTCGTACGAGAGTGTCGACCTGACCGTCCGCGGCGGCGAGGTCGTCGGTCTCGCCGGATCCAGTGGCAGCGGCAAGATCGAGCTGGCCGAGTCCTTCACGGGACTGCACACACCGACCGCGGGGAGCGCTCGGCTGGAGGGCAAGCGGCTGCCGTTCGGCGATGTCACTGCCGCCCTGCGGGCCGGGGTCGGCTGTGTACCGCGCGACCGGCACGGGCAGGGCCTCGTCTTCGGCATGACCGTCGGCGACAACGCGACCATGAGCGTCATGGACCGGCTCGGCCGGTACGGATTCGTCGGCAGCGACCGCAGACGCGGCTTCGCCGGCGAGCTGATCGAGCGCCTCGACATCCACACCGAGGGGCCCGACCAGCCCGTGTCCGACCTCTCCGGCGGCAACGCCCAGAAGGTCGTCATGGCCAGGGCCCTCGCCTCCGACCCCAGACTGCTGGTCCTGATCAACCCCACCGCGGGCGTCGACGTGAAGTCCAAGGAGTCCCTGCTCTCGCGCATGGACTCGGCCCGCGACGACGGCACCGCCGTCCTCGTCGTCTCCGACGAACTCGACGACCTGCGCCGCTGTGACCGCGTCCTCGTCCTCTTCCACGGTCGCGTCGTCGCCGAGCACCCGGCCGGCTGGCGCGACCACGAGCTGATCGCCTCCATCGAAGGAGTGGACCACCATGGCTGACACGAAGGCCCCGTCGGCCTCGGCCCCCACCGCCCTGAAGCCGCTGAGGAGCAAGGCCGACGCCAAGGCCGTACTTCTGCGCCGGGCACGCGAACTCGCCCTCGTACCGGCCCTGTTGCTGCTGCTCGTCCTCGGTGCGTTCGTCAACGACGCCTTCCTCACCGAGCAGAACCTGATCTCCATCCTGGGCGCCTCGGCCGCACTCGCGATGGTGGTCCTCGCCGAGTCGCTCGTGCTCATCACCGGCAAGTTCGACCTGTCCCTGGAGTCGGTCGTCGGCATCGCGCCCGCCGTCGGCGCGCTGTTGCTGCTGCCTGCCGCCCAGTCGGGCTGGGGCATGGAGCTGCCCGCAGGTGTCGCCCTGCTCGCGATCCTCGTGGTGGGCGCGGTCATCGGCGGCTTCAACGGCTTCCTCGTCGTGAAGCTCAAGCTCAACGCGTTCATCGTGACGCTGGCGATGCTGATCATCCTGCGCGGTCTGCTGGTCGGCGCGACCGAGGGCAAGACCCTGTTCGGAATGCCCGACGCCTTCTACGCCCTCGCCACCACCACGTTCCTCACCGTGCCCATCTCGGTGTGGCTGGCGGCGGCTTCGTTCGGCGTGGCCGGCCTCGTCCTCAAGTACCACCGCTTGGGGCGGGCCCTGTACGCGATCGGCGGCAACGCGGACGCGGCCCGCGCGGCCGGCATCCGCGTCGAGCGCGTGATGCTCGGCGTGTTCGTCGTCGCGGGAGCGCTCGCCGCGGTCGGCGGGCTGATGCAGACCGGCTACGTCGGCGCGATCAACGCCAACCAGGGCCAGAACATGATCTTCACGGTGTTCGCGGCCGCGGTCATCGGCGGCATCAGCCTCGACGGCGGCAAAGGCACGATGTTCGGCGCCCTGACGGGCGTCCTCCTTCTTGGTGTCGTCCAGAACCTGCTCACTCTTGCGCAGGTGCCGTCTTTCTGGATCCAGGCCATTTATGGGGGAATTATCCTGTTTGCCCTGATGATTGCCCGCGTGACCACTGGCCGGGCCCAGGACTGAGTCACCCGACACGCGCCCCCGAGTACCGGACCGAAAGGCACTTCTGTGTCCTCATCTGCCGCCCGCATCACCGCGGTTGACACCTACGACATCCGCTTCCCCACCTCGCGTGAGCTCGACGGCTCCGACGCGATGAACCCGGACCCCGACTACTCGGCCGCGTACGTCGTACTGCGCACATCCGGCGACGACACGGCCGGCGCGGACACGGCCGGCGCGGACACGGCCGGCGACGACGCGGGCGGCGGCCCGGAGGGGCACGGCTTCACCTTCACCATCGGGCGGGGCAACGATGTCCAGGTCGCCGCGATCGAGGCGCTGCGCCCGCACATCCTCGGCCGGTCGGTCGACGAGCTGTGCGCGGACCCGGGATCGCTGGCCCGCGACCTGACGGGCGACAGCCAACTGCGCTGGCTCGGGCCCGAGAAGGGCGTGATGCACATGGCGATCGGTGCCGTCGTCAACGCCGTCTGGGACCTTGCCGCCAAACGCGCACGCAAACCGCTGTGGCAGCTGCTCGCCGACGCCACTCCCGAATGGCTCGTGTCCCAGGTGGACTTCCGGTACATCGCGGACGTCCTCACCCCCGAGGACGCGCTCCGGCTGCTGCGGCAGGGCAGAGAGGGCTCGGCGGAACGCGCCGGGCTGCTGCGGGAGAGCGGCTTTCCCGGCTACACCACCTCGCCCGGCTGGCTGGGCTACTCCGACGAGAAGCTCACCCGGCTGGCCCGCCAGGCCGTCGCCGACGGCTTCACCCAGATCAAGCTGAAGGTCGGCGCCGACCTCGCCGACGACGTACGGCGCTGCCGGGTGGCCCGAGCCGTCGTCGGGCCCGGTATCCGTATCGCCGTCGACGCCAACCAGCGGTGGAACGTCGACGAGGCCATCGAGTGGACCAAGGCGCTGGCCGAGTTCGACCCGTACTGGATCGAGGAGCCCACCAGTCCCGACGACGTCCTCGGCCATGCTGCCATCCGTAAGTCCGTCGCGCCGGTCAAGGTCGCCACCGGTGAGCACGTACAGAACCGGATCATCTTCAAGCAGCTGCTCCAGGCGGGCGCGATCGACGTCCTGCAGATCGACGCGGCCCGGGTCGGCGGCGTCAACGAGAACCTCGCGATCCTGCTCCTCGCCGCCAAGTTCGGTGTCCCCGTCTGCCCGCACGCGGGCGGCGTCGGACTGTGCGAACTCGTCCAGCACCTCTCGATGTTCGACTATGTGGCGCTGTCGGGGACGACCGAGAACCGCGTGATCGAGTACGTGGATCATCTGCACGACCACTTCCTCGACCCGGTGGTGATCAGGGACGGTCGCTACATGGCACCCATGTCACCCGGCTTCTCGGCGACCATGCGGCCCCAGTCCATCGCGGAGTTCACGTTTCCCGACGGCACGTTCTGGGCCGCCGACCTCGACCGGCAGCAGAAGCAGCAACAGCAGAAGCAGCAGAAGGAGCAGGCGGCATGAGCGACTTCGAGGGCCTCAAGGCCCTGGTGACGGGCGGCGCCTCCGGCATCGGCCGGGCCACCGCGGAACTCCTCGCCGCCCGCGGCGCCCAGGTCGCCGTGCTCGACCTGGACCCCGCGAGCGTCCAGAAGCCCCTGCTCGGCTACCGGGCGGACGTCACCGACGACGTGTCCGTACGCCGGTCGGTCGCCGCGGCGGTCGCCGACCTCGGCGGTCTCGACGTGCTGGTCAACAACGCGGGCATCGGCGCCCAGGGCACCGTCGAGGACAACGACGACGAGGACTGGCACCGCGTCATGGACGTCAATGTCGTCGGCATGGTCCGCGTGACCCGGGCGGCCCTGCCGCACCTGCGGAAGTCCTCGCACGCGGCCATCGTGAACACCTGCTCCATCGCCGCCACCGCGGGTCTTCCGCAGCGCGCCCTGTACTCCGCGTCCAAGGGCGCCGTCCTGTCGCTGACCTTCGCCATGGCGGCCGACCACGTCCGTGAGGGCGTCCGCGTCAACTGCGTGAACCCCGGCACGGTCGACACTCCGTGGGTCGGCCGACTCCTGGACGCCGCGTCCGACCCGGCCGCCGAGCGGACCGCCCTGGAGGCCCGCCAGCCCACCGGACGCCTCGTCTCGGCGGACGAGGTGGCGGGCGCCATCGCCTACCTGGCGAGCCCGCTGTCCGGCGCCACGACCGGCACCGCGCTGGCCGTGGACGGCGGTATGCAAGGGCTGCGACTTCGTCCGGCGGGCCAGTGAGCGGGCCGGTGAGCGGGCCGGTGAACAGGCTCGGCCGCAGCGGCGTCGAGATCACTACCCTCGCCCTCGGCGCGGCCGGCATCGGCAACCTCTTCACCGAGGTCGGCGACGGGCAGGCGGACGAGACCGTGGGCGCCGCCTGGGACGCGGGCATCCGCTACTTCGACACCGCGCCCCACTACGGCATCGGCCTCTCCGAACGACGCCTGGGCGCGGCCCTGCGGGAGCACCCCCGGTCGGCGTACACCATCTCGACCAAGGTGGGCCGCCGCCTGGAACCCGCCGACGCGGGCGGCGACGACCTGGCCAACGGTTTCGCGGTGCCCGCCACCCACCGCCGCGTATGGGACTTCAGCGCGGACGGCGTACGCCGCACTCTCGACGCCAGTCTGGAGCGGCTCGGCCTCGACCGGGTGGACGTCGTCTACCTCCACGACCCGGACGACCACGCCGAGGAAGCCTTCCGCGAGGCGTACCCCGCCCTGGAGGAATTCCGCTCGCAGGGCGTGGTGGGCGCGATAGGCGCGGGCATGAACCAGACCGAGATGCTCACCCGCTTCGTCCGCGACACCGACGTCGACGTGGTGCTCTGCGCCGGGCGCTACACGCTGCTGGACCAGCGGGCGCTCACAGACCTGCTGCCTGCCGCGCAGGAGCGGGGCACGTCCGTCGTCATCGGCGGCGCCTTCAACTCCGGTCTGCTGGCCGACCCGAAGCCGGGAGCGACGTACAACTACGCCGCCGCGCCGCCCGAGTTGCTGGACCGGGCCCTGGCCCTCAAGGCGGTGGCGGAGCGGCACGGCACCACCCTGCGGGCGGCCGCCCTCGCTTTCTGCGCCGCCCACCCGGCCGTCGCCTCCGTCCTCGTGGGCGCCCGGTCGCCGCACGAACTGCGGGACTGCGCCGAGCAGTTCGCGGCCCCTGTGCCCGTGGGTCTCTGGCAGGACCTGCGGGACGCGGACCTCCTGCCCGCCGAGGCCCCGGTGCCCGGCGAGCACGCGTCGAAGCCGAAGGAGGAGCCATCATGAGAGTGGCCCTGCACACCAAGGTCCGCGCCGACCGCGTCGCCGAGTACGACGCCGCCCACCGCGAGGTCCCCGAGAAACTCACGGACGCCATTCGCGCCGCCGGAGCCTCCTCCTGGACGATCTGGCGCAGCGGCACCGACCTCTTCCACGTCCTGGAGTGCGAGGACTACCAGCGACTCCTCGCCGAACTGGAGAAACTGCCGGTCAACATCGCCTGGCAGGCCCGGATGGCGGAGCTGCTGGACGTGGTGCACGACTACTCGGCCGAGGGCTCGCAGGCCGGGCTGCCGGTCGTCTGGGAGCTGCCGTGACCGTACGCACGGGCGCCGTCGACGCTCACCATCACGTCTGGGACCTCTCCGTACGGGACCAGGACTGGATCACCGGGCCCGAACTGGCGCCCCTCAGAAGGAACTTCACCGTCGAGGGCCTGGAACCTGAGGCGCGTGCCGTCGGAGTCTCCCGAACCGTGCTCGTGCAGACGGTCACGGTGGCGGAGGAGACCCCGGAGTTCCTGGCCCTCGCGGAGGAACACGACCTGATCGGCGGAGTCGTCGGCTGGACCGACCTCACCAGCCCCGATGTCGCGGACGAACTGGCCCGCCTGCGTGAGCTGCCGGGCGGCCGGTACCTGAAGGGCATCCGCCACCAGGTCCAGGGTGAACCCGACCCCGAGTGGCTGTCGCGCCCGGATGTCCGCCGAGGACTCACCGCGGTGGCGGCGGCCGGGCTCGTGTACGACCTGGTGGTACTTCCCCACCAGCTTCCGGCCTGCACCAGGGCGGCCGCCGCCCTGCCCGATCTCACCTTCGTCCTGGACCACTTGGGGAAGCCGCCCATTGCCTCAGGTGAACCGGAGCCATGGGCCTGCGACACCAAGGCACTCGCCGCCCGGCCGAACACCGTCTGCAAGCTGTCCGGGCTGGTCACGGAGGCGGATCCGCGGGGCTGGACGGTGGCGGACCTGGCGCCCTACGGGGACACGGTGCTGGATGCCTTCGGACCCGGTCGCCTGATGTTCGGGTCCGACTGGCCGGTGTGCACGCTCGTCGCCTCGTACGCCGAAGTCATCGACATCGCGGGGCAGTTGACCGAAAAACTCGACGCGGGTGAGCGGCAGGAGGTCTTCGCGGGCACCGCGACCCGCGTCTACGGCCTCTGAGCTCGGAAGCCCTCTAGGAGTTCAGCCGTGTCGGCGGGAAGAACTCCCGCACGTAGGTCCGCTCCCAGCACGCGCCCGTCCTCCGCAGCTCCTGCCAGGTCGTGTACCGGTAGCGGTAGAGGCGGGCCCGGACGTAGCTGGGCGGGGCGCCCGGGGGGAACGGGCTGTGGCGCAGCAGGCGCAGGGTGTCGCGGTCGTTCTCCAGGAGCCGCTCCACGAAACCGCCGAACCAGGGGTCGGCGTAGGAGGGGGAGAGCGCCGCGAACCACATCATCCAGTCGAGCCGCAGATGGTAAGGGGCGAACTGGCGGGGCCAGCGCCGTGGATCGCCCGGCTTGCCCCTGAACTCGTACTCCCGCCATCCCGCGTCCTCCCGGGGTGCCGGATCGGTGGTGCCCTCGACCACCACCTCGTACCGGGTGCGGCTGACGCTGCCGAACGCCCCGTAGGTGTTCACCAGGTGGAGCGGGTCGAAGGAGCGGTTCATGGACTGGTGGCGGGAGATCATGTTGCGGACCGGGCCGTGGCTGAGGAACACGATCAGCGCCGCGGCCGCGAGGACCACGATCTCGTACCAGAGCGGGCTGCCCGGGACGGCCGGGGCCCTGCCGGGAAGCCGCAGGGCCGGCAGGGCCAGCACGATCGTGATCCAGTTCAGCCAGGAGAAGTTCCCGGACAGAACCAGCCACAGCTGGGTGACGATCATCAGGGAAGCGGCGGCCGTGGCGATGGGCTGAGGGGCGAACAGCAGGAAGGGCACGACGAGCTGGGTGACGTGGTTGGCGGCCACCTCGGCCCGGTGGAAAGGTTTCGGGAGGTGGTGGAAGAACCAGCTCAGCGGGCCCGGCATCGGCTGGGTCTCGTGGTGGAAGTCGAGGCAGGTCAGTTCGCGCCAGCAGGCGTCGCCGCGCATCTTGATCAGACCGGCCCCGAACTCCACGCGGAACAGGATCCAGCGCAGCAGGAGGAGCACCACGACGGGCGGGGCGACCTCGTCGTTGCCCAGGAACACCGCGAGGAAGCCGGTCTCCAGGAGCAGGGACTCCCATCCGAAGCCGTACCAGGTCTGGCCGACGTTCACGATCGACAGATACAGCACCCAGGGGACGAGCCAGAGCAGCATGCCGCCCCACAGCGGGAGTCGGTTGTCCAGGCCCGCGACCAGCGCCGCCGACACCGCACAGCCGGTCCAGGCCCAGGCCGCGAAGAAACGGTCGGAGCAGTGGAGGTGGAACACGCTCGGTGCCCGCCGGAACGGCACCCGGGCCACGAACCGGGACACGGGCAGCATGCCGCGCTCGCCGATGAGCGCGCGGAACTGCAGCGCCGCGCCCAGGAACGCGACGAGATAGACCACGGCCAGCGCCCGCTGGAAGACCAGGCGGCTCGTCCAGTACTCGGAAGCGGTGAACCACTCCACGCCGAGCGCTCCCTTCCCTCTCATGGTGACGCTGTGTGACCCTGCTTGCGGAGCGACAAGGCTACGTCCTACAAGTCGAGGATTCGGGTAAACCCTGACAAGGTGGGCTCATGGTTGATCGGGGTGCGAGCGCCCTGTCACTCCCGGACGACTGGCCCGCCCACCCGGATCCGATTCTGGCGCTCAACCGCATGGGCAGTTTCGACTGGGACCTGGACCACGGCGTCATGCGGTTGGACGCACTGGCCCGCGAGATCTTCGACATGCGCCCCGAGGACTACGCCGGCCGCCCGGAGGACCTGGCGGCGCGGCTGCCCCCGGACGAGGCCCACCGCCTGGACGTGCACGTCTCCCAGTCCCTCAAGGACGGCAGCGAGAGCTACGGGGCGTACTTCCGTATCCGCCGCCGGGACGGCACCCTGCGCTGGACCCACACCCAGGGCCACATCCAGCGCGACGAGACCGGTCGGCCCTGCCGCATCATCGGCATCGTCCGCGACGCCACGCAGGAACTGGACGAGGCCCGGGAACGCCACGAGCAGGCCGCCCTGGACGACGAGGCCCGCCGACGGCAGACGGACGTCGTACAGACCACCACGGCGGCGCTCGCGCACGCCCGCACGGTCCAGGACGTCATCGACGTACTGGAGAACAACCAGGGCGTCACCCACCTGGGCGCGACCAGCCTGGTCATGGGCCTGGTCGAGGCCGGCCGCATCCGGCTGGTCGCCGAGGGCCCCGTGGGCAGCTTCGTGCCCGGCACCCTGGTCACCCACATCGACGAGCAGTACCCGATGAGCGAGGTCGTGCGCACCCTCACCCCGCGCTTCATCGAGTCGCCGAAGGAGTTCGCCGAGTCCTATCCGCTGCTGTGGCCGCACATCACCGAACTCGACATCACCTCGGCGGCCTATCTGCCGCTCATCGCGCAGGCCAGGCCCATCGGGGCCATGGGGCTGCTCTACAACGACCGGCGCGGCTTCTCCGCCCAGGACCGCAACGTTCTCGTCGCACTGTGCAGCAGCATCGCGCAGAGCCTCCAGCGCGCCATGCTCTACGAGCAGGAGAAGGACCTCGCCCAGGGCCTCCAGCAGGCCATGCTGCCGCGCTCGATCCCGAGCGTCCCCGGCGCCGACGTCGCCGTGCGCTACCGCTCCGGCTCCCTCGGCCGCGAGATCGGCGGCGACTGGTACGACGTGATCCAGCTTCCCGGGGGCCGGGTCGGCGCCGTCATCGGTGACGTCCAGGGGCACGACACGCATGCGGCCGCCGTCATGGGCCAGCTGCGCATCGTCCTGCGCGCCTACGCGGCCGAGGGCCACACCCCCGCAACCGTCATGGCCCGCGCCTCCGTCTTCCTGCACGAACTCGACACCGAGCGCTTCGCGACCTGTCTGTACGCGGAGGCCGACCTGGCCACCGGAGTGGTCCAGATCGTCCGGGCCGGGCACATCGACCCGCTGGTCCGCGACACGGACGGCAGCTGCCGCCAGCTCCCCGTCGAAGGAGGGCTGCCGCTCGGCCTGTCCGCCGGGTTCGGGCGCCTGGAATACCCGGTCAACACCCTCGAACTCGACCCCGGCCAGACGCTGCTCCTGTGCACCGACGGCCTGGTCGAACAGCCGGGTATCGACCTCGACGACGGCATGCGGACCCTCCGCGCGCTCGTCGCCACGGGACCCGACGACGTCCGCGACCTCGCCGACCGGCTCATCGACGTCGCGGAGGAACGCGGCGGCGAGGACGACGTGGCGCTGCTCCTGCTGCGCCGGCTGAGCGTGGACGCGCGCCGCTCCGAGGGGCGGCTCCAGCAACACGTCGGGCCCGGGGACCCCGAGGCGCTCACCGAGGCCCGGCACATGATCCGCGCCGCCGTACGGGCCTGGGGCGCCCGTGACAGCGCGGACGAGATCGAGCTGGTCGCCGACGAACTGATCACCAACGCCCTCATGCACACGGAAGGCTCCGCCATCGTCACCCTGCGCGCCCTCACCGGTCCGGACCGCAGGCTGCGTGTCGAGGTAGAGGACGCGTCCAGTGCCCTGCCGCGACGTCGGGAGGCGGGGGAGGCAGGAGTCTCCGGGAGGGGCCTCCTGCTGGTGGACCGCCTCGCGGACGTGTGGGGTGTGGAGGCCCGGGGCGGCGGAAAGTGCGTGTGGTGCGAGTTTCTGGTGCCGGACCGGGAGGCGCCGGACCGTGGATGAGCGGCCGTGAGTGAAGGGCCGCGAGCGCGGGGCCGCAGGGCTGCGCGCGGGTGTGACGTGCGGCTTTGTGGCGGCCGGGGGCTCAGTTGCCCGCGCCCTCCGCGGGGCGCCGGTGGCACCCTGGACCTATGCCGGAACTGCCCGAGGTCGAAGCGCTGAAGAACTTCCTGGCCGAACGCCTGGTCGGTCACGAGATCACCCGCGTGCTGCCCGTCGCGATCAGCGTGCTGAAGACGTACGACCCGCCGCTCACCGCTCTGGAGGGGCGCGAGGTCACCGCCGTGCGCCGGCACGGCAAGTTCCTGGACCTGCTGACGGCCGACGGCCCGCACATGGTCACGCATCTGGCACGGGCGGGCTGGCTCCACTGGAAGGACCGGCTGCCCGACGGGCCGCCACGCCCCGGCAAGGGCCCGCTGGCGATGCGCGTGGCCCTGGAGACCGGCGCGGGCTTCGACCTCACCGAGGCCGGCACCCAGAAGCGGCTGGCGGTGTACGTCGTACGGGACCCGGGAGAGGTCCCCGGTGTGGCCCGTCTCGGCCCGGACCCGCTGGCCGACGACTTCGACGAGGCCCGCTTCGCCAGGCTCCTGGACGGCGAGCGCCGACAGCTCAAGGGCGCCCTGCGCGACCAGAGCCTGATCGCGGGAGTGGGGAACGCCTACAGCGACGAGATCCTGCACGCCGCGCGGATGTCGCCCTTCAAGCTCGCCTCCGCGCTGACCCCGCAGGAGACCCGGCGCCTGTACGAGGCGCTGCGTGCCACCCTCACGGCGGCCGTCGAGCGCTCCCGCGCCGTGGCCGCGGGCAGGCTGAAGGCCGAGAAGAAGAGCGGCCTGCGCGTCCACGGACGTACCGGCGAGCCCTGTCCGGTCTGCGGCGACACCGTCCGCGAGGTCTCCTTCAGCGACTCGTCGCTCCAGTACTGCCCCACCTGCCAGACAGGTGGCAAGCCCCTGGCGGACCGCAGGACGTCCAAGTTCCTGAAGTAGCCGGCGCACCGGCTGCACGGCGCGTACCGGGCCAGGGCGTGCACCGGAGACAGGCGGGTCAGGGTGCCTTGAGCGTCACGAGCCGCTTCCCGTCCGTCGTCCGCACCTCGTACCGGACGATGTCGGAGGGATGCATCGCGGCGGCGCCCTTCATCGCGTCGGGAGACGGCGAGGCGTTGCCGGGCACGGTCCAGCTCAGGACGACCTGTTCCGAGCCGTCGCGGTCGATGGCGACGAGTACGCAGGACTGGTGGGCGGACGCGTGCTTGACCTTGGCGTCCACCTCGCTGCCGTAGGCCCGGTCGAGGGTGGTGACCTCGGCCCACACCCCGGTTCCCGAGTCGGTGGCGGCGACCGTCCTGCCGCCCGCGCTCTCGTCCCCGGCGATGACCGCGATCGCGGGCCCGCCGACGGCGAAGACCACGGCGGCGGCGACCGCGAACAGCCAGCGCCTGCGCCCGTTCCTGCGGGTCGAGCCGACGTCGTCCAGGAGCCGGTCCAGCAGGCCCGGTCCCGCTTGGGTCATGGGGTTCACCGAGCGTGGCGTCGCCTCGGCGTACGCCCGCAACGATCGTGTCGTCGCGGACAGTTCATGTATCTGAACCGCACACTGGGGACACTCCATGAGGTGGTCCTCGAAGCGGAATGCATCCGCCTCGTCCAGCACGCCTAGCGCGTATGCGCCGACGTCGCGGTGGCGTTCCAGCGACCTCATACCAAATCCTCATGCCGTGCCGATGGGGGGGTGTGCGGGGGAGTAGCTACTTGCCCACCGGTACGCAGGGGACCGCTGAATCACTCAAGTCTTGCCGGGAAAGCAACCGGGAGATTCGGAGCAGTCGGACCCACGGATTGGTCGAGGTTGAAAAAAACTGGTCAGCGGAGCCGGCTGACGGACACTGTCACAAGATTCGGTTGTAAAGATCAGAAGAGATGGATCGCCAGGTGTCCCAGTGGCAGCCCCAGTTGCCAGGCCGGGGTCCAGACCTTCGGGCCGTCGTCCTCCCCGATGACAGGGCCACCGCCCGGCACCGCGTCCAGGTCGGGCGCGAGCAGCTCGGTCTCCTCCAGCCAGCGCCAGGCCGCCGTCGCCAGGTCCAGATCCGGCGCCGGACCGCCCGATTCGACGGCCTCGGCCTCAAGTCCCTCCATGCGCTCCCGCACCCAGTCCTGCCACGGCTGGTCGTACGCCGTCAGGGAAAGCCACGTCTCCAGCTGTGTCACCACCCGGATGCCGGAGAGCTCGCCACTCGTGTCCGACAGGAAGATGGTGAGCGCCAGGGCATCACGCCCGGCGCGGAACTCGAAGGACGTGGGCGGCATCAGGTCGCCGGTCCGCAGCAGTTCGTCGGCGATGTATTCGGCGTACAGCCAGGCCATGGGGACGGTGAGTTCACCGCCGCCCGTGCCGCCCGTGCTCTCTTGACCTCTGTGCAGCATCCCTTCCTGCCCTCCTCCGGTGCGTGCGCGTCGCCCGAACCCGGGCCCCAACCGGGAACACGGATGAGGACAGCTGATTGCTCAACCATGATCCTCAGCAAGGCGCTTTACGGAGGCTTGACCTAGCCTCCGGTTTCACCGCAGGTCGGCCGCGTATCCCGGAAGAACCCGGCGCAGGGCGCGCAGCGCGTAGTACGCGCGAGACTTCACCGTACCGGGCGGAATCCCCAGGGCCACGGCAGCCTCCGCCACACTCGCCCCGCGGAAATACACCTGCACCAGGACTTCGCGATGCTCGGGAGTGAGTGTCTTCACAGCGTCCCGCACATCGAGGGTCGCCACGGAGCGTTCCGCGTGATCGGCCGCGACCCGCGCGCTCTCCAGCACGGCGTCCCCGACCTCGGCGGGCCGCGCCTGCCGGGCCCGCCGGGCGTCGATGGCGAGGCGCCGCCCCACGGTCAGCAGCCAGGGCCGTACGGAATCGAAGTCGTCGGCGCGCAGGGCCTCGGGATGCTGCCAGGCTCGTACGAATGTCTCCTGCACCAGATCCTCGGCACGCTGCCGGTCTCCGTCGGAGAGCCTCAGCATCAGGGCGAAGAGCGGTGCTCCGTGCTCCCGCTGCAATTCGGCCAGCTCGTGCTCGGCGGTCGTCCTGCTGGTCATGGTGATGGCGGCCGTCATGGCCGTATGCCAGCGCAGGGCGTCCCGCCGGGACAGGGGCAGGACACGGCTCGTCGGCAGACGGTCGAACCCGTCGGCGAACGGTACGACGAACGGTCAACCGGGACGGAAGGCTCCGCCTCCGCCTGCCGCGATGGCCCTGTCCCGATCTCGCCTGTCCTGATTTCGCCAGTCCCGATCCCGGCCTCGACGGTGCGGCTTACGGCACCACCGTGACCGGCCAGCGCCCCGCCTTCACCAACCGGATCGCGACGGAGCCGACGATCCGGTGCCCGGCCTGCTCCGACGCGCCCACCACGACGGCGTCCGCCTTGAGCTGGTCGGCCGCCGTGACGAGGCCGTTGTACGGGTCGCCGCGGAAGGTGTGGAACTCCCAGCGCACATCGAATATGCCCTTGACCTGCTCGGCCGCCGCCTGGATGTCCCGGACCAGCTCCTCGGCGATCTGGTCGGTCGTCTCGGCGACCGGAACCCCCATCGCGGCCCCGGCCGCCATCACCGGCTGCACGTACACCAGGGTCAGCAGCGCCCGCTGCCGCCGGGCCAGGCCCCCGGCATAGGAGGCCGCACGCAACGACGACTCGGAGCCGTCCAGGCCGACCATGATGACCTTGGGTCCGTCGGTGCCACGTTCGAACTGGTGGGAGTGCTGTTCCGTCACGGCCTGAGGCTATCGGACCCGGCGGATCCGGCCGCCGTCCGGGACCCCGCCGCCCGTCCGCGGAACGCCGATGCTCTCAACGGGTGTTTTCATACGACCGCACCGGTGGCGCAGTGCTGTGGTGTGCCACCTCCGGGCGAGTGATTAGTCATGAATAAGGATCAGTCCCTCTCGCGGCGCCGGATGTTGCTCGCCGGAGCCGTCGGCCTCGGAGCGGCGGCTGTGGCCGGCACGGCACAGCTGTTCACCGGCGACATCGGCCCCCCGGTCCGGTCCTCCGCCGCTCCCGCCCCTCCTGCCGCCGGAGCCCAGGCGAACAGGGCGGCCCGGAAGCCCTCCGCCTACCGTCTTCAGCCCATCGCCGGATACGGGCCGGTCCGCGGCACGGCCGCACGTACCCTCGTACGGCACGAGCCGTTCCTGCGTGTGTCAGGGCGCGGCCGCAGCATGGTGCTGACCTTCGACGACGGTCCCGACCCCCGCTACACCCCGGACATCCTGCGGCTCCTCAAGGACCACGACGTGCGCGCCATGTTCTTCGTGTGCGGCGAGATGGCCGCCGACAACAAGGATCTGCTGCGTCGGATGTCGGACGAGGGGCACATCGTCGGCAACCACACCTGGTCCCACCCGCTCCTGACCCGGCTCAGCAGGTCCGCGATCCGCTCCCAGATGGAGCGCACCTGCGACGTCATCCAGGAGGCGTACGGCGAGCGGCCCGGCTGGTTCCGTGCGCCGTACGGGGCCTGGAACCGGGCCGCCTTCCAGATCGGCGCCCAGCTCGGCATGGAGCCGCTCGCCTGGACCGTCGACACCCTCGACTGGACGGAGCCCGGTGCCCGTTCCATCGAGCGCCGGGTCATCAAGGGCGCCGCCCCGGGTGTCGTGGTTCTCGGGCACGACGCGGGCGGCGACCGCTCGCAGAGCGTGAAGGCGCTGCGCGACTATCTTCCGCGGCTGCTGGACTCGGGCTACCGGATCACCGTGCCCCGGCGGCGGCTCACATAGGGCCGTAAACCGCTGGAGCTGCTGGCGCTGCTGGAACTCCTGCAGCTCCAGCAGCTCCTGGCGAACTTCGTGGAGGCCCGTGGAATTCCACGGGCCTCCACGCGCTCAGCGGACCTCGACCATACGGGCGAACGCGACGACGTTCCCGTCGTAGCCGTTCTGCTTGGAGAAACCGCCTCCGCAGGTGATGACACGCAGTTCGGGGTTTCCGCTGTTTCCGTAGACGCGGTCTCCGGGAAAGTCGGTCTTCTCGAACACCTCGACGCCGTAGATCTCGAAAACGGCGATCTTTCCGTCCCGGCGGCGGATCTCCACGCGATTTCCCTTTTTCAGGGCCCCGAGGCCGTAGAAGACGGCCGGCCCCTGCCGGTTGTCGACATGGCCCACGACGACGGCCGTGCCCTTCTCGCCGGGCGAGACCGCGCCCGAGAACCAGCCCGCGAGATTCGGGTTCTCCGGCGACGGTGCGTCCACCCAGCCCTCCATGTCGAGGCCCACCGGCACGGTGGGGGCGTCGACCTGGATCGCCGGGATCCTGATGCGGTCCACCACGGAGAACGGCAGGGGAGCCGCAGCGCTCTGCCGGGGCCGGTCCGCGACGGCGCTGTCCGCGGCGGCGGCCGTCGCGGGCTGCGGGGGCCCCACGTCGAACTCTCCCGAACCATTGCGAATGAGAGCGAGGCCGGTCAGCAGAACAAGTGCTATGACACCCCATGGAGCGCGCTTCTTGGGGCGCTCCTCCTCGTCGACCAGCTCGGACACGGACATTCGCAAACCCCTCTCGACGCGGCCGTCGCCCCGTCCGTCGCGCATACGAGAACGCTAAGCGCGGCAAGCGCGCGGGGCGACGGGAGAGGTGCGAACGGGTGGCGGGGAGGGGCGCGGTGCGCCATCCGAGTCGCCACCGGAAGATATTTTCTGACGGTCCGTGACCTGCGGCAATATCCGATTGTGTTCCTTTTCGTCGGCGTGTCCTCTCACCAGGACGGACCATTCTCGAAATGCGGCCCTGTGCACGACAACTGAGTGTCTGTCTGGGAGGTGTTCTCTCGCCGATCGACCCGGGGACGTTCCCCGGGGCGCCTCCCGCGGAGGATCACATGCTCACCACTCGTGCCCTGGCGGTCTCTGCGACAGCGGTCGCCGCCCTCGGACTCACCGTTCCTCAGGCCGTGGCCTGGGACTCCTCGAGCAATATCGTCGCCATGCCCAGCGCCATCGCCCGGGGCGGACAGCTCACCGTGACCGTCGACGGCTGCCCGAAGGGCGGCAGCATGACGTCCAACGCGTTTCCGCGGACCGTTCTCTCGCCGATCATGACTAACAGCGAGACGTCGAAGGGAACCGCGATCATCAACCACTCGGCCACGCCGGGCTCGTACGACGTCACGGTCCACTGCCACGGCAAGCCCCAGCTCACGAAGTCCGCTGCCTTCACCGTCATCGGCGGTGTCCGCGGCGGCCTCGGCGGCAGCAGTTCCAGGGGCGCCACGCCGACCGACATGACGATCGGCGGCACGCTGGTCGGACTGGCGCTCGTCGGCGGCGGGGTGTTCTGGATGCGCCGCCGTTCCGAGAGCAAGATCTGATCCCGGCCCTCTCGAAGACGGACTGCCCCCTTCGGAGACCGGCTCGCACTGAACGGCCCTTCGCCCCGGACCTTTGAGTGGTTCCGGGGCGAAAGGCCGTCGTGGTTCCGGGGCGAAGGGCCGTCCGGCGCGTCAGCCGCTCTGTTCGCCGGTGCGCCTGCGTGACCAGTAGTACGCCGCGCCGACCGAGCCGGCGACGAGCGCTGCCCCGAGGCCGATCTCGCTCAGGTCGAAGCCGCCGGCGGTGCCGCCGACGCCCGCCTTGACGCCGCGGTGGGCCGGAGGACGCGTCGGATCGTCGGGGCGGCCGGTGGCGATGGTGAGATCCGTATGGCCGGATTCGTGCCCGCAGCGGAACGTCACCTTGTACACCGCGCCGGGTTCGGCATCCCAGTCGACGGTGGCCGAGCCGGTGGACTGTCCCCTGTGGAGCGTCACCGTGTCGAAGACGCCGGAGGTGACCTGGGTCTCCGACTCGCAGTCGTTGACCGAGAGCGTGACGCGGCCGCCCGCGGCGATGGTCGACGGCGAGACGTCGAAGCCGAACGAGGTGATGTTGCGGTCGCTGTCGCCGTCGCCGTCTCCGTGGCCCTCGGCGACGGCGACGGGCGTGGTGAGGGTCAGGGCGGTCATGCCCAGCAGTGCCGCCGAGGCGACGCGTATCGCGCGCATAGGTGAGTCCTCCGGGTCCCCGAGGAGCAGCCCGCGGACCTTTTCCGCTGCGCCGTACGTGCACCTCGACGATCGAAACGCTAGGAAGGTGCGGGCGAAGGCGCGATCGCAGTCGCGCGAATGGGGTAATCGTGTGGGCCGAACAGGTTGTCCCGTACCGGCGTCCGGGGGACGGGCGCGGCGTGGCGCCCGCCCCCCCCCGGGCGGCTCCCGGTGCGGCCCCGTCACCCTCCGGGTACGGGTTCCCCGGGCGGGTCCGTCACTTCGCCGCTTCGGGGAAGTGCGTCAGGAACGGGTCCGCCGTCGCCGTGATCCCGCGGCTGTAGGGAGCGTCGAAGTCCCAGATCAGGAAGAGCAGGAAGGCGATCAGCGCGGCGAACAGGCCCGCCAGGATCACCTCGCGCAGGGTGCGGCGGATCTGCAGGGCGAAGATCAACCCGACGGTCACCACGGCCCCGGTGATCAGACCGAACCACACGACACCCGGCATGGTCGGCGCCGTCGACTCCGCCCGGGCGGTGCGCGCGGTGTCGGCCGCGGTCACCTGGTCGAGGAGCGGCTGGTAGGCCTGCGCCTCGAAGTCCGTCCGCGGCTCGTAGTCGGTGATGTCGTGGCGGACCCGGGCCAGCAGCTTCTCCCCCTGGCCGGTGACGTGACCGTGGTCGGTCATGCTCTTCCACTCGGTGGTCACGACATGGTGGACATAGGCGTCGACATCGTCCCGGATGCGGTCGCGCACATCGGGAGGGTAGACGCGTACGCGCTCGGAGATCTCGTGCAGCGCGGACGCCTCCGCCTGGACGTGGTCCTCGGCGACGCCCCGCGCCTCCCAGACGCCGGCGATGGCCAGGCCGAGCACGATGGCGTAGACCACGCCGATCATCATCGTCATGTACTCGATGACGTCCGGAGTGTCGGACGGATCGTCGGTCTCGGCGACCGTGTGGTGCCGCACGAAGGTGACGATCAGGACGACGACGGCGGCAGCCGCCATCGCGAGGGCGAGAACAAGCCATTCCGACAAGGATTCCTCCAGGGGTCAGCGCGGGCGCAGCGCGGCGGCGGCGAGCACCGCGGGCGCGGTGATGAGCAGGGTGAGCGACACCAGGGACGGGCCGCCGCGGGGCGGGGCCTTGCGCGCTCTGACGCGGTACGGCGGATAGCTCACCGGCGACGGGCCGGGCCGCGCTCTGGGAGCCGGAGCCGGAGCCGGGGGCGGCGCGGGAGGTGCCGGGCGGGGCGCGGCGGACATCGGCCGCGGCGTCACGGGCGTGGGCGGGGCGACGGCCACCGGGGCGGGGGCGGGGGCGGGGGCGGGGGCCGGCTTCGGCGGGGGAGGCGGCGTGGGCGTCGGTGTGGGGGCCGGCTTCGGCGGGGGTTCGGGTGGGGGAGGGGGTTTCTGCGTCGGGCTGGGGGGAGCGGGCGTCGGTGTCGGGGAGGGAGAAGGCGTCGGGCAGTTGCCCGCGACCGCCACCGCTCCGCCGCCACCGGGGCCGGCGGAGGCGTACGCGCACGCGTCGGCGGCCGCGGGGGCCGGTGCGCCGCTCGCGATCCAGGTCAGGGTGAGCAGCGCCAGCAGCCGTATGCCGATGGCGAGTCGGAGCGGCGGCGTGGTGCGTAGTGGTCCAGGTCGTCGTGGTCGAGGCACGATCGCGATCATCGGGCCCTGCGCGATCGCACACACGGGACTGACGGGGTAATTGCCCCGAAGGAGGGACAACCGGGCATCACGCGGTTGCCGAACGCCGCCGAACGGTGCGGGGCGGCGCCGGACGGCGCTCAGGGAAAGGGCTTCGGCCGGCCTCTCGACCCCCATCCTGAGCAGGCATCCCGGGCGTTACCAGAAAGAAATGTGTGCTCTCTTTGAACAATCACCGCACCCCCGCCCGTACCTAGGGCCATACGCGGTGCTGAGCAGTGCCGCAACACCTATGCAAACAGCGGGAGTTACCAATGAAGACCTCCTGGCGGAGCGCCTCACTCGTAGCGTCAGCTGCGGCAGTGCTGGTGCTGACGACGGCGTGCGGTCAGGAAGATGCGGGCACTTCCACCGGAAGCCAGAACGTGGGCGCGGCGCCCGCGGCCAACGGTTACGGTTCGGCGGGGGCGGCGGCGAGCCCGGGGACCGAGACGGGTGCCGCGGCCGCGCCGGGGCAGGGTGCGGCCGCACAGAGTGCCGGTCAGCTTGCCGTGGCGGACACCGACAAGCTCGGTGAAGTGGTCACGGACAGCGCGGGCATGACGCTGTACCGCTTCGACAAGGACACGGCCGAGCCGCCGAAGTCGACCTGTGACGGCGACTGCGCCACGGCCTGGCCCCCGGTCCCGTCCTCGGGTGCCGCGGCCCCGGTGGGCATTGACAAGTCCCTGCTCGGCGAGGTCACCCGTACCGACGGTACGAAGCAGCTGACCATCGACGGTTGGCCGCAGTACCGGTTCGCGAAGGACACCAAGGCCGGTGAGACCAAGGGTCAGGGTGTGGGCGGCACTTGGTACGCCTCGGCACCCACCGGCAAGAAGGCGGCCGCGGCGGCCGGGGGCGGCGAGGCGGCCGGAGGCGGCGAGGCCGCCGCCGACCTGCCCGGTCTGTCGACCCGTAACGACCCGGAGCTCGGCGAGGTCGTCGTCGACAAGAACGGCATGACGGTCTACCGGTTCGAGAAGGACGTCCCGTGGCCGATGAAGTCGAACTGCATCGGCGCGTGCCTGGAGAAGTGGCCGGTCGTCGAGCCGGTGGACGCCGCCGACACCAAGGGCATCGACAACAAGAACGACGGCAAGCGCGGCTACGTCATCAACAACCGTCCGGACGGACTCAAGCAGCAGAGCATCGACTGCTGGCCGCTCTACACCTTCGCGGGTGACAAGAAGGCCGGTGACACCAACGGCCAGGGTGTCGGCGGCACTTGGTACGCGATCTCTCCCGAGGGCAAGCCGCTCGGCAAGCCGAAGTAGCCACCGGCAGCATCGAGCCCTCCGGAACGTCGAGTCTTCCGGAACAACGCGCCCTCCGGAACATCGGAGCAAGTGCGCATCATCACCGCTTCGCCCCCTCCGCACCGCACGGAGGGGGCGAAGCGGGTTTTTCACATCTGAACCGCTCCCGTCGCGACTCTTCGTGACTCCACGCGATTCCCTCAGATCTCTTTCCGCTCTCTTTGGAGTGCTTCGGGGCGATTTCGCAAGGCATTCCGTACCGGCAGGTGCCGGAGGCCGGCGGTCTTGAACGGACGGTCAATTTCCGTTTCCACTCGCCCCATTGGCGGGCGATCAGTAGCCTCTGCTCGAACACTGGATCGTCTACGCCTTGGAGAGACAGATGGAGCGTCCCGCCTGGGCCCCACGCGGCATCGACATCTCGGTGCCCAGTGTGAGCCGCATCTACGACTACTACCTGGGCGGATCGCACAACTTCGAGGTCGACAGGGAAGCGGCGCGCAGGGCCATGGAGTTCATGCCGGGCCTCCCCAAGATCATGCAGACGAACCGGGCGTTCCTGCGCCGCGCCGTGCGGTACGCGGCCGCCGAGGGCATCACCCAGTTCCTGGACATCGGCTCGGGCATACCCACCTTCGGCAACGTCCACGAGGTGGCCCAGAGCGCCTGCTCCGGCGCACGCGTCGTCTACGTCGACCACGACCCGGTGGCCGTCGCCCACAGCGAGTCCGTCCTGGCCGACAACGAGGACGCGGACGCCGTCGCCGGTGACCTCCGCAAGCCCCGGGAGATCCTGGCGAGTCCTCGGCTGCAGCGCCTGATAGACCTGAATCAGCCAGTCGCTCTACTCCTCGTTGCCATACTGCACTTCGTGGAGGACGAGGACGACCCGTACGGGGCTGTGGCAGAGCTGAGGGACGCGCTGGCGCCCGGCAGCCTGTTCGTCGTCACGCACGCCTCGTACGAGGGGATCCCGCTCCCCCCGGCGCGGGCCGGTGGTGCCGTCGACGTCTACAAGGACATCCGAAACCCGCTGATCATGCGCTCGCGCGAGGACATCGCGCGGTTCTTCGAGGGGTACGACATGGTGGAACCCGGACTGGTGCCGATGCCGAACTGGCGGCCCGACCCGGTGCCCGAGGACGAGGATCCTTATTCCTACTCGGGTTTCGCGGGCGTGGGGCGCGCGGCGTGACCGCGGAGCCGGACGGGCCGGAGGACAGACTGCGCAGGTTCGCGACGATCTGGAGCCGGGCTGTCTTCCCGGTGACCGCCACGTCGCTGACCCGGCCGGAGTTCGAGCAGCGCCTCCTGCCGCTCGCACGGCGGCTCAGCGAGGCGCTGCGGGCCAGGATGTTCGAGGCGGCCGAGGGACAGGCCGTCGGAGCCGCGCTCATCGGGGCGCACTGCACCGAGCCCGAGGCCCTCAGCGCCTCACTCGACTGCGTCGACGCCTATCTGGTGCTCTACTGCGGCGGTGACGGGCCCCAGGACGCCCTGCGCGCCCGCTCCGCGCGGCTGCAGCACGCCATGGCCGCCGGATTCGCGCAGGCGCTGCGGGACCGGACACTGGCCGAGCAGGAGGCCATCGCACGGGCCGCCCTGCAGGCCCAGGGCATCGTCGCGGACGCGCTGCACGCTACCGAGGCACGCTTTCGCGCGGTCTTCGAGGGCGCGGCCATCGGCATCGGCGTCGCCGACCTCGACGGCAACATCCTGCAGATGAACAACGCCCTGCTGCGCATGTTCGGCGGCACCGAGCAGCTGATGCGCGGGCGCAACGTCACCGAGTGGACCCACCCCGAGGACGCCCCGCAGGTCTGGCGGCTCTACGAGGAGCTGGTCACCGGCCACCGCGAGCACTACCACGTGGAGAAGGCCTTCTACCGGCCTGACGGAACGGTTCTGTGGACCAACCTCACCGTCTCGCTGCTGCGTGACGCGGACGGGCAGCCGCAGTACCAGCTCGCCCTCATGGAGGACACCACCGAGCGCAGGCTGCTCAACCTCCGGCTCCGCTACGAGGCGACGCACGACGCGCTCACCGGACTGCCCAACCGCACCCTGTTCTTCGAGCGGCTCGACAAGGCCGTCGCCGCGGGCGGCGAAGGCATGCGCTTCGGCCTCTGCTACCTCGACCTCGACGGCTTCAAGACCATCAACGACAGCCTCGGGCACGCGGCGGGAGACCGGCTGCTCGTCGAGGTCGCCGACCGGCTGCAGTCCTGCGCGACCGCGCCCGGCGAGATGGTGGCCCGGCTCGGCGGCGACGAGTTCGTGGCCCTGACCACCGGGCCCGACACCGAGAACGAGGTCGACGCGCTCGCCGACCGCATCATGAACGCCCTGGTCAGTCCGGTGCGCATCGACGGCCGGGAACTGACGGTCCGCGGCAGCATCGGCATCGTCGAGGGCCCGGCGGGCGAGCGCGGCCCCGCGGAGGTGCTGCGCAGCGCCGACATCACGATGTACCGGGCCAAGTCGGCGGGCGGCAACCGTTACGAGCTGGCCGACGCCGAGGCCGACGCCCGCGCCATCACCCGGCACGGGCTCACCACGGCGCTGCCCGCGGCGCTGGACCGGGGCGAGTTCTTCATCGAGTACCAGCCGCTCGTCCATCTCGGGGACGGCAGTGTGCACGGCGCCGAGGCACTCGTCCGCTGGCTGCACCCGCAGCACGGCGTACTCGGCCCCGACCGGTTCATCCCGCTCGCCGAGCACACCGGCCTGATCGTCCCGCTGGGCCGCTGGGTCCTGGAACAGTCGGTCCGCCAGGCCCGCGTGTGGCAGGAACGTCACTCCGGCGCCGGCCCGCTGCGCATCAACGTCAACCTTTCCCCGTGCCAGCTGACCCACCCCGGCCTGGTCTCCGACACGGTCGACATCCTGGAGCGCGTCGGCCTCGAACCGAACGCGCTCTGCCTGGAGGTCACCGAGTCCGCGCTGATCGGCGCCGACGACGACCTCCTCAAGCCGCTGCGCCGACTCGCCGAGATGGGCGTCGACATCGCGCTGGACGACTTCGGAACGGGCTACTCGAACCTCGCCAACCTGCGCCGCCTCCCGGTGAGCATCCTCAAGCTCGACCGGTCCTTCACCCAGGGCATGCAGCAGTTTCCCGCCGATCCCGTCGACCTCAAGATCGTCGAAGGGATCGTCACCCTCGCCCACAGCCTCGACCTCGCGGTCACGGTCGAGGGCGTGGAGACGGGGGCCCAGGCCGAGCAGCTGCGCCTCCTGGGCTGTGACACGGCCCAGGGCTGGTACTACGCCCGCCCGGGTCCTCCGGACCGCCTGCACGACCTGGCACTGGTGGACGCGACCGGCTGAGCGCCGCGCTTGGAGATGGCTCCGCTGCGCCGTCCGAGGGTGCGGGTGCGTCGTGGCTGGGCGCGCAGTTCCCCGCGCCCCTAAACAGCGGGGGGCTGAGCCCCCCGCTGCTGAAAGACAGGGGCACAGCCCCGTCTTTCAGGGGCGCGGGGAACTGCGCGCCCAGCCCCCACCGGGGCCGCGGCACTAGGGCGCGTATCGAGTCGTGATCAATTTGTGGGATCCGCCCTCGCTCCAGTTCCTGGTTCGGTATTTGTTCTTGCATGACGCGCGTACAACTGACCGATGGGGAGTGGGAGTTCATCGAGCCGTACCTGCCGATCGGCGAGTACGGCCCGTATCCCGTGCGGCTGCGCCAGCAGTTCGAGGGCGTGATCTGGCGATTCAAGACCGGCGGGCAGTGGCGGGAGATGCCAGCCGAGTTCGGTGCCTGGTCGACCGTGCACAACCGCTTCCGCCAGTGGCGGGACGCCGGCGTCTTCGAGGCCCTGTTGGAGGGGCAGATCGCGGAGGCGGCGAAACGGGGTGAGGCGGACTTGTCCCTGGTCTTGTGTCCTGAACATGAATAGGAGTTGGTTGTAGGGCAGCTTCTGGAAATGGTGCTGTGGGGGAGATGAAGGTTTTGTG
>NZ_JBEZJY010000060.1:0-45847 GCF_040651415.1 Streptomyces sp. NPDC048484
TCCCAGCGAGGTCACCGAGCACGCGGACGTCGTACTGCCCGTCGCCGCGGTCGCCGAGAAGGCGGGCACCTTCCTCAACTGGGAGGGCCGGGCGCCGCGCCGCACACAGGACCGCACGCCGGACGCCGCACACAGGACCGGCCGCCGCACGCAGGGTCGGTCGGCGGTGTCCGGATCAGGCGATCCGGGCCTCCCCGTAGGGAACCAGCCGGACCGGCCCCAGCAGCCCGTACGCCCCCCGGGTCAGGCCGCCGTACACCCCGGGGTCGCTGACCCGCAGCCGGTTGGCGAGCGGAGTGGCCACCTCGACCTCGACGACGTTCGCACCGCGCCTGAGCAGGCCGCCCAGATCGACCACCGGATGGATCTGGTCGACCGGGTCGAGCCGGTGGCCGTTGACCGTGACCCGGCAGGTGTCGGTGACCGTGCCCAGTTCCAGATGTGCGCCGTGGCCACCGGTCCAACCGCGGCCGAGGGTGACCGTGGTGCGGTAGCGGCCGATGCCCGAGACATCGGCGAGTTCCGGGACCTGCGACCAGGGCACCAGCGCGTCCAGCGTCAGATCGTGCTCGACGACGGCTGTCCGGGTGGCCGACGCGCCGGGCCGCCAGTCCTGTACGTGCAGCCGCCACGACGTCAGTTCGGTCGGCTCCGGGATGTCCTTGAGCGAGGTGCTGACGGCGCGCCCCTTCGAGAGCACGGTCCGGTACGTTCCCGTGGCCGCGGAGCGGACGGAGAGACCGGCGTCCGTGAACCGCACCTCGTCGGCCTCGCTGTCGACGGCGTACGGGCGCGTGCCGTTCCGGTCGCCGAAGAGGCCCGGCCGGCCGATCGCCACGACGAGGGTCTCCGCGGGCTGGAGGGTGACCCGCACCGTGACCGAGCCGCCACCGTTGTCGCCGTCGCCGCCGTCCTCGGTGTAGCGGGCGACACGCTCGGCCCTCCCGGTCCAGGGGTCCAGCAGGTACGGCACACCCTTGGCCGTGGTGCGGCGCAGGGTGACCTCGTGATCGATGGCGGCGACCGGCGGCTTGACGGTCTCGGCGTGCTTGCCGTTGCACAGGTAGTAGTAGTCGACGCCGTCGGCCACCCGGTGGGCGTTGAGGAGGGTCGAGGCGGTCGAGTAGCCGACGTCGGGCCGCACTCCGAGTCCGGTGAGCGCGTCACCCACCGCGGTCTTGTCGGCGACCCGGCGGACCAACGGCTGCGCCAGCAACTCCTTGACCACGGACAGCAGTTCCTCGGTCTCCCCGCTGTCCGGGACGCCGGGCGGCACCACCGCGTCCCAGGCGCCGAGCAGGACGATCGGCAGCCCGGCGCGGGTGAGCCGCAGCAGGGCCCGCGCGTCCTTCAGCGCGAGGGTCACCGTGGAGCCGTAGAAGAAGTCGCCCTCGACGAACAGGGCCTTGTAGGCGGGGCCTTCGGGCGCGAGCCGTCCCCGGCGCACCGTGGCGGAGGGCAGGTCGAGGAGTGGACCGCTGAGGAACTGGTGGGTCCAGCCGAGTGTGATGCCCGTGGCGGTGAACCAGGAGGCGCCGATGCCGGTGGCCGTGTAGCCGGTCTGCCGGAACACCGCCACATCCGCCTGGGCCCGGCCGGTCTGCAGCACCTGGTGGACACGGCCGAGGTAGCCGGAGACGTCGGAGACGTGCTTCCAGGTGGGATGCCTGGGGCCCCAGGACTCGCCGTAGCCCGCCACGCCCTTGTACGGAGTGAAGGCCGCGTATCCGGGCCAGTGGACCCCCGGGAACTCGGCGTAGGAGAAGCCGTGGACGACCGTCTGGTTGACCCCGGCGGCGTAGGCGCCGCCCATGGTGCGCAGGAACCGCTGCCACGTGGTGCTGTACGCGCTGCCCGCGTAGGCGCCGGCCTCGCACGAGAGCACTGTGTGCCCGGCCATGTCACGGCCACCGGCCAGGCACCGGTAGTCGTCGAGGTTCTTGAAGCCCAGCGACTCGCCCTCGGCGATGTCGAGGATCGCGGCCGAGGCGATGGCGTCGGTCTGCAACCCGTAGGGCTGGGAACGCAGTTGGAGTCCGAGCGAACGGGCCCAGGTGCGCAGCGCCGAGACGTGATGCCTGTTGAAGAGGGTGGAGACCGTCTCCCAGAAGTCGTGGCGGATCTGGCGGGTGACGGCTGCATCGAAGGCGTAGACCTGGTTGCTGTTGTCGAGGACCAGGGCGGGCAGCAGCGGCAGCAGGGAGCGGCCGGTGTGTTCGCGGAACGCGTCGGGCAGGCCCGGCGTCCACTGCAGTCCGTCGGTCTCCAGCTCGATGGAGTCCTCGAAGAGCGCGCCGCCGGACACCTTCAGGAGCCGCCGGACGGACTTCGTGAGGATGTGCTTCTCCCAGAAGTCGGTCACCGCGCGCGTGCCGGCCGCGCTGAAGTGGTCGACGACGTAGGCCGGCGGGTCGGTGTGCGGTCCTGCTTCCGGGGTCTGGCCCGAGCCGCGCACCCAGTACGCGATCACGACCCAGGTGCCGTCGTCGGGCGCGGCCCAGTTCAGGGTGTCGTCGGTGACGGCCGAGGTGAGGTCGCGGACCGAGTCCAGGTCGAGGCCGGTCTCCTTGCGGGTGGAGTTCACGGTGTTCACGCGCGCTGCCTGCACCAGGAGGAGCCGCTGCTTGCTCACGCCGGACGCCGCCTCGTGAACGGGCGCCGGGACGGGGCCGTTGTAGGCGGCGCCGGGGGCCACCGTGACGGCTCCGTGGGCGAGCTCCTTGACGGCGGCCTCGCTGTCGGGGGTGATACCGGGTACGGCGGCCGGCCAGCTGGGGCCGACGGTGAGGTCGACGGTGAGACCGCGTCGTGCGGCCTGGCTCAGCGCGGCCTCGACTCCCGTCACCCAGGCGGCGGTTCCCCAGCCGTGGCGGGCCGTGTCCAGCTCCGAGGTGTCGGTGACGCTGTGGTGGACGGCGGCTATCTCGGCGCCGCCGAAGCCCGCGTCGGCGATCTGGTCGATCTCCCGTCTGATCTCGTCGGGCCGTACCAGGCCGTCGGGCCACCACCAGCGGAACTTCGGGCGGACCGCCCGGCCCGGCTCGGCGAAGGACAGGGAGGCGCCGGTGGAGCCCGCGGTGGCACGCGCGGTGGCGGCCGAAGCGCGGCCGGGGGCCGCCCACTCGACGGCGCCGGCGGCGGCCGCAGTGGCCGCGGCGGCGAGCACGGTTCGGCGCGGGACGCCCGTCCGGTGAACTGCGGTGTGGTCGTTCATGGTTCCTGTCCACTCTTGGAGGGCAGCACAAAGAGGACCCCTTGAGGGGCCCAGGGGATTGAATCGTTTTAATCGCTGCGAAAGTAAGTCGTTTGATCAACGGGCGTCAAGGAGCGTGCACGACGCAAATTCCTGGGGTCTCCCTGCCGGGCTTCTTGCGGGGCCGGGCCGTCGGGCATCGGCCGGGCTGATCAACGGCGGATGCTCTCCACTTCGCCGAAGCCGCCCGTCGGGCTCCAGCGCAGCCGGGTGAGCCACTCGGAGGACGAGTTGGTGAACAGCAGGTCCTCGGTTCCGTCCACCGCCCCGGCCTTCTCCCAGCCGTCGAAGTCCTTGGTGGCCTTGGTGTCCCACGTCGACAGATTCCGGGTGCCGACCGCGGCGATCGACTCCGCCGGCGGTTCGCCGTCCGAGCAGTACACACCCCAGTTCGCGATGGCCGTGACCGTGCCGCGGAACGCCTTGAGCGTGATGCTCTGGCACGGGTCGCCCTCGGTCGCGTACACCAGGTGGGGCTCGGTCCACGGCCCGTCCGCGGTGTCCTGGTGCTGCTCCATGAGTCCACGCCCGGCGGCGTAGTACATCCCCACGCGGCCGCCGCCGGCCCACTCGACCTCCTCGACGAAGCGAGCGTGTGACGGCGAGCGACCGGAGGTGACGGACGGGGAGGCGTGGGAGGAACCGGGGGAGTCGGGGGAGCCGCTGCCGGAGCCCCCGCCACCGGCTCCGGTTTCCGTGCTTCCGCAGGCCGCGGTGACCATCAGCAGGGCCGCCGTCCCGGCCCAGGCCGGCCATCGGGCACCGGGTACTCGTCGCATGTGTCTCTCCCGCCCTCACCACGACAGGTCGTGCGTGAACGGTTGATGGGACCACGGTCGGCCCGGCCGGACGGTGACCGGGCCGCCCAGGTGACCGGGCCGCTCAGCGGAAGACGTTGTCCGTGTCGTCCCAGCTGTAGGGGTCGGCGGCGGGTGGGAGGCTGCGGGGTGCGCGTGGGGACGACTGGTACATGGCTTCGATCTCGGCGGCGTACCGGTGCGCGATGGCGTCCCTGCGCAGTTTCATCGACGGGGTGAGCAGCCCGTTGGCCAGGTCGAACGGCTCGGGCAGTACCCGGTACACGCGGATGGACTCCGAGCGCGACACGGTGGAGTTGGCCGTGCCGACAGCGCGGATGATCTCCTCCCGTAAGGCGTTCTCCTCGCGCAGCTCGCGGTCGTGGCCCTCGCCGGGGAAGGTGCGGACCGAGCGCCAGTGCGTGAGGAATTCGGGATCGAGGGTGATCAGGGCCCCCACGCAGGGCCGGTTGTCACCCACGATCACCGCCTGGTGGATGAGCGGATGGACCCGCAGGCGTTCTTCGAGAGCCGCGGGAGCGACACTCTTGCCGTCGCTCGTGATGACGATGTCCTTCTTGCGGCCGGTGATGCTCAGATAGCCCTCGTCGTCGAACCGGCCGATGTCGCCGGTGGCCAGCCAGCCGTCGTGGAACGCGGCCCAGTTGGCCTCGTCGTCGTTGACATAGCCCTGGAACACCGAGGGTCCACGGACGAAGATCTCCCCGTCGTCGGCCACCTGGATCTCCGTGTCGGGCAGGGGCCGTCCCACGGTGCCCAGTTTCTCCCGGCCGACGGGCTGGGCCGTGATGCCGCCGCTCGTCTCCGTGAGCCCGTATCCGTCGTGGACGAAGATCCCGATTCCCGAGTAGAACAGGGCCAGTTCACGGTTCAGGGGCGAGCCGCCCGAGACCGCGCCGCGCACTCTTCCGCCCAGTGCCGCGCGGAGCTTGCGGTACACCGTCTTGTCGTAGACGGCGTGTTGCAGCCGCAGATCGAGGCCGGGCCCCGGGCCGGATCCGAGCCGTTGCCGCTCGGTGGCCGCGGCGAAGTCCTGCGCGGTGCGGACGGCGCGCTCGAACAGGGCGCCGCGTCCCGCCTCCTCGGCCTTGCGGAGGAAATTCTTGTAGAGCTTCTCGAAGACGAACGGGACGGCGTAGAGGTAGGTGGGCCGGAAGGACAGCAGGGAGTCGGCCAGTGTCTCCGCGCGCAGATCGGGTTCGTGGCCCATGAGTATCCCGCCGCGCAGGCACAGGCTCTGGACCATGAGGCCGTAGGCGTGGGAGAAGGGCAGGAAGGCCAGCACGGCGGGCTGCTGCCCGGGGGGCGCGGCGGTGTGTCTCCACCCGGCCAGCAGTGTGTCGCAGGAACTCGCCAGGCTGCTGTGACTCAGGGCGCAGCCCTTGGGGTGGCCCGTCGTGCCCGAGGTGTAGGCGATGACCGCGGTGGAGTCGGGCAGCACGATCCGCCGCATGGACTCGACCGTGGTGACCGGTACCGACAGGCCGGACTCCGTCAGGTCCGTCAGGGCCCCGGCGTCCAGTTGCCAGACGTGCCGCAGGGCCGGCAGCGAGGCGCACACCGAGCCGACCGTCATGATGCCCTGCTCGTCCTCCACCACCACCGCGACGCAGCCCGCGTCCTGGAGGATCCACCCGACCTGTTCGTGCGACGAGGTCGGGAAGATCGGAACGATCTCGGCGCCCACCGTCCACAGGGCGTAGCTGAGTACGGTCCACTCGTAGCGGGTGCGTGCCATGACGCCCACGCGGTGGCCCGGGAAGATCCCGGCCGCGATGAAGCCCCGTGCGACGTCCACCACCTCGTCCCGCAGCTCGATCGCGGTCACCTGCGACCAGACTGGGGGAGAGGTGTCGGAACGGCGGGCCAGCTGTGGCAGCAGGGGGTCGCGTTCAGCTGTCTCGAACAGACTGTCGGCGAGCCCTCCCTTCAGCATGGGCGGGGCCGGTCTGGCTACTTCCAAGGGGTGCATGTGCCGCTCCAGATCGTCCTCAGAGCGCCCCTCCGATGGAGTCCGGAAGCGAGGGCGTTCGAAATCTAGCCCACGTGGGCGGGAGTTGGGTCACGAAAAGACGATCGACCTGACCTGATCGTCTTTCGGAGCGCCACCGGGCGACTTCGGTCCGTGGAGCAGGAATCGGTTCCGGGAGGCGCCGGCGGAGGTCGACGGCCGGTCCTCCTCCCGCGCAGTGGCCGACGTCGGCCCCAGGAGTTCGACTTGAAACTGCCGCTGCCGAGGCGCTGCTGAGATTCACGAACATGAACGACGGTCACATGCGTGGAATCTCGGCGATCGGTGCACCTGAAGAACTGACGCGGGGCACCAGCCGAGGCCGCCGGCTGGACGGGCGGGTCGTCATGCCTCTCATTACGATGAAGGAGATCGTCGTGCCGCCCAGCGGCCTGCGTGCGAGTGGTACCGGGGGTACGGAGAGGCGCGAAGGGGTACGAGGGGGCCGACCGACGTCAGGAGCGCCGCCGTGAGCACGATCGTGGTGAAGGCCGCCCGGCTGAGGAGCGGGCTCGTCCTTCCGTACGCGGAGGCGGGTGGTCCGGAGGGCGTTCCCGTCGTCTTCGTGCACGGCCTCGGGGACTCCTGGTGGATGTTCGAGCCGATACTCAGACAGCTCCCCGCCGCACTGCACGGGTACGCCCCCACCCAACGAGGCCACGGCGACGCCGAACGGCCCCCGGACGGCTACGGCCCGTCGGACTTCGCCGACGACCTCGTGGAATTCCTCGACGCCGTGGGCATCCGCCGGGCGGTCCTGGTCGGTGCGTCGAGCGGCGGTGTGGCCGCGCGGCTGGTCGCGGGCAGCCACCCCGACCGGGTGGCGGGGCTCGTCCTGGCGGGTGTCCCGGCCACCCTCGCCGACAAGCCCGTCGCGACGGCCCTGGGGAAGAAGGTCCAGAACCTCGGCGACCCCGTGCCGCGCGCCTTCGTCGAAGAGCTGCTCGGCGGCCTCACGGCCCGGCCGCTGGGACGCGGGCTCCTCGCGACGATCGCCGAGGAGAACCTCAAAGTGCCCGCACGGGTCTGGCGGGAGACCATGCGCGGCCTGCTGGAGACGGACCTCGCGGCCACGCTGAGGGGAATCCTCGTCCCCACGCTCGTGCTCTGGGGTGACGCCGACAGCATCCTGCCGCGCGCCGACCAGCAGCGGATCCTCGACACGGTCTTCGATGCGAGGCTCGTCGTCTACGAGGGCGCCGGCCACGCGCTGTACTGGGAGGAGCCCGAACGGCTCGTCCAGGACGTCGCCGCCTTCGCCGCCGAGGTCCTGCCGGACCGCCCGGACCGCCCGGACCGCCCGGACCGCCCGGACCGCCCGGACCGCCCGGACGGCGACGCTCCCGGCAGGGCCGGGACGTCGCCGCCCCCGGGCGGTCGAGCGGGTCCGCAGGTATCGGGCTCGCAGGTATCGGGCCCGCAGGTATGACGCGCGGTCAGGCGTTCGGGTCGAACGCGATCCCCGACGGCTTGGCGGACGAGAGATGTGAGGTGAACGTGCTGTCCTTGATGCCGAGCGTCGCACTGCCGAAGTTGTACGAGGTAAGCGTGTCGCGCACCCCGGCGGGATAGCCGTTCCAGCCGACCAGCGAGGGGTACTGCCAGGTCCCCTTGTGGTTCTCCGGCGGCTCGTCGCCCGAGGTCGCGGCGCGGAAGCAGTGCGTGCTGATCCCGTCCTTGTGGTACACGACCTTGGGGTGCGTCCCGTCCCAGCGGATCGCCGAACGGTTCCGGACCGTGAACGAGCCGTGGTTGGACGTCGAGACGTACTGGGCCTCGTTGTTCTGCACCCAGACCACGACGTGCTCCCAGTCGTGCCGGTGCCCGCCCAGGCCGCTGCCGGCCACGGCCTGGTCCTTCTCGAAGTAGGAGGCGTAGACGATCGCGCACCAGCCGTTGTTGCACTTGGAGCGCGAGTAGCCGTTGGTGTTGTCCAGGTCCGACGCGTCACGGCACTGGCCGTTGAGGGCGCCGCTCGGGTTGAGCCCGCCGTTGACGGTCCCGTCGGTGCCGATGGCGGGCGTGGCGTAACAGCCGTCCGTGTCGTAGTCGTAGGCGGGCTGGAACGTCTGGTCCAGCCCCTCCGCGTTGGCGGGCAGGGCGCCGGGCGGGGCCGCCAGAGCGGTGGCGGGGAAAGCGAGGACCAAAGCGGCGGCGCCGGCGAGAACGCCGAGCGACCTCCGGCGCAACCGCCGGGATCCGAAGAGCTTCGATGCCGGTCTGCCGTTCACAAGCGTCCTCCTCATCGGCCCTGTGCGGGCCAGCGCCCTGTATGACATGAGCAGTTCAGAGTCCCGGACTTTCACTCGCGTGCCAAGAGGCCACAGTGGTCACAACGGTTACGGAGCGCTGAATACTTGTGGCTCAACCGGCCCAAGAACGTCATGGACGAGGGGGGTTGATGGAAAGCTGTGCCGCATGAGCACGCCGCGGGCCACCCCGGCCGAGGGTGACGAGCACACCGCCCCCCGCCTGCCCGAACCGACGGACGCGGCCGAACGACCGGGCCGGACCGGCGGGTTGCTGTGGCATGTCCGGGGCTTCCGGGGCTTCCGGGGGTTCCGGGGCATCCGTGGTTTCCGTGGAGTTCGGGGTGTTCGGTATGAGCGGCACCGGCGATGGCTGTACGCGCTGGCCGTCGTCGCGCTCCTCGCCGAGATGGCGGTCGCGATGGTCACCACCGCCGTCGGCCAGACCCCCACCATCGACGAGCCCGTGTACGTGGCCACGGCCGAGGTGTACCTCAAGGAACGAAGCCTCCGTTACAACCCCGAACACCCGCCCCTGGGCAAGCTGATCATCGCGTCCGGTCTGGTGTTCACCGACGCGCGCCTCGACTCCGCCTTCGCCGGCAGCCAGATGGCACTCGGACGGCATGTGCTGTACGAGTCGGGCAACGACCCCGGACACCTGATGCTGTACGCACGGCTCCCGGTGATCGTCCTGACGCTGCTGTTCGGGCTGGTCGTCCTCGCGTTCGCCCGCGACCTCACCGGCCCGGTCGGCGGGCTCGCGGCACTCGCCCTGTACGCGTTCTCCCCGGACGTCATCGCGAACGGCTCGCTGGCCACGCTCGACGTGCCCGCGGCCGGGTTCCTGCTCACCTCCGTATGGCTGCTGTGGCGGGCGCGGCGGCGGCCGCACCTCTGCCTCCCGCTCGCCGGTGTGGCCCTGGGCGCGGCCGCGGCCACCAAGATGAGCGTGCTGCCGGTGATCCCGGTGCTGATGCTGCTCGGCGTCCTGTCGTTCTGGCACGCACGCCGGGCCCCGGGATCCGATGTCCGCGCCCGCGTGAGGCTCCTCGCCCACGGAGCGGCAGCCGCCGTCGGTATGGCGCTGGTCGCGGTCGCCGTCGTGTGGGCCACCTACCTCGTCGTCGACCCCCGGCTGCGCTGGACGGTGCCCGAGAACGTGCCGGACATCCGCGGCATGCGCGGCCGGGTCGCGGCATGGCTGCCGTTCCCCGAGGCCTACCGGGACGGCATGCGCATCCAGTTCGGCTTCGAGTACGACATCTGGCAGGGCTTCCTCTTCGGGCGGCTGTACGAGGGCTCGCTCTGGTACTACCTGCCGGCCGCGCTCCTGGTGAAGACACCGCTCGGCATGCTCGCGCTGTGGATCGCGGGTGCCGTCGCGATCCTGACCGTACGTCGGCTGCGCCCCGCCGCTCCGTACGTGCTCGTCCCCCCGGCCGTGCTGCTGGCCATCTCCATGAACGGCGCCCGGGATCTCGGCGTGCGGTACGCCGTGTTCATGCCGATGTTCCTGGCCGTGGTCGCCGCGGGAGTGACACTCTTCCGCCGCCGCCCGGCCCTCTGGGCGACCGCGGCGCTGGTCTGCTTCGTGGCGGTCAGCTCGCTGCGCACGTACCCGTACTACCTGCCGTACTCCAACGAGGCCTTCGGCGGCCCCTCGAAGACCCATCTGCGGCTGCATGACTCGAACGTCGACTGGGGCCAGGACCTGGGCCGCCTCGCGGATCACCTCCGTCGCCACCACCCCGGTGAGCGGGTCTGGCTCGTCTACAAGGGCGCGGGCGTGCCCGCCTACTACGGCATCGACGCGTCCGATCCGCTCAAGGCCCCCCTCGGCGAGGTGCACGGACTGCTGGTGGTGTCCGACTCCTCGGCGGCGAAGGCCGACGGACGGCTGGCGGCACTGCTCGCCACCAGCACACCGATCGACGAGGTCGGCCACTCGATCACGGTCTGCCGGCGCCGCTGAGGCCGGTGCTGATGCCGGACGGAAGAACGGTTCACGGCTGCCACGGACGAACGAGTGCGTCACATTCGGCACTTCGGCCCGACTGGTTCGGGGCCCGCATGGGTATCGTCGAATTCATGACAACGCGTCGTCGTACGAGGAGACGCGGCGCGGCCAGGGCGAGCGTGACGGCCCTCCTGTGCCTACTGGTGGCACTCCCGGCGAGAAGCGGTGCCGCCGCGCCCGAGCCGGCCGCTGTACCGAACGCTTCCCCGGGCCATTACGTCGGCACGTTCAACATCTACGGAAACATCGGCCACCGGGGCGACGCCGGCGACTGGATCAGGGACGAGGCCGAGGCCATCAAGGACGTCACCCTCGGCGACCCCGACCGGTGGCTCTTCATCGGGCTCCAGGAAGTCTGCAAGACCCAAGGGGAGCGGTTCGCACGGGAGTTGGGCATGCGCAGCGCCTTCGTCGACACGGGTACGAACTGTGCCGACGGCCAGCCGTACGGGAACAGCATCCTGTTCCACTCTGCTGTGAAGATCCTGCCACCGGCACTGCTGCCCAACCTGGACGGCAGAGGTGGTGAGCGGGCCGTCATCTGTGCCGTCGTGCGTGCTCCGGGAGATCCGGACCGATCGGGCCCACCCGTCACGGGGTGCAGCACGCATCTGAGTGTCGGCGGCGCGAAGGACAGGGAACGGCAGGCGCAGACCGAGTTCATCCACGACGACTGGAAACCGGACGGCACCCACAAGCTCGGCGCCGACGGCCCGGTCGTCCTGGCGGGCGACCTGAACGCGCCGCCCGACGCGCGAGAGCTGGACATCCTGTACGGCGGCAACGGCAGCGAGGCGAACGGCCCTCGTGAGACCGGACCGCCGTACACCCGGCCGACCTACGACGACGGTCGCAAGATCGACTATCTGTTCGCCTGGGGCACGCGGAGCTCCGGACGCTGGCTCGGCACCGGTGTGCGCCGGACCGTGCACTCCGACCACAGCTTCTACTACAGCGAGTTGTCGACAGGGGCCGAACGAGACGGGGCCGAAGAAGCGACCGAAGAAGGGACCGAACAGGAAGGGGCCGGACGAGAAGCAACCGGGTGAGGAGGCAGCCCCGGCGCGGGTGAGCGAGCGGCCTCGGGGCGGTGGACGCCACGCGGCCGGTACCCCAGGCGGTCCGCCACTCCCACCAGATCGGCCAACAGCCAGATGATGGCCAGCCACATCTCGGTGCCCTGGAGGCCCGGTTCACGGCCGGGGCCCGCACCTCCCTCGCCCGGCGGGCCGAAGCCGAATCCGGTTCCGTCCCGCCACTCGCCCAGCGCGTGTGTCAGCTGTTCCGCGGCCCACGCCCCCGCCTCGGCGGCCCGGTGGCCGGTCTGCCGGCCGGTGAGCCACAGCGGGTGTGCCACGTCCAGCACGTTGCACGCGTTCTGGCGGCCCGCGGCGAACCAGCGCGGATCACGTCCGTGGTCGAGCACGGTGTCCCTCACCCGTTCCGCGTACGGAGGACGCAGCCCGAACTGGGCGAACGAGCCGCGCGTGAGCCGGTAGTAGCCGTTGACGAGTTGCAGTCGCCCTTCGGTGGGCGAGGCAACCTGCCCCCACATGCCGGTCCAGGGATCCACCCGCGTGCCGAGCCAGCCGAACAGCGCCTCCAGAGTGCCCGGGGCGCCTGCCGCGGCGCCCAGGCCGAGGTTGAGGTGCGCGCCGGTCGCCCAGCAGTCCACCCACGCGCCGGCCGACCAGGCCCGGGTCCGCCACGGAAGCGACTCCAGACGTGCGACCAGCTGGTCCGCCGTCATGTGCTCCACGGTGTGGACCGGGTGGGCGAAGCGCGAGCCCAGCAGGTCCAGCGCGTAGCCCACGGACAGCACGTGGTATTCGGCGGCGCCGTCGTCGATCCAGCCGTCCGACGCGGGAGCGGGCAGCGTGCCCGGGCCGCCGTCGGGGGCGAGTTCGGGCACCAGCCCGCCGACGGGCTCCTGCAGGGAGCGCAGCCGCTCGGCGTGCTCGGTGGCGGTCAGCTGCGGCGGAGGCGAGCCCAGGAGCAGGTCGGCGATCTCCACGGCGTCACAGTGGGCGCGGACGGTCGTCGACGCGCCGGGCCGATCGCGGTACCGGCCCGCGTTGGCGTCCCAGGCACGCGCGAGGAGGTCCACGGCCTGTGCCCGGGCCCGGTCGGCGAACCGGGCGACCGCGTCCCCAAGGCCCCCGACGCCCCCGGGCCCGCCGTCCGCCGCCCCGCGCCGGGCGGGGCCGGGGTCACGCCGGTCCCGCAGCCGACGGGCCGGATTGCCGGCGGCGACCGACCAGGGCGGCAGATCCTTGGTCACGACCGCACCCGCGCCCACCACACAGTGGTCGCCGATGTCCACCCCGTCCAGGACGACGACGTTCGAGCCGATCCACACGTCGTCGCCGACGGTGATGCCCCTGCTGGTGAGGGGCTGCCGGTGCACGGGGCGGTCGGGCGCGAACCCGTGGTTGAAGCCGAGCAGCGAGCTGTGGGCACCGATCCGCACCCCGTCCCCCAGCGTGATCCGTCCCCGCACGGTGGCGTACGGGTTGACGGTGCAGTCGGAGCCGGTGGTCACCTCGCCGGTGACGTAGGCGTGCCCGGCGATGTACGAGTTCTCGCCGAGAAGCAGCACGTCGGTGAAGACTCCGGCGGCGGGGGAGACGTAACAGCGCGGGCCGAGCCCCGCCCCGCCGCCGGCCAGCCGCTTCTGGTGCGCGGCCTGGGCTTTCCGTTGCGCGGCGGAGGCGCGACGGTCGAAGTCCCAGGGGCAGTGGTCGAAGTAGGAATCATCGAGGGCGGTTTCCGAATCCATCGCCCGGGAGTATAGAGAGCGCTTACTGCCGCGGCAATGCTCCCGGATGCAGACAGGGGTCCGAACGGCCGTATCGGCCGTGGTGTCCGGGGGCCCGGGTCGTAGCTTGATCACGGCAGGCACAGATCCCGTGACACGAACCCCGGATACGACCCCCGACGCGAACCCCGGCTACGACCCCCGACACGACCCTCGGATACGTCCTCCGACACGTCCTCTGACACGAACCCCTGGTGACGCGATGTGCTGGAATGCGACGGCCGATCTCGTGGCGGGCTGCGGTATCGCCGCCGTGGGAGTGGCCTGCGTGGCGCGGACCCGCAGGGCGGCCGAACTGCCGCTGGCCGGGCTGCCCCTGCTCCTGGGCGCTCATCAGATCGTGGAGTCCCTGGTCTGGCGCTCCGGCGGTGGCACGGGTCCCGCCACCGTGGTCTGGGCGGCGATGGCCTTGCCGCTGCTCGCCGTGTGGGTGACGGCAGGCGTGCTGTGCGTGGCGCCGCCGAGTGCCAGGCGGCGGCTGATGATCCCGCTCGTCGCCGGGCTCGCCACCGCGGCGGTGCTCTCCTACCGCCTCGCCACGCATTCCGTGAGGGCCGAGATCCGCGGCCACACCGTCGGTTACGCCGTCTCCCTCCCTCATGCCGAGGTACTCGTGGCGGGCTATCTGCTGGCCACGATCGGCTCGCTCCTGCTCTCCGGCGACCGGATCCTGCGCGTCCTGGGCATCCTGGTGGCCGTCGGCGCGGTGGCCTGCTGGGCGCTGTGGCAGGCGGAGTTCGTCTCGACGTGGTGCGCGTTCGCGGCGGTGTGCTCGGTGGTGCTGTACCGCTGGGTGCACGAGCGGTCCGTGGCACCGGACATCTCCCGCGTGTCCGCCGGACCGTGACCCGGTTCCGGTGGGCCAGGCGGCCTGGATGGCACAGGCGGCACAGCCGGGGCATCTCGCGACCGCGACACTGCTACGCCCCGGCACAAGGCGGACCGGGCTTCGGGAGGTCCCCCGGCCCGCCCCCTCCTCACCAGCGTTGCGGTTCGCTTCCCACGATCGAGGTCGAGGGCCTGCCGTCCACGCCGACCGGGACGTCGCCCGTGAGCATCACGCGGTGCATGATCCGGGGATGGTCGAGGTGGGCCGTGTCGCCGGGAGCCAGGTGGATGGTGGCCCGGTTGTCCCAGAAGGCCACGCTCCCGGGCTCCCAGCGGAACCGCACGGTGTACTCGGGGCGGGTCGCCTGGTCCAGCAGCATCTCCAGCAGCGGCGTGCTCTCCATGCGGGTCAGGCCCAGGATCTGCTCGACGTAGTAGCCGTTGACGAACAGCACGCGCTCACGCGTCTCGGGGTGCACCCGCACCAGCGGATGCTCGGTGGCCGTCTGCCGGTCCAGCAGATGGCGTACGTACGCGTCCTCGCCGGCCCGTGCCTGGTATCCGACCCCCAGGCGGTGCTCCGCGCGCAGCCCGTCGACGAAGTCCCGCAGCGGAGCCGAGAGGCCCGCATAGGCGGCGGCCAGGTTCGACCAGGTGGTGTCGCCGCCGTACGGGGGCACGGCCTCGGCGCGCAGAACGGTCGCGGCCGGCGGATCGACGCGGGCGCCGTGGTCGCAGTGCCAGCCGCGCAGCAGCGAGTGGCGGCGCCTGCGCAGCCACTCGTCGTGCTCCATGCCGTACCGTCCGCCGAGTTCCAGCCGGTCGGCCGTCGTCTCGATCTCCGGGACGTCCGCAGGTGACGCGCTGCCGCGTTTTCCCAGGACGACCGGTGCGCCGAACCGCCGGGCGAACGCGAGGTGCGAGGCGTGGTCCAGGTGCTGCTCGCGGAAGAACACCACCTTCCAGCGCAGCACCGCCGCCCGGATCCCGGCGACCACCGCCTCGTCCAGGTCCCCGGCCAGGTCGACGCCCGTGATCTCGGCGCCGATGTGGCCTGCGGCCGGCCTGACCTCGATCCGTGTGCCCCTGTCCGTCGTCATGCGCGCTCCGTCGATCGTGCGTGGCGGCCCGGGGCAAGCATGACCCTTCTGTCCGGAGTACGACAGTGCGTACGCGGCCACCATCGCGCGACCCGCGGGGCGACGGGCAAGGAGGCAGGTACGTTCCGGCTGTCCGGCTGTCCGGCTATCCGAACTGGCCGACGCGGTAGTCCCCGGCGGGCTGCTGGACGATGACGTTCGCCCGGTTGAAGGCGTTGATGAGGGAGATGAGGAACACCAGGGCGGCCAGCTGGTCCTCGTCGTAGTGCTTGGCGGCGTTCGCCCATGCCTCGTCCGACACCCCGCCCGCCGCGTCCGCGATACGGGTGCCCTGCTCCGCCAGTTCCAGCGCGGCACGCTCGGCCTCGGTGAAGACCTTGGCCTCCCGCCAGGCCGCGACGAGGTTGAGCCGTGTCTGGGTCTCCCCGGCCGCGGTGGCTTCCTTGGTGTGCATGTCGGTGCAGAAACCGCAGCCGTTGATCTGGCTCGCGCGGATCTTCACCAGCTCCTGTGTCGCGGCCGGCAGCGTCGAGTCCGAGACGACCTTGCCTGCCGAGGTGAGGTGCTTGATGAACGCGGCCGTGGCCGGGTTGGCCATGAGGTTCAAGCGGGCTTCCATGATGTGTTCCTCTGCCGTGGTAGCGGGTTACACATCCAGGACGGAAACCGCGCGCCGAGTGTGACATCAGCGAATGTGACGTGCGTCTCCCCGGCCCCGCCTACCCGCAGGACGGTTGCCGGTCGGAGGACAGCAGGCCGAACACCAGGTCGTCCGTCCACTCACCCTTGATCCAGGTGGCCTGCCGGAAAAGGCCCTCCTGTACGAATCCGAGCCGCCGCAGCAGACGCGCCGAACGGGTGTTGCGGGCGTCGCACTCGGCGGAGACCCGGTGCAGTTCGCGGCGCTCGAACAGGTCGTCGAGCACCGCTCCCGCGGCCTCCGCCGCATAGCCGAGCCCCTGCCGGTCGCCGGCCAGGGTGAACCCGATCTCGGCCTGCATCCGGTTCTCGTGCAGACGGACCCCGATGTCTCCCACCAGACAACGGTCCGCCTTCAGTTCGATCGCGTACTGGAACCACCCGGGCTCCTCCAGGGATCCTTCGGCGAGTGCCCGCACGATCCGGGCGGCCGTGTCGAGGGACACGGGTGGCGTCCAGCTCTGGTAGCGGGCCACCGAGGGGTCGGAGCGGTACGCGGCCAGCGGTGCCGCGTCCTCGGCTCGGAAGCGGCGCAGGACGAGCCTGTGGGTTTCCAACAGCATGGTGCCGATGATCCCACGCCGACCACGGGCCACCTCAGGTGCTACTCGGAGCCCGGCATGTCAACAGGTAGCGCCAGAAGAGGAGTTGGCGCACATGGGCGCCGGGCAGAAGGCGGGCCGTCTCGCGCCGGACGTCGTCGAGCGACATCTGCGGAGGCCGCACGGGCGCCCGGAGCGGCGGGGGCCCGGGCCGATGCCTTGCGCGACCGTGATCACCCCGGCGTCCGCGAGACGGCGAAGTACGTTCCGGCGGCCGGAGTCCCGCTCACGGCACTGCCGTTGACGGTCACCTTGAAGCCGCTCGTGTTCGCGGCGCCCGGCCCGGCCCGGATGGACGACAGCTCTCAGAACGAGGACAGCTTGACGGGGGCCCGTGCCATCTCCGCCGCCCGGCTGTGCAGATGGCACAGCAGCAGACACACGTCGTCGTCCCGCTCGGAGTCGCGCAGCAGAGGATGCAGGAGACGGTCGGCCGAGCCGTCCAGGTCCGCGTCGAGGTCCGCGGAACGGAACGTCCCCAGTGCCGCGGCGAGACGCTCGATGCCGGGGTCTATGCCCTGGGCGCGCCGTTCGACCAGACCGTCCGTGTAGAGCGCCAGCGTCGAACCGGGTGTGACGTTCACGGTGTGGTCCGGGATCCGCTGCTCCAGCGGAATGCCGAGCATCGCGCCGGGCTTGGCGCCGAGCGTGTGCACCTGACCGTCCGGGGTGCGCAGCACGGGTGGCGGGTGGCCCGCGGCGGCCCAGGTGAGCGTCGGCTCGTCGGGGTGGAAGCGCGCGATGACGGCTGTGGCGTACAGATCCGGCTGCAGATGGTGCAGGAAGATGTGCAGCCGGGTGAGGAGCTGGCCCGGGGTTCCTCCGTCGACGGCGTACGCGCGCAGCGCGGTGCGCAGCTGGCTCATCATCACGGCGGCGTGCAGCCCGTGTCCGGTCACGTCGCCGATGACGGTGATCAGGCTGCCGTCGGGCTGGCGGAAGGCGTCGTACCAGTCGCCGCCGATGTTCAGACCGTGGGTGGCCGGCAGATACCGGGCTGCCAGATGCAGCCCCGGAGTGGTGGGCAGGTCCGTCAGCAGGGCCCGCTGCAGGGTCTCGGCGATGTCGCGGTTGTGCTCGAAGCGGCGGGCGTTGTCCATCGCGATGCCGGCACGGCGAGTGAGCTCGATCAGCATGACGGCGTCGTCGGCGTCCCACCGGGCACCCGGCGGCGAGAGGATCAGGACCCCCAGCGGTGTCCGCCGCGTCGGCAGCGGAACGCACAGCAGGGGGACCTCGGGACGCAGCGCCGAGGGAGGCTGGTCGTCCACGCCTGGCAGGTCGCCCGAATGGTCGGCCGCGTACTGCGGGCGCCCGGTGCGGGCCGCGACCACGGCGGCGGCCGGACGAGGGGCGTTCGGATGCTCGTCGTCCCCGCCGTCGAAGAGCCACACGTCGACACCGCGGGCGTACTCCGGGACCAGCAGGCTCTGGAAGCGGTGGACGATCTCGTCGTGATTGAGCGAGGCCGTCAGCACGGCGCTGGCGTCGGCGAGGAACGTCAGTCTGCGGCGGGCGGCCTCCGCTTCCGTCCGCGCCTTGCGCTCGGCGGCGAAGAGATCGCGCTGGCCCCGGCTGGCCGCGTCCAGTTCGGCGTGCAGGGCCAGCACGCCCAGGTTGGTCTGGTCGAGCTCCTCCCGGTGGGAGGCGACCAGGTCCTCCTGCTCCTCCAGCGTGTCCAGCACCAGCGCCGTGTCCTCGTCGGCGCACAGCAGTTCTCCGGCCAGTGTCTCGGGATCGGCCGCCGCGGGCGCGACGGCCGTCGCGCCCGCGCCCTGGGCGCAGGCGACCGTCATGTGCCACGGCGGCTGCCGCTCGGCGCATGCGTCGTCGCCCGAGGTCACGACCGCCCGCAGCAGACCGTCCTCGGGCGGAGCCGTGGCCGTTTCAAGGTCCAGCCGCCATGTGCCGCCCTTGGTCAGGCACTGGCGCAGGTGCGCGCTGAGGGCGGCCGTCAGACAGGTCCGCTCCATGCCGGGCACCCCGTAGGCGGCTGCCAGGCGTGCCGTGTCGATACGGGCCCGTGCGGCGTCGGTGACGGTGGTGATGTGCCAGGTACGAGTCATGGTGTGGAGCCCGACGGAATAGGGGCCGGTACGGCGACGGCGGTGTCGCCCCGTACCGGCCGGGCGGAGCTGCGGAGCTGCGGTGGTGCGTGGGTGTGCTCCGCCGTCCGCCGGGGGTGGCGGAGTGCGTCGAGCGACGTTCAGGTGGAATGGCCCTGCTGCTTGTCCACGAGGGCGAGCGCGTCCTCGACGCTGTCCGACAACGGCACGGTGATGCTCACACCCGTGAGGTCGAGAATCCGTCGCACCGCCGGCGCCGGCGCGATGATGTGCACGCTTCCCTCGAGTTCCCGCGTCTGCTGGTACGCCCTGACGATGATGTTCATGCCGGACGAGTCCATGAAGGGCACGGCCGAGAGGTCCAGCAGGAAATGGTGACGGCCGTGCTGGAACTGGTTCGCCAGATGATGCTGCAGCCCGGTCGCGGTGTCGATGTCCAGATGGCCCTCGACCGTGAGCAGGACAACGTCCTCGCGAGGCAGGGTGACCTCGACGGACAACGGGTTCTGGGCCATGGACACAAGTACCTCCCACAAAACGTCAATGATGAGAGCCAGCTACCCCCGTATGCGCGTTGGATGCCGTCGCCACCGGCCGCGCGACGTGATCAAGCTCTCGTCGGCGTTCTCCGGCGCGGGGGCTAGGGCTAGGACACGCGGATGCCGACGATGCAGGTGTCGTCGTCGGTGTCCGACCTGCTGTAGGTGAGGAGCCGGTCCAGCTGCTGGTCGAGCGTGCACGGTGCCGCCCGGACCGTGGTGAGCAGCTGGGTCATGGATTCCTGCATGGTGCGGTCCCGGCGCTCGATCAGACCGTCCGTGTACATCAACAGCGTGTCGCCGACTGCCAGTTGCACCTCGTCCTCGCTGTACGTCACCTCGGGCACGGCGCCCAGCAACAGGCCCTTGAGGAGGGGCAGCGACACCGCCTCCGCGTCCCGCACCAGCACGGGGGGCAGATGACCCGCTCTGGCCCAGCGCAACGTACGGCTGTCCGGGTCGTAGATGCCGCAGACCGCCGTGGCCGTGATGGATCCGGTCAGATGGTGCGCCACGCTGTTGAGCCAGGAGAGCAGCTGGCCGGGGCCGGCGCCCGTCACGGCCAGTCCCCGCAGGGCGTTCCGGAGCACGACCATGCTCGTCGCCGCCTCGATACCGTGACCGGCCACGTCACCCACGCACAGCAGCACGAGACCGGACGGCAGGACGACCGCGTCGTACCAGTCGCCCCCCACCAGCTGTTCGGTCTCGGCGGGCCGGTAGCGGACGGCCACATCGAGCCGGGGAGCCCGCAGGGGTGCCTGGGTCGGAGGCATGATGGCGTGCTGCAACTGCAGCGTCAGCCGGTTGCGTTCGGCCGCCTGCTGCTCGGAGTGCGCGAGTTGGTCACGCGTGGCGGCCAGTGCGACCTCCGTCCAGTGCTGGGCCGAGATGTCCTGGTAGGCCCCGCGCACGACGAACGGCCGGCCGTCGGCGTCGAGCACCGGCTCCGCCACCACCCGGATGTGGCGGGTCACCTCGTCGGGGCGCTGGAGCCGGAACGCCGCGGCCGCCGGCCGCCGGTGGTGGAGCAGCGTGCGCAGGAAACGGCCGATGGCGACGGCGTCGTCCGGGTGCGCGTGCAGGGCCAGTTCCTCCAGCGGCACCGCCCCGCTCGACGGCGGCCTCCCGTACAGGCTGAAGAGCTGGCCGTTCCAGGTGATCTCACCCGTGAGCAGATTCTCCTCGAAGCCGCCGATGCGGCCGAGCCGCTGTGCGTGCTGGAGCAGGCTCGCCAGCCGTGCCGTCTCGTCCTCGATGCGCCAGATGAGCAGCACGCTGTTGCCGTGGCGGCTGATGCTGATGTCGGCCACGGCCGCCAGTGGCACCTGGTCGACGAGAGCCGTGAGGCTCATGCGCTGCGCGCGGAACGGCTCCCCGGTGGCGTAGACGCGTTCGACCCGCTGGAAGAGCTCGCTCTCCCCGGCGGCCATCGGGTAGGCCTCGAGCAGCAGGGCGCCGTTGACGAGGCCGCGCGGCCGGCCGGCCGGGTCGAGGAAGTGGCTGTTGACATGGTGGATGTGGAAGTCCACGAGCTGCCCGCCGTCCACGTACGGGACGAGGACCAGCGCCGGGTCGTGCAGCCCGTCGGCCAGATCCGTCAGTTCGACGGCGTCCGGGAGGACACGGGGCTCGCTGACGGTGTCGCCGCCGTGGGCGAACGCGTACGTCTCCAGGGTGTGGGCGCACAGTTCCGCCAGCGCCTCCACCTGGCGGACCACCTGGGGTGACTGCGGTGCGAGGGGTGAGGCCCAGACGACCTCCAGGACGCCGTGGACGCGCCCACCGGTGCCTGCGGGAAGGGCGGCTCTTCCCCCCTCGGGATACTGGTGCTGGCCGATGGTGGGGATGCCGGTCTCGGCGAGTGAGCCGATCCATTGCCCCGCACGCTCGGTGAGACTCGTGCGGGCCACCGTCGTCACCCCGGGGGGTACGTAGTGCCAGCGCCCCGCCTCCGCCGGTGAGAAACCGGCGCTGCCGGCCAGCGTGAGGGAACCGTCGGACCGCGCGGTCCAGATGGCCACGGCCACCGCGCCGAGCGGGGTGAGCGCGTGATGGAACAGGGAGTCGGCGACGGCCTGTGTGTCGGGGGCCGCCAGCGCACCGCTCTCGGCCTCCCGCAGCCGCACGGCGGCGGAACGCTCCGTCTCCTCGCGATCGGTCGCCGCGGGTTCGTCGTCCCGCGCGCCGGCCACGAAGGCGTCGGCCACGTCCGACAGCCGGTCGCGGGCGGACTGGTTGATGACGTCGACGGCAAGTTCGAGCGGTGTCACCTTGGCCTGACCGGCGAGTTCGGCGAGTTGACGGGCGGCCTGGGCCGGTCCGCACCCCAGCCGCTCGACCAGGATGCCCTTGGCCAGCTCGATCAGGGCACGCCCGTCGGCTTCGGCCTGCGCGGCGCGTACCTCGCGGCGCAGGCGTTCCACCGTGGCGGCCAGCTTGCCCACCGGATAAGGGGCGGTCAGGGTGGTCCGCTCGTCCGCCGGCGCTTCGTCCGCCGGTTCCTCGTCGGCGTCCACGAGGTCGTCGGGGTGGTCCATCGCGACCGGTGTGCTGCTCGGCGGCTGTGTGCTCGGCTGTGCGGCCGGATGCGGTGCGGGAGTGTGGGATCCCGTGGACGACGTGTCGTCGGCGGGATCGGGGCGCTGTTCGGGAAGGCTCACGGTGCGATTGCTCCTCGGCTGGGCTGCCCATGGGGGCGGGGCGCGGGGACAGCACCCGGCCGGCGGTCACGCACGGCCGGGCGCGGTCACTCACGCAGGCAGCCACCGGCGGACGCAGGCGATGAGGTCGTCGGTGTCGACCGGCTTGGTGACGTAGTCACTGGCGCCGGAGGCGAGGCTCTTCTCCCGGTCGCCGGGCATCGCCTTCGCCGTGACGGCGATGATGGGAAGCTGCGCGTACCGGGGCATCTTCCGGATCTCGGCCGTGGCGGCGTAGCCGTCCATCTCCGGCATCATCACGTCCATCAGGACGAGCGCGACGTTCGGGTGGTCCACCAGCGTCTCGATGCCCTTGCGGCCGTTGTCCGCGTGCAGCACGTGGAATCCCTGGAGCTCCAGGATCCCGCTCAGCGCGAAGAGGTTGCGCGCGTCGTCGTCGACCACCAGAACCGTACGGCCGAGGAACGCGTCCTCGACGGCCCTCGGCGTGTCGGACTGCGGCTCCTCCGCGCGGGCCAGGGACGGTACGTCTCCCAGTTCCTCGGCGGACAGATGCAGGGAGATGCGCTCACGCAGTTCGTCCAGGCTGGACAGGAACTCCAGGGCGCGGGTGCCGGAGCGGTCCTGGAGCGCCTGTTCCTGCGCCAGGTCCGCGCGATGACCGCTGTGGACGAGCACCGGCACGTTCGCGAGCGCCGAGTCGCCCTGCATCGCGTCCAGGAAACGGGGCGCCTCGCCGCCGGGCATGCCGAGTTCGAGTACGACGCAGTGGCAGGGCCCCGCGGCCAGCGCGCTCGCCGCCTCGTGCGCTCCGGAAGCGGTGATGACGTCGACCGTTCCTCGCGGGTCACCGGCGTCCTGGCCACGGGTGACGTCCGACACCGCGCTCTCCGCGACGAGGGTCAGCAGTCCGCGCTGACGTTCCTCGACGACCAGCAGGCGACGCCGTTGGCGCTTGGCCGGCACGGCCGGGCCCGGAGCGTTCGCCGCCGATCCCTCGGAAGGGGCCGTGCCGGGCGCCGGCTCCGGGGCACGGCCGCCGGTCACCAGGTTCTCGTAGTCCGGGCGTGCCACCGGCAGGAACAGGGTGAACGTACTGCCCTGTCCCGGGGTGCTGTCGACGGTGACGGCACCGCCGAGCAGGTGCGCGATCTCCCGCGTGATCGACAGACCGAGACCGGTGCCGCCGTACTTGCGGCTCGTCGTCCCGTCCGCCTGCTGGAAGGCTCCGAAGATCGTCTCCAGATGCTGCTCCGGGATTCCGATCCCGGTGTCCTGGACACGGAAGGCGACGATGGTGCCGCCGCGGAACACGCCCCCGGGCACCTCGTGGTCGGCCGCCGGCTCGATGCGCAGCTCGACGCCGCCGTGCTCGGTGAACTTGACCGCGTTCGACAGCAGGTTGCGCAGGACCTGACGCAGCCGGGAGTCGTCGGTGAGCAGGTCGGCCGGCGCGCCGGGCGCCGTACGCACGGTGAAGTCCAGGCTCTTCTGTGTCGTCATCGGCCGGAAGGTGGCCTCGACGTATTCCAGGAGCTGGCGGAGCGGGACGACCTCGGGGCTGACGTCCATCTTCCCCGCCTCGACCTTCGACAGGTCGAGGATGTCATTGATCAACTGCAGCAGGTCGGAGCCCGCCGAGTGGATGATGCCCGCGTACTCGACCTGCTTCGGGGTGAGGTTGCGTGACGGGTTCTGGGCCAGCAGCTGGGCGAGGATCAGCAGACTGTTCAGGGGCGTGCGCAGCTCGTGGCTCATGTTCGCCAGGAACTCCGACTTGTACTTGGAGGCCAGCGACAACTGCTGGGCCCTGGTCTCCAGCTCCTGGCGGGCCTGCTCGATCTGCAGGTTCTTCGCCTCGATGTCGCTGTTCTGCGCGGCCAGCAGGGAGGCCTTGTCCTCCAGCTCCTCGTTGGAGCGCTGCAGTTCGTCCTGCTGGACCTGCAGTTCCTCCGAGCGGGCCTGAAGTTCGGCGGTCAGCCGCTGGGACTCGTCGAGCAGTTCGTCGGTCCGGGCATTGGCCACGATGGTGTTGACGTTGACGCCGATGGTCTCCATCAGCTGTCCCAGGAAGTCCAGATGGATCTGGGTGAAGCGGGTGACCGAGGCCAGCTCGATGACTCCGAGCACCTGGTCCTCCACCACGATGGGCAGCACCACCAGCGCGCTCGGCACCGTGCGGCCGAGCCCCGAGGAGATGGACACGTATCCCGCCGGCAGTTCCTCGACGGTGATGGCGCGGCGGCTGCGGGCGGCCTGACCGACCAGCGAGCGGCCGAAGGGGATGCGCTCGGGCCGGCCCTCCTCGTCGGGCCAGGCGTAGGAGCCGACGAGCCGCAGTCCGCTGCCCCCTGTGCTCTCCTCCGCGAGGTAGAACGCCCCGTACTGGGCCGAGGCGAGGGGCGCCAGCTCGTCCATGATGAGTTCGGCCACCACGGACAGGTCCCGGTGGCCCTGCATCAGGCCGGAGACCCGCGCGAGGTTGGTCTTGAGCCAGTCCTGCTCCTGGTTGGCCCGCGTGGTCTCGCGCAGGGACTCCACCATGGAGTTGATGTTGTCCTTGAGCTCGGCGACCTCGCCCGAGGCCTCGACGGTGATCGAGCGGGTCAGGTCGCCCTCGGCGACGGCGCTGGCGACCTCGGCGATCGCGCGCACCTGCCGCGTCAGGTTGCCCGCGAGCTCGTTGACGTTCTCCGTCAGGCGCTTCCAGGTTCCGGACACGCCCTCCACCTCGGCCTGTCCGCCGAGCCGCCCCTCGCTGCCGACCTCGCGGGCGACGCGGGTGACCTCGGCGGCGAAGGCGGAGAGCTGGTCGACCATCGTGTTGATGGTGGTCTTGAGTTCGAGGATCTCGCCGCGGGCGTCCACGTCGATCTTCTTGGACAGGTCGCCCCTGGCCACCGCTGTCGTCACCAGCGCGATGTTGCGCACCTGACCGGTGAGGTTGTTGGCCATCGAGTTGACGTTGTCGGTGAGGTCCTTCCAGGTGCCCGCCACGTTCGGTACCTGGGCCTGTCCGCCGAGCCGTCCTTCGGTGCCGACCTCGCGGGCGACGCGGGTGACCTCGTCGGCGAAGGCGGACAGTGTGTCGACCATCGTGTTGATGACGTCCGCGAGGGCGGCGACCTCGCCCTTGGCCTCGACGGTGATCTTCTGGGAGAGGTCGCCGCGGGCGACGGCCGTGGCGACCTGGGCGATCGAGCGGACCTGGCCCGTCAGGTTCGACGCCATCACGTTGACGTTGTCGGTGAGGTCCTTCCACGTTCCCGAGACACCGCGGACGGTGGCCTGTCCGCCCAGGTTGCCCGCGGTGCCGACCTCGCGGGCGACGCGGGTGACCTCGTCGGCGAAGGCGGACAGCTGGTCCACCATCGTGTTGAGGGTCTCCTTCAGGGCGAGGATCTCGCCCCGGGCGTCCACGGTGATCTTCTGTGACAGGTCGCCCCTGGCCACCGCGGTCGCCACCTGGGCCACGTTGCGCACCTGTGCGGTGAGGTTGCCGGCCATGAAGTTCACGGAGTCGGTCAGGTCACGCCAGGTGCCCCTGACGCCCTTGACGTCCGCCTGTCCGCCGAGGCGTCCCTCGGTGCCGACCTCGCGGGCGACGCGGGTGACCTCGTCGGCGAAGGCGGAGAGCTGGTCGACCATGATGTTGATGGTGTTCTTGAGTTCGAGGATCTCGCCCCGGGCGTCCACGGTGATCTTCTGGGAGAGATCGCCCTTGGCCACCGCCGTCGTCACCTGGGCGACGTTGCGCACCTGTGCGGTGAGGTTGCCCGCCATCAGGTTGACCGAGTCGGTGAGATCGCGCCAGACACCGCCGACGCCGGGCACCTGCGCCTGTCCGCCGAGCCGTCCCTCGCTGCCGACCTCGCGGGCGACGCGGGTGACCTCGTCGGCGAAGGCGGACAGCTGGTCGACCATCGTGTTGACGGTCTCCTTGAGCTGGAGGATCTCGCCCCGCGCCGGAACGTCGATCTTCTGCGACAGGTCGCCCTTGGCCACCGCCGTCGCCACCTGGGCGATGTCGCGGACCTGGGTCGTGAGGTTGCCCGACATGGCGTTGACCGAGTCGGTGAGATCGGCCCAGGTGCCGGAGACCCCCGGCACCTCCGCCTGCCCGCCGAGGGTGCCCTCGGTGCCCACCTCGCGCGCGACGCGGGTCACTTCGGAGGTGAACACGGACAACTGGTCGACCATGCCGTTGAAGACGGTGGCGATGTCGCCGAGGAGCCCGTTCCCGTCGTCCGGCAGGCGTGTGCCGAAGTCGCCGTCCCGCACCGCCGTCAGGCCGGCCAGCAGTTGCCGCAACTCCTGGTCGCCCGGCGTGCGGTCGACGGTGTCGGTCGTCTGACTGGTCATGCGCACCCTCGTTCCATGCCTCATGGGTCCCTTGGGAAAAGGGACGCGGAACTCCAGGCCCACTGCCGGACCAAACCCCTCGTCGAGTGTCCCGTTGCGGGTCCGTCGGCGAGGGAAATACGCCGCAGGCTAACCCGTAAGCGAGGTTGTGAACAAAGTGTGGTGCCAAAATCGCCAAGCCGAGGACAGGGCGAGGCCGATTGGAGGATAAGGCGAGGTCGAGCGGAGGGTGAGCCGAGGACGAGTGGGGTGCCTGGGCCGTGTGAGCCGGACTGCGGTGAGGGTGATTCAGCGGCAGGCCGAACGAGGGGCGGACCGCCCGGGCGCAGCACCTAGCCCGCCGTCGCGGTCCGGCGGGCAGAGGCCCGGGGGCCGCGACGGCGGGCTGTCACCGGCGTGGAGGGACGCCGGTCAGATGAGGCCGGTGCGGGGCGTCAGGCCACCGAGGGGTCGAGCAGACCGACGCGGAGCCGCTTGATGATGCGGCTGATCAGACGCGACACATGCATCTGGGAGATGCCGAGGACCTCACCGATCTCGGCCTGGGTGCGCTCCTCGACGAACCGCAGGTGGATGATGTGGCGCTCGCGCTCGTCGAGCTCGGCGACCAGGGGCGCCAGGGAGTGGAGGTCCTCCACGAGCTCCAGCGACCGGTCGTCCTCGCCGATGAAGTCGGCCAGGACGGACTCGCCGTGCGAGCCGTTGTCGGGCGCCAGGGCCGCGTCGAGCGAGGAGGAGTTGTAGCAGTTCGCCGCCTTGCGGGCCTCGATGACCTCCGCCTCGGGCAGCGACATGAGCTGCGACAGCTCCTTCGTCGTGGGGGTGCGTCCCAGACGGGTCCGCAGCTCCTCCGTGGCCTTCGCCAGCTCGACCCGGGCCTCCTGGAGGCGGCGCGGCACATGGACGGCCCAGCTCGTGTCACGGAAGAAACGCTTGATCTCACCGACGATGTAGGGAACGGCGAAGGAGGTGAACTCCACCTCGCGCGACAGCTCGAACCGGTCGATGGCCTTGATGAGCCCGATGGTGCCGACCTGGACGATGTCCTCCATCGCGTCCCCCCGGCTGCGGAACCGGGAAGCCGCGTACCGGACGAGGGACAGGTTCATCTCGATCAGCGTGTTGCGCGCGTACTGATATTCGTGGGTGCCCTCCTCCAGTACGGCCAAGCGGTCGAAGAACTGCCGGGACAGTTCCCGGGCGTCCTTCGGCTTGATGCGCGACGGGTCCTCGATGAGAGGCAGTTCCGTCTCGTCCGTCGTCCGGGTCCCCTGCGCCGTGGCCGTCGCCCTGCCTGCCGTCACGGCTGCCATGCCGTCCACCCCACTCATCGTCGATGTTGATGACACACGCCGTCTGCCCTGTTTCACCCGGCGCATGCCACGCGGTTCCGAAAGAGATCAGGTCCACAGCGGGTCTGGCCGAATGTCGACGCTCCAGGAAGGGCGTGGCCCGGTCGAGCCCAGGAGTGTCGGCGCGCCGCGCAGTCGATTTCAAGACGGTTCAACACGGGGTGTTTCTCCTCGGGAAGCCAGGGCAAGCGGAATTTCGTGCTTCGGACCGGAGGCACGCCCGCAGGAGCGGCTCGGCCCACTGCGGTGGCCCTCCGGCGTTCCCGGGAGCCACCCTCCTGCGGCATACCCCCGCAAGCCACTTGTTCAGGAGCGAATCCCTATGCGTATCGACTTGTCGACAAGCCGCCCAGAGGAGTCCGCGCCTATCGAGGCGAAGCCCGCGCCTGCCGGGTCGGCAGGCGGATCAGGCCCGTCCGTCCGGTCCACCGCGGCAAGGCATCCGCACGACGACGCCCCTGACTCGGCGACCGACTTCGCCCGGCTGGCCGCGCTGGAGGACGGACCCGAGCGGGACGCCGTCCGCGACGAGTTGGCGACGGCGTGGCTGCCCATGGCCCACCGTATCGCCGGCCGGTTCCGCGACCGGGGAGAGAACATCGAGGACCTGCGCCAGGTCGCGGCTGTGGGGCTGGTGAAGGCGATAGACCGGTTCGATCCCTCCCGCGGGGCGTTCGAGAGTTACGCCGTGCCCACCATCACCGGTGAGGTGAAGCGGCACTTCCGTGACCGCATGTGGGCGCTGAGGGTGCCCCGCCGGGTGCAGGAGCTGCGCAACAAGGTGCGGATCGCCCGCAGGGAACTCACGCAGAACCCCGGCGCCCCCGAGCCGACGACGGCCGAGATCGCGGCGCACGCCGGGCTGACGGAGGACGAGGTGAGCGTGGGGATGGAGGCGATGGAGAGCTTCAGCACGCTGTCCCTGGACGCCGAGTTGTCCTCCACGGACGACAACTACAGTCTCGCGGACACCCTGGGCGACTCCGACTCCTCGTTCGACGTGGTGGTCGACCGCGAAGCGGCGAAGGAAGGACTCCGGCGGCTGCCGGAACGCGAGCGGAACATCCTGTACATGCGCTTCTTCGAGGACATGACGCAGAACCGCATAGCCGACCAGCTGGGTATCTCCCAGATGCACGTTTCGCGACTCATCACCCGCAGCTGCGCACGGGTGAGGGACGAGGCACTGGGCGGCCGGCCCCGCTCCGGCCGCGGTGACTCCGGCGGCCGGACGGAGGCCGTGTGAGGCGGTCCTGCGGTTCCGACTCCGTCCACGGTGCACCGACGGGACTCTCCGAACCCGCGGTGGACTCGCAGTCTCATCACCCCCTCATCCCTCACCCCCTCATGAAGGAGCAGGCCAGATGCTGATGCCCCATCCCGCAACCCTGCGCGAGCTTGTGGAGGAGTACGAGATGCTCATCGCGCGCCAGGCCGCGAGCGGGTCGGCGAAACCGGATCAGCGGACGCAGGACCTCGCGTACACCCTCTGCGTGTCGACCGGCACGCGTGATGTGAGGCAGGCCCTGGAGAGGGCACGCCGTCAGCTCGCCGTGGCGCGGGGCCCTGTGACGCCGATGCCTCTGCGGGCCGCCGGACCCGGCGTCGCCGAGGCCCGCGGACCGGGCGAGGCCGTCGCGCAGTGAACCCTCCGGGCCGGCCGCGCACCGGCGCGGCCGGCCCGGCCCATGCCCGGTGAACGCCCGGAGGCGATGAGGGAACGCCAGTGCGACGGCGTAAGCTGGCTGTGGGGTGAGATCGGTGGACCTGATGTACAGCACGGACAGCGCGTCGGTGATGGCGCTGTACCTCGTCGGCGATCAGGCCCGGCCCACCGGGTCGGAAGCGGACGCCGTGCATACCGCCCACCCCGCCCGGACCCGGCGGCGGAGCTGTCGTGAGATCCGGCCCGTACCGTCTGCGACGGGAGCGCCGGCATGACGACGACAGCCACCGCGCAGGGAACCGGCGCCACGTTCATGCACCCGGCGCTCTTCTACCGTGACGACCCCGAGTACCTGGCGGGCACGCTCCCCTTCGTGCTGGAGGGGCTGTCGGCGTCGGAGCCCGTCGCGGTGGCCGCTCCCGCCGCGCGGCTCGAACTGATCACCGCGGAACTGGGTCGAGCGGCCGAAGCCGTACATCTCGTCGACATGACTCTGGCCGGCCGGAACCCCGGCCGCATCATCCCGTCCGTCCTGCGGGCTTTCGCGGACGCCCGGACAGACGTCCGCGTCCGTATCATCGGCGAACCGATCTGGCCCGGCCGCACCGTCGCGGAGTATCCGGCCTGCGTCCAGCACGAGGCCCTGATCAACGAGGCGTTCAGCGGCCGCGACGTGACCATCCTGTGCCCGTACGATGCCGGTGCGCTGCCGGAAGACGTGCTCGCCGACGCCCACGCCACCCACCCGACCGTCATCACCGCGGGGCGTCAGTGGGCCAGCGACGCGTACGACCCCTGGAAGGTGCTCGCGCGCTGCAACGAACCGCTGCACCCGCCGCCCGGCGCGACGGCGTTCCACTACGACGCGAAAACACTGCCGGCCGTCCGGGACTTCGCGCTCGCCGAGGCACGGGAGCGGGGGATGAACGCGGTCCGTCTGCAGGATCTGGCCCTGGTCGTCGCCGAGCTGACCACGAACAGCGTGGTGCACGCGGGCGGGCGGGGAACGCTGCGCCTGTGGGCTGAGAACGAGCAGATCGTCTGTCAGGTCCAGGACTTCGGCCGGCTGTCCGACCCCCTTGTGGGCCGTCGTCCCGCACGCCCCGACCAGATCGGCGGCCGCGGCCTCCTGCTCGTCCACTACCTCTCGGATCTGGTGCGCCTGCACACGGCCGACGACGGCACGACGGTCCGCAGTTACCTCGCCCGGACCTGAAGCACACGCGCTTCCCACCGGGCGCCGTCCTGCTCGGCCGCACGACGAACGTGGCACGTCCGGTGCCTGCTGTAGCGGCGATACGCCTCGCGGGTTGCGAATGCCGATCCGGCGGCAGGGTATTTGCTGCCCAAGGAGAACGGCGTGGGAAGGAAGGAGCGACGTGAACAGCGACAGGATCTGGTCGTACGCATCGGTCAGCGGGTACTCGGAGGGACGGCTGCTCAAGGGATTCACGGTCGCTGCGTCCGACGGGACGGTCGGGCATGTGGACCGGCAGGTGGACGAATCCGGGATGCGGCATCTGATCGTCGACACCGGTGGCTGGCTGTTCGGCAGAAGTGTGCTGATCCCCGTGGGGGTCGTCACCGCCATCGATGCGGAGGCCCAGGAGATCAAGGTGGCTTGCACCGAGGAGGAGATCAAGGGTGCGCCCCGGTTCCGGACCGACCGCGAGACGCTGGACCCGGAGTATCTCGCCGGAGTGGGCGACTACTACCGGAGTCTCCCGCCACGGCAGACGACCACGACCTGATCCAGTGCGGCTTGTCCGGCGCGACACAGGCTCTGAGGGATTCGCCCGCCTGGATGCGGATTCAGCGGGAAGGCGAATTCCAACGGGGTGCGGGGAGAGGAAACGACGACCATGCCGGACACGGTGACCTGCTCGTGAAGCCGCTCGGCGGCCCCGGGCCGGCGCCCGGCATCGAAGAAGCAGAGTGCGGGGACACGACGCATATGGACCGAACCGACACGACGGCCGTCGCGGCCGCGGCCCCGCCCGGGGAGATGTCGCCGGCGGCAGCTGCGATCACGACCGCGGCGATGGCCCGGGTGTACACGCGGAGCGTGGTGCTCGAGCAGTGGAACCGGGTCGGCCGCACGGCGACGGAGGCGGCTCTGATCGATCTCCTGCTGGTCGTCTCGGAGCTGGCGGCGAACGCCGTTCGGCACGGAGGCGGGCTGGTCGGCTTCGAGGTGACGCCCACGCGTCAGGGAGTACGGCTGGCCGTGCACGACAACAGCGATGTCGTCCCCGCTGCCGCCTTCGGCGCGGGCGGCTTTCCGTCGCAGCACCACGGCAACGGTTACGGCTGGCCGGTGATCATCAGGCTGGCGCGCGAGATCGCCATCGAGAGGCGTCCGGAGGGCGGCAAGACGGTCAGCGTGCTGGTACCGCTCGTCTGATGGACGGTACGCGCCCGGAGATCACCCCGGGCAAGCCGACAGGGCCGATGTCCGAGGCCGTCCCCAGGGGCCGGATGAGGTCCCCCGGCGGGTGGATCTCACCACGGCAGGAAGACGTGGATGTCCTTGCCCTTGTCGGTCACCACCACACTCACCTGGTCACACAGCGTGTGAATCAGGTGCCACCCGACACCTCCGCCACCCCGGCCGGGATGGAACGGACGAGGTGCGGGCGGTGTGGTGCTGGTGTCGCGCATCGTCACATGCACGCCGTCGAACGTGCGTCGCAGACGTAGCTCGAACGGGCCAGGCGCGTACTGCACCGCATTGGCCGCCAGCTCTGTGACGACCAACAGAATGTCGTCCCAGTGCTCGGGGGCAGCCGGTGGTGAAGCGCGCGTGAGCGCTAGGAGGAACTCCTCGGTGGCGAGTCGTGCGCCCGTCACATTGGGCAGCTCGCCGGCGAAGGTGGTCGTCCGGGTGTACTTCTCTTCAGAAGGCAGTTTGTCGTCCCAATGCGGCTCGGTCGCCATTACGCCTTCCCCAGCCCATTCCCCGCAGGACTGTACTGATCCTCTGCTTCCACCGCTCCTGCTTCCCGACAGCGAGAGGCTTACTCGTCCGGGTCCGGTGGGGATGGTAGGCAATCCGGAATGCGGCGGTCTCTGATGATCCCTGTGTGGTGGCCGAGTACCACGATCGGACCGAGTCATGGGTCCTCGTTCGTGAGTGATGCCCGCACGCGGGTTCCGCGGCCTACGGACTCGTACCGCCGACCGTCACCCGGGTCTGTTTCGGCCGGGCGGGGGCACAAGGAGGTCCGGGGAGAGAGCTGATCTCGTCCCGCAACCGAAGAAGGGGAGAAATCGTGCTAGGCATCGCAGCTGCAGTCCTGTTCTTCATCGCGTTCCTGATCAACGCCGCGGACATCGCGACCAACGACACGTTCACATCGACGAACGTGATGCTCATCGGCCTGACCGTGCTGGCCCTGCAGACCGCAGGCGTGGGCGGCGGGTGGGGGAGCAGAGGCCGCAGGCGGTGAGGTGCGGCACCTCGCCCCGGCACGTACGCCACAGCAGAGCGGACCGCACAACGACTTCTTGTCGTTGTGCGGTCCGGGCGAATCTCAGCGCGGTCCCTAGTCCGCCTGGGCGGACACCTCCGCGACCTTCCAGCGCTGGTTGGCACCGGAGTTGGGCGTCCACAGCGTCACGGACGCTCCCTCGTGCGTGGCCTGGCCGCCGACTTCGAGAAGCCGTCCGGTGGCCGCGTTGACGAGGGTCCAGGTGCCGTCGCCGGTCGACGACATGATCCACTGGGTGGCCTTGTCGCGCGGGCCGGTGTCGGCCTCCAGCACCGGGGCGCCGTCACGGACCGCCAGACGCCTGCCCTCCACCGGGTTGCTGAACACGTACCGCTGCCGATTGCCGGTGTCGCCGGAGATCTGGCGCAGCTTCCACTGCTGACCGGCCGCTTCCTCCGTCGCGTCCGTCGCGCTCCTGATGACGAGGCCGGTGCCGTTGTCGGCCACCGTGAGTGCCTTGCCGCTCTGGACGCCGGTCAGCTCGTAGGTGTGGCCCCTGCGCAGCTCGGCGGCGTCCTTCGCGACCCCTGAGACGCCCTTGACCAGGAAGGAGGTCACTGACTGCGCGGGCACCGTGAAGGTGGCCCTGCGGTCACTGACCTTGACGGCCCTGTGACGGTCGAGTTTGCCGTCGGCGCTGGTCACGACGGGGGTGACGGTGGCGTTGCGGCCGACCTTGCCGAACTTCGACAGGTCGACGGTGACCGCGCGGGCCTCGGTGGTCCTGTTGACGTGGACGACCGTGGCCCTGTCGCCCTTCTTGGCGACGGCGGCCGCGCTGGACGTGTCGTCCGTCTTGATCAGCCGGTCACCGGGCTTGATGTAGTGCGTGAAGTTGCGGGCCGTGTCGAACTTCGTGTTCGTGTAGATCGGGCAGGACTTGAGTGTGTCCTTCGACGTGCAGCTGAACGAGAGCTGGATGCTGCCCCAGTTGCCGCCCTTGGCGGACTCGCCGCCCGGCTTCATGTTGTCGTAGTCCTCGACGGGCTGCCAGAACACCCAGGCCTTGGGCTCCAGTTCACGCAGGTCGTCGACGATGCTCTGGGCGAGACCGAGCCCCGGCCGCATGTCCGTGAAGCTCTGGCCGTCGCCCCAGTCGCCCTCGACCTCGCTCATCCACAGCGGCTTGTCGGCCGCCTTGGCCAGGTCGCGTACGGTGGTGCGCTGGCCGGTGCCGTAGGTGTGGACGTTCATCTGGCTGACGAGGTCCCGCACTTCCTGCGGGTAGGTGTTCCAGTTCTGCGCGAAGATGGACGGGTTGGTCTCGTCCATCGCCGAGATGTCCGCCCTGGCCTTCGCCTTCCGCAGCGCCGGAGCCAGGGCGTCGATCACCTTCTGCTGGAGCCCGGGGCCGATGTGGGCGCCTTCCTGGCGGCCGCCGACGGGCTCGCCGTCGGCGCCCAGACGGGTGCTCCAGTAGTTGGTGTTGGGCTCGTTGAACGGGTCGACGGTGTCGACCTTGATGCCCTCGGCCTTCTCAAGACGCTTGGTCGCGCCCGCCAGATAGGCGGCGAAGTCGTCGACGGACTCGGTCTTGAGCTGGTCGTCGGTGGCGTTGAACCCGCCGGACACATAGCCGCTCTTCGTCATGAACCACGGCGGGGAGTTGCTGAAGGTCTCCCAGTGGTCGATGTCGTCCTTGATGCGGTCGACCCACCAGCGCTGTGTGGCGTCGGCGTCCTTGTTCCAGTCGGCCGGGTCGTCGGCGCTCCACCAGTCGGTGTCCTCGCGGGTGGTGCCGGCTGGAGCCTTCCACCAGCCCTCCACCGCTCCGCCGGCGCGGAGATAGTCCTTGACGTCGGGGGCGTTGCCGCCGCCGATGTTGTAGCGGGCGATGTTCAGCGCGAGCCCGTCGTCCCCGAAGAGCAGCTTGGCGAGCCTCTCGCGTATCTCCTTGGGATAGTCGCCGGTCGCGTTGGCGAACCAGACCAGGCTGGTGCCCCAGCCCTCGAACTTCTCCTGCTCGTAGGAGGGGTCGGGCCGGACGGTGACCGAGGCGGTGTCCGCCGCCGATACCTGGGCGGTGGAGGACGGGGCCAGGGTCAGGGCGGCCCCGGTGGCCAGTGCGGTGACTCCGGCGGCTCCGAGGAGACGTCTGCTGCGGGTACGGCGTGCCATCGTGTGCTCCCAACTGCGGTGTGGTCGCTGCGCGGTGGACCTCCCGCCCGTCGGGCAGGAGGGGTCGCCCTCGAACGGGTGCGGAGCTGTTCGAGGAGTCGGTGGTGCGGGGAGGACGGGAAGGACGGGGAGGACTGTGTGCTCAGGTGGCGGGCTGGTGCAGTACGGCGACGCCCCTGGATCCCAGGACGAGACCGCCTGCGGCGTCGGTGTCGCCCACCAGGACCTCTCCGGCGAGACCGGGCAGGGCCACGCTCTCGTCGGTCCGGTTGACCAGGAACACGAAGCGGCCGTCGGGCCCGCGGCGTACGGTCTGCTCGACCGATCCCCGTGCGCCGGCGGGCAGTTCACTCTCCACTCCGGCCGGGCCGAGCAGCGCCGGCAGCAGTCCTGCAAGACCCTCGGCACCGAGCCGGGTGGATACGTACGCGGCCGAGCCCCGACCCACCGCACGGCGGGTGACGGCGGGCCGTCCCGTGTACGCGCCGGTGCGGTAGTGGGCCAGCACGTCCACCGCGGGGTCGGTGACGGTGATCCGGTCGGTCCACAGGGTGCCCGTGGCGGCGCCGTCCAGTTCGACGGCGTCACCTTCGAGCAGCGGGCCGAACTCCTCGATGCGGATACCGAGCAGGTCGCGCAGGGCGCCCGGGTGGCCACCGAGCCAGATGTGGTCGTTCTCGTCGACGACTCCGGAGAAGTACGTGGTGACGAGGTGGCCGCCGGTCTCGACGTACCGCGTGAGCTCCTTGGCCAGCGGGGCCGGGATCACGTGCAGCACCGGTGTGATCAGGACGTCGTACCGGTCGAGATCGGCCGTGGTGGTCACGACGTCGGCCCGGACACCGAGGGCGTGGAGCGCCGCGTACCAGTCCAGGGCTTCCTGGCGGTAGTCGAGGAGGGTCGTGGGATGCGAGTCCTGCTCGCTCGCCCACCACGACTCCCAGTCGTAGACGATCCCCACCCGGGCCGGTTCGCGCTCGGAGCCCGCGACCGGTGCCAGCGCCTTGAGCGTCTGTCCCAGTTCGGCGACCGCGCGGAAGACCTCGCTGTCGGCGCCGGCGTGCGGCACCATCGCCGAGTGGTACTTCTCGGCGCCCGCGGCCGACTGGCGCCACTGGAAGAAGCACACGGCGTCGGCGCCGTGCGCCACGTGCAGCAGCGAGTCGCGGGCCAGGTCGCCGGGGAGTTTGGCCACGTTGACGGGCTGCCAGTTGACCGCGCTGGTGGAGTGCTCCATCAGGAACCACGGGCTGCCGCCCGCGATACCGCTGGTGAGGTTGGCGGAGAAGGACAGCTCGTCCCGGTCCTGCGGGCCCGGGTGGACGTAGTGGTCGTTGGAGACGAAGTCGATCTCGCCCGCCCAGTCGGGGTAGTTCATGCCCCTGGTGCCGCCCATCACCATGAAGTTGGTGGTGACCGGCACGTCCGGCGTGATCTCCCGCAGCACGTCCCGTTCCGCGACCAGGTACTCCTTCAGCGCGTCGGAGGAGAAGCGCTTGAAGTCCAGCTGCTGTGTGGGGTTCGGGTGGGAGCCCGCCAGCCGGGGCGGCAGTATCTGGGCCCAGTCGCTGTAACGCTGCGACCAGAAGGCCGTGCCCCAGGCGTGGTTGAGGGCGTCGAGAGTGGTGTAGCGGGCGCGCAGCCAGTCGCGGAAGGAACGGGCCGCGTCGTCCGAGTAGTCGTGGATGTTGTGGCAGCCCAGCTCGTTGGAGATGTGCCAGGCCACCAGCGCGGGATGTCCCGCGTACCGCTCGGCCATCTTCCGTACCAGGCGCAGGGCGTGGTCGCGGAAGACGGGCGAGGTGGGCCGCCAGTGCTGCCGCGCCCCCGGCCACACCGTTTCACCGGAGGCGGTCACCGGAAGGATCTCCGGGTGCGCCGTGGTGAGCCAGGGCGGCGGGGACGCGGTGGCGGTGGCCAGATCGACCCCGATGCCGCCCGCGTGCAGCAGGTCCATGACCTCGTCGAGCCACGCGAAGTCCCACTGGTCCCGGTCCGGCTGGATGCGGGCCCAGGAGAAGATCCCCACGGAGACCAGGTTGACGCCGGCCTCCCGCATCAGCCGTACGTCCTCCTCCCACACCTCGCGCGGCCACTGCTCGGGGTTGTAGTCGGCGCCGTACGCGAGGCGTGGGGTGCGGTCACCGTCCGGCCCGTTCAGCTGGGACAGGAGGGTGGAGATCATCGTGGTCCTTCCGGGGTGGCACAGGGGGGCGGTGTGGAGGGCTTCGCGTCGGCTACTCGACGGTGAAGCCCTGCTCCTCGCCGTACTTGACGGAGGCGTCCTGCCAGGACTTCAGGCCGTCGGAGAGCTTGGTGTTGCCGACGTAGGCCTTGCCGACGGTGTCGTTGAAGATCGAGTTGGCGTACTGCTGGAAGGGCAGGTACGACCAGTCGGAGGCGACGTTGGCCGCGGACTCGGCGAAGATCTCGTTGGCCTTCTGGCCGCCGAAGTACGCGAACTCCTTGTTCAGGAAGGCGTCGTCCTTGAGCTCCGCGGTGGTCGCCGGGAAGGCACCCTCCTTGATACGGCTCTGTACGCCGGCACCGGAGTTCGCGTACTCGACGAAGGCGTAGGCGAGTTCCTTGTTCTTGCCCAGCGCGGGCACGGTCAGCGCGCTGCCGCCGTTCTCCGTGCTCGCCTTGTCGCCCTTGGTCCAGGCCGGCATCGGGGCCGCTCGCCAGTCGCCGGAGGCGTTCTTCACACCGGTCTCGAAGTTGGCCGGCATCCAGGCGCCGCTGGGCAGCGTGGCGAGAGTGCCGTCGCCCAGGCCCTTGTACCAGTCGTCGGTCCAGCCGTTGATGGGCGCGACGAGCTTCTCGTCGATGAGCTTCTGCCAGGTGGCGGTGTACTTCTTGGCGCCCGCGTCGTTGAAGTCGATCTTCACCTTCGTGCCGTCGACCTTGTAGGGACGCGAACCGGCCTGCCACAGCAGGCTGGTGGTGAGACCCGCGTCGCCGGCGTCGGCGGCGATGAAGACCTTGGGGTCGGCCTTGTGCAGCTTGCGAGCCGCGTCGACGTACTCGTCCCAGGTGGTCGGGACCGCGACCTTGTACTTGTCGAAGATCTTCTTGTTGTAGTACAGCGCCATGGGGCCGGAGTCCATCGGCAGGCCGTAGACCTTGTCGCCCTCGCTCACGGCGTTCCACGGGCCGGGGGTGTACTTGGCCTTGAGCTTGTCGGCGCCGAAGGGGGCCAGGTCGCTCAGGCCCTTGGTGAGGGAGTACTGGCTCATCGCGAAGTACTCGACCTGCGCGATGTCGGGGACGCCCTTCTCGGCCGAGATGGCGTTCGACAGGGCGGTGTAGTGCTTGTCGCCCGACCGCTCGCCGACGAGGTTGATCTTGACCTTGGGGTACTTCTTCTGGAAGTCGGCGGCGACCGTCTTGAGCGTGGGCTCCCAGGCCCAGACCTTGATCGAGCCGCCCTTCTTCAGGGCTGCCTGGATGTCTCCGGCGGAGACCGGCTTCGAGCCGGAGCTGTCGTCGTCGGAGCCACCGCAGGCGGTCGTGCCCAGGGCGAGGACGGAGAGGACAGCGAGGCCGCGCATCAGGCGGCTGGTCGTTCTGCGCATGGAGGTGCTTCCACTTCTTCGTGGGCGGGACAGGGTGAGGGTGAAGGAGGTGGGACGGAGGGGGGAGGTGGCCCGGAGGCGGGTCATTCCTTGACGCTTCCGGCGGCGAGGCCGGACTGCCAGTACTTCTGCAGCAGCAGGAACGCGGCGATCAGCGGCACGATGGTGAGCAGCGAACCGGTGATCACCAGGTTGAAGATCACGTCGCCGCCGATCGTCTGGGCCTGGTTGTTCCAGGAGTCCAGGCCCAGGGTCAGCGGGTACCAGTCCGGGTCCTTGAGCATGATCAGCGGCAGGAAGTAGTTGTTCCAGGTCGCGACCGTGGTGAACAGCAGCACGGTCACGATGCCCGGGGCGAGCAGCGGCAGGGCGACCGTGAAGAAGGTGCGTGCCTCGCCCGCCCCGTCGATCCGCGCGGCCTCCAGCAGTTCGACGGGGATCGCCTCGGTGGCGAAGACCCACATCAGATACAGGCCGAAGGGCGAGACCAGCGAGGGGATGATGACCGCCCACGGGGTGTCGGTCAGCCCCATCTTGCTGAACATCAGGAAGGTCGGCACCGCCAGGGCGGTTCCCGGTACGGCGACGGCACCGATGACCACGGCGAACACACCGCGCTTGCCGGGGAAGTTGAACTTGGCCAGCGCGTAACCGCCCAGGATCGCCAGGAAGGTGGCACCGCCGGCACCGAGCCCGACGTACAGCAGGGTGTTCAGCAGCCAGCGGACGAAGATGCCGTCGTGGTACGTGAACGTGTCGCGGATGTTGTCCCAGAGGGCGAAGTCGTCGGCGAACCACAGTCCGGACGAGTCGGCGAGCCCTTCCTGGGTCTTGGTGGCGCTGATGACCAGCCACACCAGGGGCACCACGGTGTAGACGAGGACCAGGCCGGTGAGCACGGTCAGCAGGACGCTGCGCTTGGGGCGCTTGGCGGCGAGGTCGCCGCGCTTGCGGAGCCGGGGCACGCCCTTGGCCGAGCCGGTGGCCGGGGCGGATGCGGACGGGGAGACGGTGGTGGCTGGGCTGCTCATGCGGGTCACGCTCCCTTGCGCATGCCGCGAAGCTGCACGACATAGGCGATGACCATGGTGATCAGGCCCATGATGATGGCGACCGCCGCGGAGTAGTTGTGCTGCTGGCCGTTGAAGGACAGCGAGTACGTATAGAAGTTCGGGGTGAAGTCGGTCGTGATGGCGTTGCGAGCCAGTGGCCGCAGGATGCTCGGCTCGTTGAAGAGCTGGAAGCTGCCGATGATCGAGAAGATCGTCGCGATGACGAGGGCACCGCGGATCGCGGGGAGCTTGATGGCGGTGATGACCCGGATCTGTCCGGCGCCGTCGATCTCCGCGGCCTCGTAGAGCGAGTTCGGGATGACCTTCAGCGCGGAGTAGAAGATCAGCATGTTGTAGCCGATGAACTCCCAGGTGACGATGTTGCCGATCGACGCCAGCACCAGGTCGCTGGAGAGCGGGTCGGGCAGGGTGACATCGAAGGCCGAGTTGATGTCACCCACCAGTCCGTACTTGGTGCCGTACATGAAGCCCCACATCAGGGTGGCGACCACGGCGGGCACGGCGTACGGCAGGAAGATCGTGATGCGGAAGAAGTCCGTGCCGTAGAGGCGGCCGCTGTCCAGCGCGAGGGCGATCAGCAGGCCGACGAAGAGCATGATCGGCACCTGGACGGCGAGGAAGAGCGAGACCCGTGCGAGCGAGTCCCAGAACCGGTCGTCCTGCAGCGCCTGCTGGTAGTTGTCCAGGCCGACGAACTGGGTGCCGCCGATCAACTGGTCCCGGAACAGGCTGAGATAGATCGAGTACGCGATCGGGGCCAGGAAGACGAGGGCGAACACGGCCACGAAGGGACCGATGAAACCCCACCCGGTCCAGGAGCGGCGGTCCCCTTGCGCGGGGGGCCGTGCCGTGCGCGCTTTCGCAGCCGCCGGCGGTTGTAGCGTCGTCATGTCGTTCCTCGCTCGTCCCTCTCGCGAAACCCGGCGCCGTGCGCCGATGATGTTTGCGTAAACACGAAGAACTGGAAGACTCCCTGGCCTGTTATGTTTACGTAAACATCTGATGGCGGCATGTCTACACTGCCCCGTTGACGGTGGTCAAGGGTCATTTGAGGAAACTACGGTTCGAAACGTCGAGGGAGACGGGTGGACACAGCGGACAGTGCCTCGCCGGGCAGACCGCAGGCCGCGGCGCGTACCAGGAAACGGGCGTCCCGCCGGGCGCAGAGCGCGTCCATGGCGGATGTCGCCCAGTTGGCCGGTGTCTCCTCGCAGACGGTCTCGCGTGTCTCCAACGGTTACGCGGGTGTGAACGAGGAGACACGGCAGCAGGTGCTGGCCGCCATGCGCGAGCTGGGCTACCGGCCCAACAGCGCCGCCCGGGCGCTCAAGCGCGGCGAGTTCCGCACCATCGGTGTCATCACCTTTGGGCTGTCGACCACGGGCAACGTCCGCACGCTGGAGGCGATCGCGACCTCCGCGGCGCACGAGGGCTACGCGGTGACGCTGCTGCCCGTCGCCGTGCCCACCCAGGACGAGGTGCGTGGCGCGTTCTCCCGGCTGGGGGAACTGGCCGTCGATGCCGTCATCGTCATCCTGGAGGTGCACCTGCTCGACGCGGTGACCCTCTCGCTGCCGCCGCACATCAAGGTGGTGGTGGCCGACTCGGACGCCGGTGACCGCTACACCGTGGTCGACGCCGACCAGGCGGGCGGCAGCCGCGACGCCGTGCGGTACCTGCTCGGCCTCGGCCACGACACGGTCTGGCACCTCGCGGGCCCCGAGGAGTCCTTCTCGGCGCAGCGCCGGGCGGACGCCTGGCGCGCCGAGCTCACCGGGGCGGGGCGCTCGACGCCCCCACTGGTACGCGGCGACTGGTCGGCCGAGTCCGGCTACCGGGCCGGTCTCGAACTGGCCGGACAGCGGGACTGCACCGCGGTGTTCGCGGCCAACGACCAGATGGCGCTCGGCCTGCTGCGGGCGCTGCACGAGCGGGGCCGGCACGTGCCCGACGACGTCAGCGTCATAGGCTTCGACGACATCCCCGAGGCCGGCTCCTTCCTGCCACCCCTGACCACGGTCCACCAGGACTTCGCCGAGGTGGGCCGGCGCTGCGTCGAGGGTGTGCTGCGGCAGATGGGCCAGGACGCGCCGGAGCACGGGACCACACTCGTGTCCACGCGGCTCGTGGTGCGCGACAGCACGGCGGCGCCGCGGCCGCGGTGAAGCCGCCGGGCCCGTCTTCCGCCGCCGCCCGTCTGTCGTGGCTCGCGCCCGCCTTGGGCTCGCGCCCGCCTTGCGCGGATCCCGGCGTCCGGCGGGCTCGGCTTTTCGCGGCTGCGGGGACGGTCGCGGCTGTGACTGAGTGTTGCAGTTGGCCCGTGTGGACAACTACAACACTCATTGTGACGACGGCGCAGAGTCGTGCGTCCCGGGTGCTCAGTGTCAGGCGTTCGTAGATGGCTGGTGTGTAGTGAGCTCCGCCTGTTGCAGCCAGTCGATGTACCAGCGGGCGAAGGTGACCGGCTTCCCGGCCTGGCCGAGGAGCGGGACGAGGTCGGTGTCATCTGCCCGGCAGTCGGACCAGATGGTGCCGCGGTGGGTGCCGCTGATGATCAACCACTCCCTTTGGGCGCAGCCGAGGTGAGAGATCACGATGGCGCCGGCGGTGCGCTCGGGGGCGAACATCAGGGGTTCCCAGCGTTCGTCCCACGCCTCGATGGCGTCGTCGAAGTCCTCGATCTCCTCGAAGTCCTCTTCCTCCGGGCGCACTGCGAGAAGTGCTTCGAGGTCTTCGGGATCCGGGCCGTGGTCAGGAAACGGCCGGGCGAGCATGGTCAGGTCGGCGAGGTCGGCGCCATCTCCTTCCCGGCGCCAGCGGCCTTGTACGCGGCGGACGGGGAAGAGGCTGTATGCGGGACCCGCGCCGCCTGCGCCCACGGAGGTGAGGAAATTCCGGTAGTCATCCGGCAACCGCACACCCATCTGCGCTTCGAGTTCGGCAAGCCCGTCATGGGCCAGCGGGTCTTCCAGAGCCCACCTGTGCCCGAGCGAGCCGAACACCTTGCTACTCGTCGGTTGGGTACCCAACGCGGCCACGCGCTGACGTACACCGGTCCACTGCTGATCAACCATGCGTAGACGGTACGGGGAACCAGTGACAGCGGAAGCTGTTGGGGACCACCGCACACTGACAGGCCAAATCTGAAGTTCAGCCGCCCGACGGCGATGAATCCGAATGACGGCGCACGTGGTCCTGACCTAGCGTTCCGCCCATGAACTCTCTCGACGACAGCACTGACGTCAGGCCTCGTGTGACGATCCGCTGCCAGGACAACGCGTCCATCGGTGTGACGTTCTGCGACCGGTTCAGCTTCGACGCAGACTCTGTGCACTATGCCGTCGAGCTGAAGGCCCCGGGGCTGACCGCTCGCGTCAACGAGGTCGTCGCCTGGATCTGGGACAGGGATCTCGCCCCGTTCCTGGAAGGGCTCGCCGCCGACTACCGAGGATGGGACGGCGAACGGAGCTGGCAGACCAATGACCGGGACTTGGCGGTGTCGGCCGTCTTCCGCTACGGCGGGTACGTCGGACTGACCTGGACCTTGCACCCATGGCCGAAGGCCGCGGGCGGCTGGGGCGCATCAGTGATCACCTGGCTGGAGGCCGGCGAGCAGATGGCTTCCCTGGCTTCCGACATCCGGCAGTTCCTCGCCGGAGAGCAGCAGTGATACCCGGCTCCGGCATCCGCATCACCTGGACTCTGGGGGCACACGGATGGGCCGACATCACCCTTGAGGATCATCAGACAAAGGCCGAGCTCACCGCCTCCTACGTCACCAGTGCGCCCGAGGATTTCTTGACCGCGATGGTCCGGCTCGTCGCGGGCGAAAGGGAGACCCGTGTCCAATTCGAGACCGAGCCGACGGCCTACCGGTGGATCTTCTACCGCGAGGGCGAGGATGTCTGGAGCCGCGTGCTGGAACTGCGCGATGGCAGCGATCACGACAACAAGGGAACGGAGATTTGGTCAAGCTGGCTCGACATCGACCAGCTCTCCCGCGCGGTGATCCGCTGCTTCGACGAGGTCGCCCAGACCTTTGGCGAGAGCGGGTACCGGGGCAAGTGGGGTGAGCACTTCCCCCGAACCGAACTCGAAACCCTCAGACGCCTCTGGCGCACTCACCAACACCTCTGGGACACATAGTCAGGACAGCGCCCCTACTGATGTCGAGGAAAGGCACCCCTGGTCCGGGGCACCGACGGGCTGTGGACGGACTTCAAGGGCGCTGACGGCACAAGCACGTACGGACCAGGCCACGCAGTCCGGCCAGATACCGCGAGGACTCAGTCGACATCGGCGTGGCGTCGCCGTCTTCGCCGCAGAACGTGGGCTCGGGGACCTACAGCGGGAAACGCAATCGCTCAAGCCGTATGGAGGCCCCGTGGGATCCAGAGACGCCGACATCGATTTCACCTTCACGCGACCGACCACCGCGCGCGCCCTCCTGGACGCCCTGACCAGGTTGGGTTGGTCCGCCGTGATACCAGTCGGCCACGTTGCATACATGGTCAACGACGAGGACGACTCTTACGAGTGGTACGACAGCACACCCGAGCACATCGACGAGGCGCTGGCGGTGTTGGACTCGACGGCCAACCTGCCGTACACGGTGGCCCTCAACGTCTACCACGCGGAGGCGAAGACCGGCGGCATGCTCATGTTCCACGCCGGTCGCACGGATGTATCTTTCATTCCCAGCATCGGCCGTCGGCCCATTCCCTCGGCACCGGAACTCACCGACCTTGCCTGGTACCTGGACACACTCGTGCCCGCCCTCATCACAGCGGGACTCAGGGGATACGAGGCCCACGAGGTGCGCTACTGACGGCATCGGCTCAGCCAAAGTGGGAGTGTCATGAATCAGGGTCTTCCAAGATTTTCGTAGCCGGTGATCGTTGGGTTTGTCGGAGCATCAGCTGAGCAGGATGCGCTGGCGGAGGAGGGGGAAGCCGGCCCGGCGCCGAGCAGATGCCACAGGTGCCGGCGGTCCGCGACCTGCACGACGTGGGGTGCCGCGTCCGTGATGGCCTGGGCGAAGCTGGCGGCCCCGTCCCGGCACACCACCTCGAATCCCGCATGCGTGCGCAGCCAGGTGGCGACCGGCTCCTTCACTCGATCCGCGAGCACGTCGACACGCGCGCCCGTGGCGGCGTCGATGATGATCGTGGCGTAACGGTGGCCCCGGCGCAGGGCGAACTCGTCGATGCCCAGCACGTGCGGGACTGCCGCCGACGCCGGGGGGATGCGCCGGCCTGATCAGATCTGCTGGCCGGACGTCGATCAGCAGCGCGGTGCCGTGGAACAGCACCAGAAAGTCCGGGGTGTGCCGCACGGTGCCCCAGCGGGTCGTGAACTTCAGGGTGAAAGGCTGCGACAGCGTCGGCATCTCCACCGTGTCCTCACCGACCAGCCGCAGCACCATCCCCTCCAGCCCGACGACCTGCACTGTTCGGCCCTCGAAGCGAAGCCGGTCACCGACACGCAGAACCCCGCGAGGAGCGATCTCACCCATCGATCCCCTCCACGCGGACAACCTGCGTACCATCCCCCAGCGGGACGGTCAGATCCGCCTCCAACTCACCAGCCCACAACAGATGGACCAGCGCAGGCAGTATCTCCAGAGGGTCGCCCGCCTCCAGGGACCCGTCGGACACAAGCCGCGGCTCGTCGAAGGCGTCCAGCAGTCTCCCGGCCAGGCTGGGGATGCGGTGGCGCGGATGGTGATAGCCCGACAGTCAGCGGACGTTGGCCATCACCACGGGATCCGGCTCGTGCACCAGCACGTACGACCAGCCATCCAATGCCTGGCACATCGCTTCGGTCTCCGCGAACTTCTCCGTATCCTGCGGCCTCACCCGGTCCTTCGGCCTGACGTCGATCACGACAGCCGAGCCGTCCTCCAGCCGGGCGAAATAGTCCGGCGTATGTGAGACGAGACGCATTGCCCCCAGCCACGTCGCCCGGAACGGCTGCGACGACAGCCCGACCACCCGGCGGTCGTGATCGAGCAGCATCGCCCGATCCCGCTCCAGTCACGACTCGAACCCCACCAGCGAGCCCATCGTCGCCGCCCAGTACCAGCCCGGGAAGTGCCGCTGTCCGCGCTACGAAGCGAACCGACGTACAGGCGCCGCAGCCTCGAACTCCACCCGGTGCACCGCGTTCAGCGACGACCGGCGCAGACCCCCGCCGTCGCCGTCCATCCACTCGACGTCGACCAACCCCAGATCCATCCCCACCTCCGGCTTGCTGGTCCTGCCGCAATCGACCATGACAGGCCCTGCGCAGCGAACCAGGTGGATCAGAACTCAAACCCCACGATCGAAGCAAGATCCAATGCGAATCGGCCACCGTGAACGCGAAGGACTGCGAATCTGCCAACTGGAATGCGATGGGACAGCTCCCGCTACCCTGTGGGCCACCTACGCCGCTCATGGGGGCAACTAGCCCTTCAGTTGGAGATCGACTCTGCTGCGGTAGTTCGGTGATCTGCCGGCACGGGTAACTGCCGGGCATGCAGGCGCCGTTGTTGGACGTCCCG
>NZ_JBEZJY010000061.1:0-45466 GCF_040651415.1 Streptomyces sp. NPDC048484
CCCGAAAACGGGTCCGTCCGGTTCGGGAAGGGGCCGTCGAAAAAGGACCCCAACCAGGGGCACCTCGTCGGCGGCCTACTTCACTCGATCCACGGCCGCAGGCCGTAGAGGCGGATGATCTCGGCAAGGTCGGCCGGCGGGTGCGGGCCGGTGAAGGCGTGGGGTGCGTCAGGGCGGGGCAGGTTGGTGGCCAGGTACCAGGTGGCCTTCGCCGGCAGCCGGGCCGGGTCGGTGGTGGCCACGACCAGTCGGCAGGGCAAGTCGGGGCCGGTATCCGCCCAGACTTGGATCAGCTGCCCACCAGGTCTCGGTGTGCCCGTCGCGGAAGCGACGCTCCACGGGTGTCCAGTCACCGGGACGCCTGGCATCCTTCCAGGTCAGAGACTGGGCAGCCTCAATGGGAGTGTGCGGCTGATCGGCCGGGGCCCGGGTGCCGCGGTGCGGCTTGAGCGCGACCACGTAGGCCAGGCCGGCCTCGCGCAGTGCGAGGTACCAGTCGTCGCTGACTTCAGTAAGCACAGTCGGCGACCACCGCCCGGCAGCCGAAGCCGGCTTCCTTCCCGCGGACTGCGAGAGCAGAGCAGAGCAGCGGACAGTTGCGGTTTCGTGCAGAAGGCCGGATCGGAACGTCCGCGGGCGAAGTGATGAGCGGGGGTATAAGGGTGTGCGTGCAGCGGGTAGTACACACGGCCGTCGGTCCACACCGTGGTCACCGTGACGATGCCGTTGTCCGTCTTGCCCAGCCGGCCCAGCCACTGCCGGCCCACGTTCGCGGTCGCCGTGCCGTCCTTGCGGTCCCCGGAGTCGTCGATCACGATGACCCCGCCGTCGTGCGGAGCCGTCGCATCCTGCTCGCGCAGCAGCTCAAGGCGCCGGTCGTTGACCCGCTCGGCCTCCCAGGGGGACTCGGACAGGAAGAAGTGCAGCCGCTGCACCCCCGGCCTCCCGGCACCGGTCACCGGCTCCGCACCGGCCAGGCAGGTGATCGTCTTGTTCCGCTCCCGCGGCGCCAGCAGCCCGGTCAGGTACTCGCGAAAACCTCGCCACTGCGCCAGGCTGAAGAAGAGGTCGTCGAACTGGGCCGCGAACTCCTCCGCTCCTCCAATGGCCCCGGCGCGGGCCGACACGGACGGCGAGCGGTCATCTCCGGCCTCCAGCAGAGCAGTTGACTCCTACCACCGGCCTACGACCAACCCGACCTACCGTCAACTCACAGCACCACCGGATCTAACGAACTACCAGTACGAGAAGTTGCGAATCGCCGCGTGAAATAGACGGTCAGACGCCTGCCGTGAAACCGCGAGGCCCCTCACTCGACCCGCTCGCCCAGAAGTGGACGGTCGTGATCCTGGGCGCACACACGGCTGCGCCCTCATGGTCCGCGACCTGGGCGACACCGGGCCGGGCGGCGAGCGCCGCTTCGAGTTCGCCGTCAGCTACGACTGCGGCCTGGTCACCGCGGCCGCGCACACGATGATCGGTCCGCCTCTGGCAGCTCTGGTACGCTCCCGCCAAAAGTTAACAGGTGTCAACCTCGAAGGAATTGTGCCCCATGCCGACCATTGCCGATCTCCCCGAGCCGCCCGGCCTGCCCGTCGTCGGGCACGGCCCGGCCCTGGCCCGCGGCGGCACCATGCACCGCACGCTCTTTCGCTGGCGCGACCGGCTCGGCCCGACCTACCGGGTCCGGCTGGGCCCGATCACCGCGGTCGTTTCCTCGGCACCGGAGATCGTCGGCGCCGTCCTGCGGGAACGGCCGCAGACGTTCCGTCGCGCCAGTTACCTGTCCGACGTGATCGATGAAATCGGCGGCCACGGCCTGTTCAACGCCGAGGGCGACGACTGGCGCCGACTGCGGCGCAGCGCCGTGCCCGGGCTGAGCGTCACCTCGCTGCGCAACGCCTTCGGCACCATGGTCCGGTCGACCGGCCGCCTGCGCGACCACTGGGCGGCGGCCGGACCGGACCGGCGGGTCGACGTCCTCGACGAGATGACGCGGTACACGCTCGAGGTCATCGGCAGCCTGACCCTCGGCTACGACTTCGACGCGGTCCGGCGGCCGCACGCCGACGGCGTGCACCAGCGGCTGCCGCTGATCGCCTCGACGCTGGTCCGCCGGATGTACAGCCCGGTGCCGTACTGGCGATGGTTCCGCCTGCCGGCCGACCGGCGCACCGACGCCGTCGTGGCCGAGGCGAGCGCGCTGGTGGCCGACCGCTACGCCGACGCCCACCGGCGGATGAGCGCTGGCGAGCAGCCCACCTGCTATCTCGACACCCTGGTCAAGCACAGCCTCGACCACGACGAGCCGCTGACCGCGAAGGACGCGGCCGGCTCCATCGTTAGCATGCTGGTCGCCGGCGAGGACAACACCGCCGCCCAGGTCACCTGGGCCATGCACCACCTGGCCAACCACCCGGAGGCGCAGGCCAAGGTCCGGGCCGAGACCGCGGAGGTGCTGGGCGACCGGCAGCTCCCCGACGACGCGGCGTCGCTGTCCCGGCTCGGCTACGTCGAGGCCGTGGTCAAGGAGACGGCCCGGGTCAACCCGCCGTCCCCGTACCTGATCATGGAGGCCGTGACCGGTACCACCATCCCGGACGGCGGCGACGGGCTGCGCGTCGACCCCGGCACGGTCCTCATCCTGCTGACCGACGACGGCGCCGACCCTGGCCCGTTCCGGCCCGAGCAGTGGCTGTCGGACCCGCCCGCCGCGCCGGCGTCCCACCCTTTCGGCGGCGGCCCGCGGTTGTGCCCCGGCCGCAACCTGGCCCTCATCGAGAGCATGCTGCTGATCGCCATGACCTGCCATAACTTCACCATCGAGCCGGACACCTCCGGCGGCCCGGTCGGCGAACGGGTCACGCTCGCGGTGTTCCCCACCAACGTCGGCGTACGACTACGGCCGATCCGTGGTTAGGCGGCGAACCCCCAGGCCGTCAGGAGCCGCTCCAGCTGCGCCGCCGGCTCCTCGGGCCAGAGGTGGTCGGGCTTGTGGATGCGCAGCGACACCACACCGTGCAGGCAGCTCCAGAGGTCGGCGGCGGTCAGCCCCGCCGCGCCGCCCGAGGCATCCACCAGCTCATCGATGTGGGCCAGCAGAGCGTCGGCCGCGTTGCTGTGCACGTAGTCGGTGCCGAGCTGGTCTGCGCTCTCGAAGCGCAGCTGATAGAGGCCCGGATTGGCCAGACCCCACTGCAGATACCCGTGCGCGAGCCCACGCAGCCGTTCCCGCGGCGGCCGCCCGGGGTCGTCGTTGCCGGCCACGCTGTCCACGAAGGACGCGTCGATGGCCAGCAGCACCGCCCGATTGAGGTCACTCTGCGAGGCGAAGTGCCGGTAGACCGCGGTGGCCGAGACCTCACAGGCTCGGGCCACCGCCCGCAGCGACGGCACGGCCAGCGACATCCGAGTCGACGCAAGCCGGATCGCGGCCGTCAGCAGGGCGTCGTACAGTCTTTCCCCGCCCACCGGTCACCGTCCGTCCCTTGTCGGAGCTCTCCCGTGACGAAACCCGCCGCGCCACGCGCTCGGGCCCCAGAACCTTCAACGGAGCCCTCGGAGCTTCCCACTACAGGGATTTGACTGCCATCACCCGTACAGGTGACCCGACCGGGCCACGCTGATGATCTGGTTGCGATAGCTGTTGCGCTTCCCCACCGAGCGGATCAAGCATAACGTCAGACTCGAACCGAACGGCTCTACGAACACACAACGAGGACCGCGACCCTAAGGTCGAGGCCCTCAATTGCGTATCGTCAGTGGTTGTGTCCGAGGGGGATCGATACCGGGAGCCCACGGAATGCGTGTCTCACCGCGGTACTTGAGCTATCGGTGTAGGGCAGATACCACTCAGCGTATTGAACTTGGACGCCGGTCGACATCCCTCACAGGGGTGGCGCTCTCTGGTCCCGGCCTTATCGAGGGGCAGGGGCAAGGGCCCCGTCGATTCCGGAGCATGGATCCCTCCCTCTTCGGGACACTTTCACCGAAGGGCTTCACAGGGCCCAGTGGCGGAAAGCTTCGATCCATTCGGTGCCCTCGGGCGGAGGGTCGGGCAGCGGCAGGTCTCGCAGCCCTATGGGTTGGAGGATCCGTCCGCGGCGGCAGATCGCTACCACTCCGCTGCCTGGTCGCAGGTCGATCTCCTCGACGATGACGTCAACTCCCAACACTTCGGTGGTGAAGGGCGCGGTAACGCGGTCGCTGAGCAAGATATGGAAGCCGACCAGCTCTTCGTCCTCGCCGTAGGCATCAACGAGCGCCTCGGCGATCATGGCGTCGAGGTCCTGGTCCGACAGACCCTCCACTGTGGGGTCCTTCCCTGCGTGATCAGTTATCGGCCGGGGCGCCGCAGCACTTCTTGTATTTTCGGCCCGAGTCGCACCAGCATGGCCCGTTCCGCGGCGGGTGCCAGGCCAGCGACTCGTCCGGGTGGGCGCGCACCACATGCCTGCTGAACGTGCGGCGGGTGTCCGGGGTCTCGGCATCGTGCCCTTCACGGACGGCGAACACGTCGTACGCGGCCAGGGTGGCGCTGACGATGTGCACCCGGGCCGCGCCGGCCTCCGCGTAGGTGCGCGCGTCGGTCTGCAGCCGCTGCGTGTAGGCGGTGTAGTCGTCCCCGTAGGAGTCGGTCGACTCGGGCCAGCGGGTGCGTACCGCGGCGAAGTCCTCGCGTACCCAGCGCAGCACGATCCCGTCGAAGGCCGCTGTAGGAGGAGAGGGTGTCGGCGATCCTGCGGTCCTGGGCGGTTCAGGCGACGATCTCGGAGCCGTGGTAGGCGCCCCGTAGGCCGTGGTCGGAGCCGGGCGGACGGTGCGTCCAGAAGTAGGTGTAGACCGGCTTGTCGGCGCCCCTGGCCCATTCCCTGCCCGACAGGTAGGTGGACCGCCGCAGACTCATGGAACTGATCCGCCTCAAGGCCCCACGCATGGCCGCCCGACTGATCGACGAGGGCTTCGACGCTCTCGAATCGGCGAGAACTACGGTCCGATGCGCGTGGCATCGGACCAGAAGCTCGACCTCTGGCGCCGTTACTTCGCCACCCAGGACGCCTGGTAGCCGCCACTCCCACACCCGGACGGCCGGGCAGTGACGGGGTCCCGTCGGCAGGAACGGCGGCGACCCCGTCCCTGCGGACGCGGCGCCGAAGCCGGTCGATCCTGCCGCGGCCGCCACCGGTCGGACTCACGGCCGACGTGACGTTGACGAGCGACGAACCAACCGACAAACAGCCCGCCAACAACTTTCGATTCGCAGGCGGTCTCCTCTCTGCGCGGCCGAGAGTGCTGGGGGGCTGGTGAGGCGGCACAGACGGCGAGACAGCGCCGGTCAGTGCGTGTGCTGTCGCACCGGCCCGCTAGAGTGAAACGCAGGAATCGTCGGGTGGAGGACAGCATGCCGACAGACGCGGTCGAGGGTCCGGAACATGCGATTCCCGAGCGATTGACCTGGGACGAGTTGCAGCGGCTGCCTGATGAGGTCGCCGGCGGGATAGAGCTGTGGGACGGGCGGGTCGTGCGGGCGCGGCGTGGCCCGTTCGAGCATCAGCAGTTCAGCGTGCGTATGCGCAATGCGCTGGAGACCTGCGCCAGGCGCGCGATGTCCGGCCCGGCGACCGGCGGCAACGGACAGTGCTGGCAGGTCGGCGTGGAGACCAACGTGTTTTTCGCCCCGGACAAGAGCAGCTTCCTCACGCCGGATTTCCTGGTCCGCCACTGCCTCGAGCGCGGGTCCGACACTTTCGCCGCTGATGTGGCCCTGGTCGGCGAGGTGCTCTCCGGCTCGGACACGCCAAAGCGTCGGAACTGGAAGATGGACCGGTACGCGGAGGCGGGCATCCCCTGGTACTGGGAGGTTGAGCTCGACTCCGCCAAGACCTGGGACATCACCTGGGTACGGGCCTATGAGCTCGCCCCGATCCAAGCAGACGGACTCAAGGTCAAGCCGCTGCGCCCTGCGGTATACGTCCCCGTGGGCGAGTGGGAGCCAGGCGACGCGGGGGTCGTTTTCCCCGAACCGTTCAAGATTCATATCTCTTGGGAGGAGCTGGCCTTCTGACGGGTCCGTTCAGCCCTCGACCAGGGCCTGGGCACCGAGCCGGGAGAGGGTTGCGGCCTGGTGGGCATCCGGGCCGCGCGGTACTCCGCGGCGAGTTCCTCGGTCAGTGCCGGCACCAGGGTGCGGCCTGGAGGCCATGAGGTGCCCTTTCGGGACTTCGGGCCGGGGTGGGACGGGAGGCGACTACGCGGGGCGAATGTCGGACAGCGGCGCTCCAGCCTTACGGAACTGCTCGCGCAGTCCCCAGCCGTAGGACTCGGCGAGGTCCTCCCCCGCGTAGCAGAGCACCTGGTCGCCGTCGTAGGAGCCCTCACAGGCGCGCAGGCCGTCGATGATCCCCAGGGCGACGGCCCGGGCGGCGTCGGAGAGGCCGAGACGGAGCCTGCGGGTCACGTCGTCCTTGTACGGCTGCAGAGCGACCTCGACCAACTCCCCGGCCGCCTCGTACTCATCGACATAGCCGCGGCCCGGCTGGCGTCCGGCACGCATATCCTCGATGTCGAGGTCGCCCAGGACCGTTTCGACGCCTGCCGCGGTGTCCTCACGCAGGTCCGACAGCGCGGCCAAGGCGTCGGGAGCGCTCCGCGAAGTGCCCGCCGGACTGAGCAGGGTGAGCGCAAGGCGCTGTGCGTCCGCGCGCAGTTCAGGCCGCTCGGCGAGCAACGCGTCGAGCACACCGCCGCGCTCGGCGGCCGAAAGGGAACGGAAGGCCGCCGCGGCATCGGCCCGGTCCACGTCCCGCTGCGGCGCGGGAGACCAGCCGATGCCATCGTGCACGGCGGCGAGAGCGAGCGCCACGGCGTGTGCGCAGAAAGTACTGCGGGAGCCGCAGTCGCAGGTGCCGGTCAGCCGTCGGCCGACCACTCCGACCCAGACGCTGTTCCGCGCCCCTTGGACGACGACTCCTCCGGCGGCACCGCCATCAGCCGCGGCGCACTCCCGGACGGCCCCCTGACCGTGGAATTGCTCCCCGGCACGGAAGGCGGCCTTGCTCGCGGTCTGCTGCACGGTCTCTGCGGTCACTACGGCTGCCATCCAGGTATTCAAGCGTATGGCGTGGGCCGGTTTCCGGCCAGGGGCCAGGTCCGACGACGGCTCGCTCACAGCAGGACGGACAGCTCTGGCAAGCCCCCGGCCTGCAACAACAGTGGCCATGTGTACGCCGCGATCAGATCGCCCGGCTCAGGCTCGATCAGCACAAGGCCACGGCCAAAGGCCTGCGCAGAGATCTGTCAAGCCCCATGCCGCGCCTGGTTCCGATCGGCGTATTGTCGACAGCTGACGTTCGTGTCACGCCGCGTCCACTACCCAGGACGGCGCGGGGCGTGGGCAAAGTCCGTGTCCGTAACACGTCCCGCAGCTGGCAGTCGACATCCAGTTCATCAGAAAGTGATGGTTCAGCGTGAGGCTGCTGTTTGACGCCGACCCCCGTTTCACCGGCCCTGCGCTCATCTCTCCGGTTCGGACCACGGACGCGGAGGGTGACGACCGGGAGGACGACTTCGAGTCGGCGTGCGACAGCCTGGTCCGCCTCGTCATCGAGCACCGGCACGAGCAGTTGGCCACCGCCGGCCCGGACGAGAGCCGCAGCGCACTCGACGAGTTCTTCCTCGCCCACGCCCTGGAGTACCGGCATCGCGGCACGGCGGACGGGCGCCTGGCTCTCTGGCGCGAGGAGCATGTGCGGGCGCTGCTCCTGGAATGGCTGCCCCGGCACGTCACCGTCCCTCCGCAGGAGGCCGACGACAACGACGCTCCGGGCGCCGTCGCCGCTCTGGTGGAGTTCCTGGCCGCCGCCGGCATCCTCGACCCGCGCTCCGAGAACCCCGGCCGCCTGCGCGAGACCGCCGAGGAGCTGCGGGCCGCCCATGCCGAGGCGATGCAGGACCCGCGGTTCATGGGCCCAGCCAAGTTCTGGATGCTCACGGCAGCCCGCTCAGGCGTCGATATCCACAGCGAGCGCTCCCTGGACCGCTTCCTTTCCGATGCCCGCGCGGGCCGCGTCGCCTACGACGAGGAGCAACTCGAGAAGGTCATGCTGAACCGGCTGTCCGGCGGGGTCATGGCCACCGGGGCCGGTCCCGGCGGCCGCAGCCTGCTCCAGGAACGGGAACCGGCGCTGCCCGCGGTGGCATTGCACGATGACTCGTCGCTGCGCCGGGCCGCCGCGGACGCGGGTGTGCTCGGGCAACTCGCGGAGATCGCCCGATGGCTCGGCAAGGACGGGCGTCCGGTGACGAAGACCGGCCGCCTGAAGACCGCCGACGCGATCGAGCTCGCCCGCCTGCTCGGCACGGAGCGTGGCCTGGGTGCGGCGGCGGGCCCGCTCGGACATCTCGCCGGCGACGTGCTCGACGGTATTCGCCGCGCCGACCAGCTCCCCTACCTGCGGCTCCTTGTGGAGTGGGCGCGCGAGGCCCGTCTGGTGCGGGTGTACGGGGGCCGCCTTGTGGCGGTCGCGGGCGCCAGGGCCGTACGGGAGGACCCTCTCGCTCTCGCGGCCCGTGCGCTCACCGCGCTGCCCGGGCTGCGCGATCCGCTCCTCACCGGCCCTGTATGGGATGTCCCGTCCCGGCTCTACCCACGCTTCGACCTGCTGCTGCCCGACGTCCTCGCCGCGCTGTACGGAATGCCGGCCGCCACGCCGTGGCCACTGCTTTGGCACACGGTGCGCACCAGCTACCTGGAGGACGACGACTGGTTCGTGACGGAGGATGCCGCGGACGCCTCCGACCGGCACTCCGCCGCCGAACTGCACGCCGTATTCCGCCTCCTCGCGGCAGCGGGGATGGTCGATCTCACGCGCGGCCCCGTCGACACCACGATCACCGAACCCCTGCGCGCCCTCGCTACGGCGGGCGGACCGGGCGCCGGTCGCCCCGAAGACGCCGCTCCCGGCCGGGACCTCCTGAGCGCTTGCGAGGGCGACGACGTCGAACTTGTCCGGCTCACCCCGCTCGGCACCTACGCTGTCCGCGCGCTGCTCACCTCCCTCGGCCGCCGCGCCCCCGCCCTGGGTGATCTGCGCAAGGCCGACGCCACGGCCCTGCTCGCCTCACTGCTCGACGAGTACGGGCCCGACGAGACCCGTGCGGAGCTCGCCGGGTGGATCGCGGCGCAGGGCGGCTGGGACGCTGCCAGACCCGCTCTCGCCGGGGCGCTCACCCGGGTCCGCCTGCACACCCGGCGCAACGCGATGCTGCGCCTCCTCACCATGGACCTGCCCGACGGACTCGGCCCACAGCTGCTGCGCACGCTGCGGGACGACGCGGAACTGGCCCCCAACGCCCTCCTGATCGCACAGGAGCGGGTGGCAGGACAGCACACCGCGGACCCGGGTGACACCACCGGATCCGCCACCCTGCCCGCCATCAAGGACATGGACGAGCGCGAGTCCGCCCTGGCCGTCGCCGAGAGCCTGCTCCTTATGCGGGAACTCGGCGGCGAGGACGGCCTGTTGGCGGAATTGGGCCACTCCAGGGGCGACGCCGAGATGTTCACCACCATGCTCCGGCTGGCATGCGCCTCCGGCCACCCGGACCGGGCCGGCCTTGAGCGTCTCGCCCGGATCGACGTGACCGGGCTGCGCAGCAGAGCCGCCTCGTGGGGACGGCTGCGGGCGGACGCGGCGCGAAAACGGAAGGCCGCCGGCAACGCCAAGGGCAAGAAGCGGAAGAAGCGCCGCTGAGCCGACCGTTCCCGCACGGCGGGAGTCCGCCGCCCGGCCCGGTTGTCTTGACGTCAGGCGACCAGGCATGGCGCGACTATCACCGGCTGAGTGACGAGCGGCAGCGCGGCCGGCCCGTGCCTGGCTGGCCGACCAGGGCTACTGCCCACAACTGCCTCAGGAAGCCGAACCGGCCGGCCTCCGGCTCCCTGATGCCTCCCCGGCCCCGCTCCTCAACTGAAGCGAACACCTCGGATGCGCCAGTGCGCTGGTTGTGCTCCCGCACTCCAACAGGCATCTCAGCCACAGGCGAAGCCATCCCGGACAAGACGCGCGGCCGCACCCGCTCTCCGTCCAGGGCCGACCGAGCCGGACCGGCGGCCTCGTACGCGGGAGGTGAGACGAATGGCGGGGCGAACTCTCGCTCTCGACACCGATCAAAGCGTCGGGCGATCCGGCATGCTGGCCACCTGGGCGAGTGAGACCGCCCGGCCCTCACCCGGCTCCGAACCCGCTGCGCCTGACGGGCTGCGCTTCGCGTTCTACGGCCGGGTGTCCACCGAGGACCATCAGGATCCGGAGACATCCCTGGGTTGGCAGCTGCTCCGCGCACAGGCGATCACCTCCGGGTACGGGCGGGTGACGGCCGAGTTCTTCGACGTCGGGCACAGCCGCGTCCTGCCCTGGACCCGCCGCCCGCGGGCCGCCGCGCTCGTGGCCGCCCTGGCCGATCCCGACCGCGGCTTCGATGCCATCGTCATCGGCTCCAGCGAGCGCGCCTTCTACGGCAACCAATTCGCCGCACTGGCCCCCTTGTTCGAGCACTACCGGATACCGGTGTGGATCCCAGAGCTGGGCGGACCCCTCGACCCCAACATCCTCGCCCAGGAAGAGCTGATGGTCCTGCTGGGCATCCTCCCCAAACGCGAGATCGCCCGCATCCGCATCCGGGTACGCACTGCCATGACCATCCAAGCCCGCGACCAGGGCCGCTATCTCGGCGGGCGCCCACCGTACGGATATCGGCAGGTGGACGCCGGCCCGCATCCCAACCGGGCCCTGGCCCGCCGCGGTGTCCGCCTCCAGTGCCTCGACCCCCACCCCGAGTACGCCCCCATTGTGAAATGGATCTTCGCCCAGCGTCTGGCCGGACACAGCACGCCCCGTATCGCCCGCGCCCTGAACGACGTGGGCATCCCCTGCCCGTCCGCCGCCGACCCTCAGCGCAACCCGCACCGTACCCACCGCCAGTGGTCCCTCACCACCGTGCGCGCGATCTTGAGCAACCCCTGCTACACCGGCCGCCAGGTCTGGAACCGCCAGCGCACCGACCACATCCTCCTCGACCCGGACAACAACACCCTCGGGGACCGTGACGTGATGCGCTGGAACCCCCGCGACGAGTGGGTCATCTCCCGCCAACTCGCCCACCCGGCGCTGGTGAACGAGACGGAGTTCGTCCGGGCCCAGTCCATCCGCGCCACCGCCCAGAAGCCCGGGCACACCTACCGGCTGGCCGGCCTGCTCACCTGCGGGATCTGCGGACGGCGGATGGAGTCCTGCTGGCCCCACCAGCACCCCGCCTACCGGTGCCGCCACGGCCACTCCAGCACCACCCCACCGGACCCCGCCCGGCCACGCAACGCCTACGTCCGCGAAGATCGGGGCTGGGCGGCCCTGCCCGCCCTGCACGTGCGCACCACCGGAGCCCCGACAGCACCGCCCGCCGAAGCGGCAGCCACATATCTGCGCGGGCACCAGATCGGGCTCCTCTTCGACCCGGCGGCCCGGACCATCACCGCCCAAACCTCCGGAAAGGAGCGCATACACCTCGACTGACCAGGCAGAGCTCCACGCGAGTACGGAGACAGACAGCGAAAAGCACCCGCCCCGGCCTCAGGCCGAGATCGGGTGCCGATCGACGCTGCCCTGAAAACAGGCCGCGTGTACAGAAGGTGTGTCCGAGGGGGGACTTGAACCCCCACGCCCGATAAAGGGCACTAGCACCTCAAGCTAGCGCGTCTGCCATTCCGCCACCCGGACTAGGTGTCTGCCGCCTGGACGGGGGTGTTCCCCGCGGCGACATGGACAACAATACCAAGCTTTCGGAGTGGCTTTCACCTGCGTTTCCTCGCCAGGCGGGGCGCCCGGCGAGGCGCGAGGGGCGCGCCTCGGGCTTCACCATGGGTTACCGAACTGCTACGGAGTGGGTGGTGTCGCGTCTGCGGCGCCACCCACCCGCGGTCACCGTCTCGCCGTCACGGCGTCGGTCACAACGACCGACACGGCAACCGTCACGGCATCAAGTGGTACTCCGGGAAATTGCCCGGCAGCCGCTCTCCCGCCGGGCCGTGCGTGACCGCGCGCACCAGGAGCTCTCCGCCCACGAACGCGCCGCGCCAGGACGCGCCGAAGCCGCCGAACAGTTCGTCGCGGTCGCCGCGGGAGCGGGGCTTTCCGTGTCCGATCTTGAAGGCTCGGATCTGCGGGGCCAGGCGGTTGTACGTGGCCTCGTCGTCCGTGGACAGGGTGGCGACCAGCGCGCCGTTCGACGCGTTCATGGCGGCGAGCAGTTCCGCCTCCGTGTCGACCAGGACGATGGTGTCGACCGGGCCGAAGGGTTCCGCGTGGTGGAGCGGGGAGGACGGGGGCGGGTTCAGGATCGTGACCGGCTGGACGTACGCCGAGGTGTCCTGGCCCGGCAGAAAACGGGCGTCGGCGAGCTTGCTGCGGTGCAGCGGGACGGCGCCGCGGTTGATCGCCTCGGCGACCTGGTCGTGCAACTCCTTCGCCTTGGCCGCGTTGATCACCGGCCCGAAGTCCAGCTGCGGGTACGGATCCTCGGACTGCTCGACGGCCAGGGGGTGGCCGACGCGGAGGGTGCGGACCGCCGGGAGGTACGCGGTCAGGAACTCGTCGAACAGCTCACGCTGGACGACGAAGCGCGGGTAGGCCGTGCAGCGCTGTTTGCCGTAGTCGAAGAGCTTGGGGACGACTGCCGTCAGCGCGTCCCAGTCGGTGTGGTTCCAGATTCCCCAGGTGTTCAGGCCCTCCTGTTCCAGTACGTGTCGTTTGCCGAGGTCGGCGACGGCGGTCGCCACCGCGGCGCCCGTGTCGCGGCCGCCGACGAAGGAGACGCAGCCGATCTCGGGCGCGCGCACGAGCGCCTCCGACAGTTCGCCTCCGCTGCCGCTGACGAGGGTGACGGGTATTCCCTCTCGGGCGGCGAGCGCACAGGCCAGGGTGAGGCACGCGACGCCGCCGTCGGTCGGGGTCTTGGCGATGACCGCGTTCCCTGCCAGTGCCTGTACCAGCATTGCGTGAACGAGCACGCTCATCGGGTAGTTCCAGCTCGCGATGTTGGACACGGGTCCGTCCAGCGGGGTCCGGTCCTCGATCATGGGCTCGATTCCGTCCACGTACCAGCGCACTCCGTCGATGGCCCGGTCGACGTCGGCCTGCGCGAGGCGCCAGGGTTTGCCGATCTCCCAGACGAGGAGGAGGGCGAGCAGTTCGCGGTGTTGGGTGAGTGCGTCGAGGGTGGCCGCGACGCGGGCCCGGCGTTCGTCGAGAGGTACGTGCCGCCAGGCGCGGTGGTGGTCGAGGGCCGCGCGGACGGCCCTGTGGGCCGTGCCGCCGTCCAGTCGAGGCGGCCCAGCGATGGGACTGCCGTCGACGGGGCTCATGGCGGGCAGTGCCCTGCCGTCCGCCCGCCAGGCGGCGCCCCAGAGGTTGAGGACGCGGTCGTCCCTGAAGGCCTCGGGTGCCGCGGCCAGACAGCGCTGCCAGGCGTCGGTCCAGGAAGTGTGGGACTTGAGGGTGAGGGTCGGTGCCATTCGGTTGCTCCGCTCTCGGTGCACAGTCGGGGGCGGTTGTGCATGGCTCGTCTCGCGTTACGGGAGTACGGCAGTACAGGAGCGCCGGAGTCGCACTCACGTATGCACGGGAGCACCGAGGTTGCGTACTCCCAGACGGAGACGTCGTACAAGAAGGCGTCGTACGGCGAGGCGTCGTACGGCGCGAGGTGAGGTTGTATGGCGAGAGGTGGGGTCGTACGGCGCGAAGTGAGGTCGTACGGGGAAAGGTTGTGCGGGGGCGCTAGCGGAGCTGGGTGGCGTCCGGAAGTGATGCCATGTCAACCATGAGTGGCAGCACATTCCGCTTCGAGGCGGGCCAGCACCAGCCGGGCCGTCTCGGTCGGGGTGCCGCCCACCTGTACGCCCGCCGCTTCCAGGGCTTCCTTCTTCGCCCGGGCCGTGCCGGACGAGCCGGACACGATGGCGCCGGCGTGGCCCATCGTCTTGCCCTCGGGCGCGGTGAACCCGGCGATGTAGCCGATGACGGGCTTGGTGACGTGGTCGCGGACGTACGCGGCCGCGCGTTCCTCGGCGTCGCCGCCGATCTCCCCGATCAGGACGATGAGTTCGGTGTCGGGGTCGTCCTGGAAGGCGGCCAGGCAGTCGATGTGGGTGGTGCCGACGACGGGGTCGCCGCCGATGCCGACACAGGTCGAGAAGCCGATGTCCCGCAGCTCGTACATGAGTTGGTAGGTGAGTGTGCCGGACTTGGAGACCAGGCCGATGCGGCCGGGCTTGGTGATGTCGGCGGGGATGATGCCGACGTTGGCCTGGCCCGGGGTGATCAGGCCGGGGCAGTTGGGTCCGACGATCCGGGTGCCCTTGGCCCTCGCGTACGTGGTGAAGGCGACCGAGTCGTGGACCGGGATGCCCTCCGTGATGACGACGGCGAGTTCGATACCGGCGTCGGCGGCTTCCACGACTGCCGCCTTGGCGAAGGCAGGTGGGACGAAGACGACACTGACGTCGGCGCCGGTCGCCTCGATGCCTTCGCCCACGGAGCCGAAGACGGGGACGACGCGGTCGTCGAAGTCGACGCTCTGCCCCGCCTTGCGCGGGTTGACGCCACCGACGACGTCGGTGCCGGCGGCGAGCATGCGCCGGGTGTGCTTCATGCCCTCGCCGCCGGTCATGCCCTGGACGAGGACCTTGCTCTCTTTGGTGAGGTAGATGGCCATGTCCCGCTCCTTCAGCCTGCGTTGGCGAGTTGGGCGGCGCGGCGCGCGGCGCCGTCCATGGTGGTGGACTGCTGGACCAGCGGATGCGCGCGGTCGTCGAGGATCGCCCGGCCGCGTACGGCGTTGTTGCCGTCGAGGCGGACGACCAGTGGTTTGGTCAACTGGACGCTGTCCAGCGCCTGCACGATGCCGTCGGCGACCGCGTCGCAGGCGGTGATGCCGCCGAAGACGTTGACGAAGACAGACTTGACGGCCGGATCGGAGAGGATGACGGAGAGGCCGTCGGACATGATCTGTGCGGAGGCGCCGCCGCCGATGTCGAGGAAGTTGGCGGGGCGCGCGCCGCAGCCGGCGACCACGTCGAGGGTCGACATGACGAGGCCCGCGCCGTTGCCGATGATGCCGACCTCGCCGTCCAGCTTCACGTAGTTGAGCCCCTTTGCCGCGGCGGCCGCCTCCAGCGGGTCGTCGTGCGTCGAGCCCTGGTCGCCCCAACGTGCCTGTCGGAAGCGGGCGTTGTCGTCGAGGGTGACCTTGCCGTCGAGGGCGAGGATCTGCCCCTGCGCCGTACGGACGAGGGGGTTGACCTCGACGAGGACGGCGTCCTCGCGGATGAGTACGTCCCAGAGCCTGACCAGGACGTCGACGGTCTGCGGGGGCAGGCCGGCGGCCTCTGCGACCTCGGCGGCCTTCGCCGAGGTGACGCCCTCGGCCGGGTCGATGTGGATCCGCGCCACCGCGTCCGGGCGGGTGGCGGCGACCTCCTCGATGTCCATACCGCCCTCGGCCGAGGCGATCGCGAGGAACCGGCCGGCCGCACGGTCGAGTACGTAACTGACGTAGAACTCGCTGTCGATGTCGACCGGTTGGGCCAGCATGACCTTGCCGACCGTATGTCCCTTGATGTCCATACCGAGGATCTGGCGTGCTGTCAGTTCGGCGGCGGCCGGGTCGGCGGCAAGTTTCACGCCGCCCGCCTTGCCTCGCCCACCGGTCTTCACCTGCGCCTTGACGACGACGCGGCCACCGAGCCTGCGGGCGATCTCACGCGCCTCCTTGGGTGAGGCGGTGACCTCTGCCCTCGGTACCAAAATGCCGTGTTCGTCGAAGAGTTCCCTTGCCTGGTACTCGAACAGGTCCATCTCGGCTCCCTCTGAAAAGTCCGCACGCCCCCTGGACACCACCCACCGGATGCGGGATAACAAGCTTCATACAGTATTCGTCGACTGTATGCAATGTACCGCGACGGCATCAAGGAACAGTGCGCGCACCACGTACGAGCTGCACTTCCGCGCACCCAATCCCCTACGAAGGGACAGGACTTCGCCATGCCCGACGACAACAGCCAGAACCTCATCTCCGGTGGTCACCTGGTCGCCAAGGCACTCAAAGCGGAGGGCGTGGAGGTCATCTACACGCTCTGCGGCGGCCACATCATCGACATCTACGACGGCTGCGTCGACGAGGGCATCGAGGTCGTCGACGTACGCCACGAGCAGGTCGCCGCCCACGCCGCCGACGGTTACGCACGCATCACCGGCAAGCCCGGCTGCGCCGTCGTCACGGCGGGCCCCGGCACGACCGACGCCGTGACCGGTGTCGCCAACGCCTTCCGCGCGGAGTCCCCGATGCTGCTGATCGGCGGCCAGGGAGCCCATACCCAGCACAAGATGGGGTCCCTGCAGGACCTGCCGCACGTCGACATGATGACGCCGATCACCAAGTTCGCGGCGACCGTGCCGGACACCGCGCGGGTCGCCGACATGGTGTCCATGGCGTTCCGCGAGTGCTACCACGGGGCGCCGGGGCCGTCCTTCCTGGAGATCCCGCGCGATGTTCTGGACGCCAAGGTGCCGGTGGAGAAGGCCCGGATCCCCGCCGCCGGCCAGTACCGGGCCTCGACCCGCTCGGCCGGTGACCCCGAGGCCATCGAGAGGCTCGCCGACCTTCTCGTACACGCGGAGAAGCCGGCGATCCTGCTGGGCAGCCAGGTGTGGACGACCCGCGGCACCGAATCCGCCGTCGACCTCGTACGCGCCCTCAACATCCCCGCCTACATGAACGGCGCCGGACGCGGCACGCTGCCGCCCGGCGACCCGCACCACTTCCAGCTCTCGCGCCGGTACGCCTTCTCCAACGCCGACGTCATCGTCATCGTCGGTACGCCCTTCGACTTCCGCATGGGCTACGGCAAGCGGCTGTCGCAGGAGGCGACCGTCGTTCAGATCGACCTCGACTACCGGACCGTCGGCAAGAACCGGGACGTCGACCTCGGCATCGTCGGAGACGCGGGGCTCGTCCTCAAGTCGGTCACCGAGGCCGTCTCCGGACGCATCAACGGGGGCGCGTCGAAGCGCAAGGAGTGGCTCGACGAACTGCGCGCCGCCGAGCAGACCGCCATCGAGAAGCGGCTGCCGAGCCTGAAGTCGGACGCCTCGCCCATTCACCCGTACCGGCTGGTCAGCGAGATCAACGACTTCCTGACCGAGGACTCCATCTACATCGGCGACGGCGGCGACATCGTCACCTTCTCCGGGCAGGTCGTGCAGCCCAAGTCGCCCGGGCACTGGATGGACCCGGGACCGCTCGGCACCCTCGGCGTCGGCGTCCCCTTCGTGCTCGCCGCCAAGAAGGCGCGGCCCGACAAGGAGGTCGTCGCCCTCTTCGGGGACGGCGCCTTCTCTCTCACCGGCTGGGACTTCGAGACCCTCGTCCGCTACGACCTCCCCTTCGTCGGCATCGTCGGCAACAACTCCTCCATGAACCAGATCCGCTACGGCCAGGCCGCCAAGTACGGCCTGGAGCGCGAGCGGGTCGGCAACACCCTCGGTGACGTCCACTACGACAAGTTCGCGCAGATGCTGGGCGGCTACGGAGAAGAGGTCCGCGACCCCGCCGACATCGGCCCGGCGCTCCAGCGCGCCCGTGAGTCGGGCAAGCCCTCGCTCATCAACGTCTGGGTCGACCCGGACGCGTACGCCCCCGGAACCATGAACCAGACGATGTACAAGTGAGGTGTCCCCGATGACCCCCATGACTTCCACGGCTTCCACGGCTTCCACGGCTTCCACGGCTTCCACGGCAGGAACGTCGCCCAAGGCTCTCGAAGGCGTCCGCGTCCTCGACATGACGCACGTCCAGTCCGGTCCTTCCGCCACCCAGCTGCTCGCCTGGCTCGGCGCGGACGTCGTCAAGCTGGAGGCGCCGACCGGAGACATCACGCGCAAGCAGCTCCGTGACCTCCCGGACGTCGACTCCCTCTACTTCACGATGCTCAACTGCAACAAGCGGAGCATCACCCTCAACACCAAGACCGAGCGCGGCAAGGAGATCCTCACCGAGCTGATCCGGCGCTCCGACGTCATGGTCGAGAACTTCGGGCCGGGCGCGGTCGACCGCATGGGCTTCACCTGGGACCGCATCCAGGAGATCAATCCGCGGATCGTCTATGCCTCCATCAAGGGGTTCGGGGACGGCCCGTACACCAACTTCAAGGCGTACGAGGTCGTCGCTCAGGCCATGGGTGGGTCGATGTCGACCACCGGCTTCGAGGACGGGCCGCCGCTGGCGACGGGGGCCCAGATCGGTGACTCGGGCACGGGTATCCACGCGGTGGCAGCTATCCTCGCCGCTCTGTTCCAGCGGGAGAGCACGGGGCGCGGGCAGCGCGTGAACGTGGCGATGCAGCACGCCGTGCTGAATCTGTGCCGGGTGAAACTGCGGGACCAGCAGCGCCTCGGGCATGGGCCGCTGGCTGAATATCCCAACGACGACTTCGGCGACGAAGTTCCCAGGTCCGGCAACGCGTCCGGCGGCGGCCAGCCCGGCTGGGCCGTCAAGTGCGCGCCGGGCGGCCCCAACGACTACGTGTACGTCATCGTGCAGCCCGTCGGCTGGAAGCCGCTCACCGAACTCATCGGCCGGCCCGAGCTGGCGGACGCCCCGGAGTGGGCGACCCCGGAGGCTCGCCTGCCCCAGCTCACCAAGATGTTCCAGCTGATCGAGGAGTGGTCCGCCACGCTCCCCAAGTGGCAGGTGCTGGAGAAGCTCAACGCCCACAACATCCCGTGCGGCCCGATCCTCTCCACCAAGGAGATCATCGAGGACCGGTCGCTGGTCGCCAACGAGATGGTCGTGACAGTGCCGCACCCCGAGCGGGGCGACTTCGTGACGGTGGGCAGCCCGCTGAAGCTCTCCGACTCCCCCGTGGACGTGACCAGTTCGCCGCTGCTCGGCGAGCACAACGAAGAGGTGTACGTCGGCGAGCTCGGTCTCGGTGACGAGGAACTGCGCCTGCTCAAGTCGAACGGAGTGATCTGATTGATGGCCGAAGACCGGGTGCTGAGGGTGCGTGCGCTTCTCGACGCCGTGCGGGCCGAAGGACGGATGGCGCTGACCGCGCCCGAGGGCAAGGTGGTCGCCGACGCGTACGCGATCGCTGTCCCCGGTGAGGAACTGGCGACCGACGTCGACGAGGCGGTCGCGTACGCGGCACGCTTCGACGGCCCCGTCGTGATGAAGATCGTCTCTCCGGACATCCTCCACAAGACCGACGCGGGCGGCGTGGTCGTCGGTGTGGAGGGGGCTGCGGACGTACGCGCAGCTTTCCACAAGATCATCGACAACGCCCGGGCCTACGACGCGAAGGCCCGCATCGAGGGCGTACAGGTGCAGGAACTGCTCCCCCAGGGGCAGGAGGTCATCGTCGGCGCGGTGACCGATCCGACGTTCGGGAAGGTCGTGGCGTTCGGGCTCGGCGGTGTGCTGGTCGAGGTCCTGAAGGACGTCACGTTCCGGCTGGCGCCCGTCGACCCGGACGAGGCGCTGTCGATGCTGGACTCGATCCGGGCGGCGGAGATCCTGCGCGGTGTGCGGGGCGCGCCGGCGGTGGACCGGTGGGCGATCGCCGAGCAGATCCGCCGGGTCTCCGAACTGGTGTCGGACTTCCCGGAGATCGCCGAGGTCGACCTCAACCCGGTGATCGCCACCCCGGAGGGCGCGATGGCCGCGGACATCCGGGTCATCCTCGCCGAGTCGGTGGCCAAGCCCCGCCGCAAGTACGGCCGCGACGAGATCCTCGCCTCGATGCGCCGGCTGATGCAGCCCTCGTCGGTGGCTGTGATCGGTGCCTCCAACGAGCAGGGCAAGATAGGCAATTCGGTCATGCGCAACCTCATCGACGGCGGCTTCTCCGGAGAGATCCATCCGGTGAACCCCAAGGCCGATGACATTCTCGGCCGCAAGGCGTACAAGAGTGTCACCGACGTTCCCGGTGAGGTGGATGTGGCGGTCTTCGCCATCCCCGCCAAGTTCGTGGCCTCGGCCCTGGAGGAGGTGGGACGCAAGGGGATCTCCAACGCGGTCCTGATCCCCTCCGGGTTCGCAGAGACCGGTGAGCAGGAACTCCAGGACGAGATCGTGGCCATCGGCGAGCGGTACGGCGTCCGGCTGCTCGGTCCGAACATCTACGGCTACTACTCGACGTGGCACGACCTGTGCGCCACGTTCTGCACGCCGTACGACGTGAAGGGCGGTGTCGCGCTCACCTCGCAGTCCGGTGGCATCGGGATGGCCATCCTGGGTTTCGCGCGCACCACGAAGACGGGTGTTTCCGCGATCGTGGGGCTCGGCAACAAGTCGGACCTCGACGAGGACGACCTGCTGACCTGGTTCGGCGAGGACCCCAATACCAAGTGCATCGCCATGCACCTGGAGGACCTCAAGGACGGGCGCGCCTTCGTGGAGGCCGCGCGGGCGACCGTCCCCAAGAAGCCGGTGATCGTCCTGAAGGCCGGCCGTACGGCGGCCGGTGCCAGGGCGGCGGGCTCTCACACGGGCGCTCTCGCGGGCGACGACGCCGTGTACGAGGACATCCTCAAGCAGGCCGGTGTCATCCGGGCGCCCGGCCTGAACGAAATGCTGGAGTACGCGCGCGCGTTGCCGGTGCTGCCGACGCCGCGGGGCGACAACATCGTGATCATCACGGGCGCCGGCGGCAGCGGCGTACTGCTGTCCGACGCGGTGACCGACAACGGCCTCTCCCTGATGGAGATCCCGCCGGACCTGGACGCGTCCTTCCGGAAGTTCATCCCGCCCTTCGGGGCCGCCGGCAACCCGGTGGACATCACGGGCGGCGAACCCCCGTCGACGTACGAGGCGACGATCCGGCTGGGTCTTGAGGACCCTCGGATCCACTCGCTGGTGCTCGGCTACTGGCACACCATCGTGACCCCTCCCATGGTCTTCGCCGAGCTCACCGCGCGCGTGGTGGCCGAATTCAGGGAGCGCGGGATCGAGAAGCCCGTCGTGGCGTCGCTCGCGGGCGACGTCGAGGTCGAGGAGGCCTGCCAGTACCTCTTCGAGCACGGGGTCGTGGCCTACCCGTACACAACCGAGAAGCCGGTGGCGGTGCTCGGCGCGAAGTACCGCTGGGCACGGGCGGCGGGGCAGCTGTGACGCGGCGGCCCGGCTGCGGAGCGACCGGGGGTCCGGGGATCGCTCCCCGGGCCGGCCGCAGCCCGCTGGGCACGGGCGGCGGGGTTGTTTGGGGGCAGTTCATGACTTGACCCGGTGAAGGGGCGGGCCGACGGTGCGCGTCGGCCCGCCCCAGGACCCGTGCGCACACGAAAGGCATTGGACAGGGGGCGCTGGCCAGAGCTTTCGACGCGAGGGGTGCTACGCGACATGACAACCACCGACTTCACGACATCCGTCCCCTACAGGGAGGTGACGGACCGCAACGGCCGCCTGTACCGGCTCGGCGAATCCGACCGGGACATCATGGGGCGACCACGCTGGACCATGGTGCTCTTCCCCTGGATGGGCATGATGGGCATCAGCTCCTCGGAGTACGCGTTCACCTCCGCCGAGGACACCCTGCATCAGGCCCACCTCTGGGACAGTGGGCACATCTTCTGGCTGATGGGCGTCTGGGTGTTCTTCCAGGCGGCCGTGGCCTTCCCGGCCGGCCAGCTGCGCGAGAGCGGAAGGCTGCCCGCGCGGTACGCCATGATGCTCGGCGCGCTCGGCACGGTCCTGGGCTATGTCTCGCTGGCGTTCGCACCGCATGTGATCGTCGCGTACATAGGCTTCGGCATGTTCAGCGGCATAGGCGCCGGCCTCGTCTACGCGACCTGCGTGAACATGGTCGGCAAGTGGTATCCGGAGCGCAAGGGCGGCAAGACCGGCATGGTCAACGGCGGTTTCGCCTACGGCTCCGTGCCCTTCGTGTTCCTGTTCACCTCGTACATGGACCTGTCCAACTACGAGACGGTGCTGGTCTTCGTCGGCGTGGTCTGCTGCACGATCGTCGCCGTCGCGGGCTGGTTCTTCAAGGACCCGCCGAAGAACTGGTGGCCCGCGCACGTCGACCCGCTGAAGACCTCGACCGACCCGCGGATCGTGCGGGCACTGGCCAAGAACCCGCCGGCGGTCAAGCAGTACACGCCGCGCGAGGCGGCCAGGACGCCCGTGCTGTGGATGATGTGGTTCTGCCTGCTGTGCACGGCCGGCATCAACATCTTCGGCATCGCCATGCAGGTCCCCTTCGGAAAGGAGATGGGGTTCGCGGGCGGCATCGTGGCCACCGCCATGTCGCTCAAGGCGATCGTGAACGGCACCGGCCGCGGTGTCATCGGCTGGATCTCGGACCGCTACGGCCGCCGGAACACCCTCGTCATCGTCTGTATCGTCCTCGGCTGCTCGCAGTTCGGTGTGTTCTTCTCCGGGAACATGGGCTCGATGCCGTTCTTCCTGGTCTGCTCGATGGTCTCCGGCTTCGGCGGCGGCGCGATCTTCCCGCTGTTCGCGGCCATGACGGCGGACTACTTCGGCGAGAACAACAACGCCTCCAACTACGGCATGGTCTACAGCTCGAAGCTCATCTCGGGTCTTGTCGGCTCCGGCGTGGGAGCCCTCGTCGTGAGCGCCTGGGGCTACGGAGGCGCCTTCGCGCTGGCCGGCAGCATCGGCCTCGGTTCAGCGGTCCTGGCGCTCTTCCTCCGCGCTCCCGGCCGTCCGAGCGCCAAGCACGTCGTTGCCAACCCGCACCCGATCGGCGAGGAGATGGCCTGAACCGGTGAGCAGACGACTCGAACCGATAGGTAGCCACGTGGACACCCCGTCATGAGCCTTTCGGAGCGGAGCAATCCCGTGCCGTGTCCGCCGCACCCGTCCCCGACGCACTTGTCCCCGACGTCCTAGAACCACCCCGATCCGCTTCCGGTCCTTGAGGACGCCGGCGGCCCTCCCCACGACACCATGTGGGAAGGGCCGCCCGCTGCGCGTTCGGGGTCAGTGGCGCTTCGAGCGGAGGGCCGCCAGGTTGTCGTAACTGATCTTGGCCTCGCGCAGCGACTGCGCGGGGTCGGTGGCACTGGGCGAGTTGTCGTCCTCAATCATCGGATTGTGGTAGTTCCGCTCCCCGACCCGCGAGAAGAACGTGGCGTAGTCGATGACGCCTGTTCCGAAGGGCACCATGTCGTAGCCCATGCCGTTGGTGGTGCTCACGACACCGTCCTTGGCGTGGAACAGCGGGTAGCGCTTGTTGTGGCGGACGACCAGGCCGGCCGGGTCGAAGACCTTCTCACGGGTGGAGCCGTCGAGGGCGGTGTAGGTGTGGAACTTGTACTGGGCGACGTGCGCCCAGAAGACGTCCATCTCCAGCCAGACCAGCTTCGGGTCGGTGGCCTTCAGGAAGTACTCCAGCTTGCGCATGCCGGAGCTGCGGGTGGGCCGGCCCTGGTCGTCCGTCGGGCCTCCGTCGAGGAGGAAACCGTAGGCCGCGTCGTGGTTGTGGGTGTAGAGCTTGATGCCCTCGCGGCGGGCGATCGCGCCCAGCGCGTTCCACTTGTCGGCCGCCACGTCCCAGTCGGCCCGGTAGGAGCTGCCGGTGGGGTCGCCACCGGTGCCCATGTGGTCCATGCCCAGGATGTTGGCGATCTCCAGGTGCTTCTTGAAGGTGTCCACGTCGGCGCTGGTCAGCGGCCAGGAGGGCGGTATGAAACCGTGGTTGCCCTGGGCGCGCAGGCCGTAGTCGTCGAGCCAGGAGCGCAGCAGCCGGGCACCCGTGACGGATTCCAGACTGGCGCCGCCGGGCGCGTTGGCGTGCTGGTTGTAGCCGGCGAACTCCACCTGGCGGTATCCGTGGCGGGCCAGCTGCTTGAACACCTCGCGGAAGCCGGAGGGCAGGTCCGAGGCGAGCGGGTCGCGGGCCGTGGCGTCGCGGACGGTGTAGAGGATGATGCCGCGCTTGCCCCGCGGGACGAGAGCGTCGCCGGGTCGGCCGTGGCCATGGCCGTGGCCGTGCTCCTGGTCGTGGCCTCTGCCCCGGTCCTGGGCCAGGGCCGGCGAGGCGCCCAGCACCGGGGCTGCGATCGCGCCGGCGGCGACGGCGGTGCAGGTGCTGAGGAAACGGCGGCGGTTGACGCCGAGAGTGCGACGCAGGGCGTCGCCGGTTCCGGATTCATCGTTGAACGCGGTCACGGTGTCTCTCTTTCGGGTAGGTGTGCAGTCGTGTGCGGTACGTAACCGGCCGGGCGGATGCCGCGGCGAACGCGGTTGTCCACAGGCCGGGCACACTGTCAGTGCCGTGTGTTTCACTTTTCGTGATCGCCCGTCCGGTCCGTCCCGGGTTCTGTCACCCGAGGCCGGCCAGGTCGAGCAGCAGGGATTTCACATCGGTGGCCGCGACGCGGTCGCCGACAGCGCGGGGGGTGGAGCAGATGATGAGCGGACCTTCGTCGTCGCTCAGGGGGAGGCGGCCGTGGCTGCCTCGAATAGGTGAGGGATCGAGGGGCACGACCGCCATGCGGTAGCGCATGCCGAGCTTCTTGCGGGCCAGCGCGCCCGCGGCCTTGACCTTGACGTACGGGTCGAGTGGATCCATGAAGAGCTCGACCGGGTCGTAGCCGGGTTTGCGGTGGATCTCGACGAGCTGCGCGAAGTCGGGCGCGCGGGCGTCGTCGAGCCAGTAGTAGTACGTGAACCAGGCGTCCGGCTCCGCGACGGCGACGAGTTCGCCCGAGCGCGGATGGTCGAGGTGGTGGGTCTTCTTGCCCTCGTCGTCGAGGAGTTGCTCGATGCCGGGCAGGTCGGCGAGCGCCGCCTTCGTGGCCGCCATGTCCTCGGGGCGGCGTACGTAGACATGGGCGATCTGGTGGTCCGCGACGGCGAAGGCACGTGAGGTCATCGGGTCGAGGTACTCCATGCCGTCCTGTGTGTGCACCTCAAGGAGTCCGGCGCGGCGCAGCGCGCGGTTGATGTCGACGGGTCGGTCCGCGCGGGTGATCCCGTACTCGGACAGGGCGACGACCGTACGGCCTTCCGCGCGCGCGTCGTCGAGAAGGGGGGCCATGGCCGTGTCCAGGTCGGCGGCCGCCTTCAGGGAGCGCGGGTCGTCGGGGCCGAAGCGCTGCAGGTCGTAGTCGAGATGAGGGAGGTAGCAGAGAGTCAGGTCCGGTCGGCGGGTGGCGATGACGTGGCGGGTGGCGTCGATGATCCACTGGCTGGAGACGAGGTCGGCGCCGGGGCCCCAGAAGTGGAAGAGCGGGAACGTGCCGAATTTCTCGGTGAGTTCGTCGTGCAGGGCCGGAGGCCTGGTGTAGCAGTCGGGTTCCTTGCGGCCGTCGGCGTAGTAGACCGGACGGGGGGTGATGGTGATGTCGGTGTCGGCTCCCATGGCGTACCACCAGCAGATGTTGGCGACCGTGTAGCCGGGGTGGGCGCGCCGGGCGGCGTCCCAGAGTTTGTCCCCGGACACCAGGCCGTTGTGCTGACGCCACAGGAGGACGTCGCCGAGGTCGCGGAAGTACCAGCCGTTGCCGACGATGCCGTGCTCGGAAGGGTGGGTGCCGGTCAGGAAGGTGGACTGGGCGGCGCAGGTGACGGCGGGCAGGACGGTTCCGAGGTGAGCCTGCGAGCCCGACTGGGCGAGGGACTTGAGGTGTGGCATGTGGTCGAGGAGGCGGGGGGTGAGGCCGACGACGTCCAGGACGAGGAGTGGGGTGGGGGACGACGCGGAGGCGTCGGCGGCGGCCGGGATGGGCGACGTGGCCGGGGCGGTCGACGTGGCCGGGGTCTCGTGGGTGCTCACGGCAGCTCCTTCAGGCCGAGGTCCGCCAACAGATCGCGGGCGAGGGTGAGTTCGGCGGCGATGCCGTCGGCGAGCTGGGCTCGAGCGCGGGGGCGCAGTTCCGGCGGGAGTGCCTGCCAGGTGTAGGTCTCGACCTCGAGATGGTGGGTGAGCGGGTGCGGGCCGCCGACCATCCGGGCCAGGGCGTCCTTGAGCACGGGCAGTGTGGAGGTGAGGGGTGCGGCGGGGGCCGCGTGCAGCGGCACGTGGAAGTGGGCGCGCCACGGGGAGGAGTCGGGCAGTGCGTCCTCCTTGATGGCCTGGCCGAGGTCGTCGGTGCCGCGGAGTCCGGCAGCGGTGAGGGTGCGGGTCTGGTGCAGGAAGCGGGGTTCGTCGAACGCGGCGAGGGCCTCGCGGACTTCGGGGAGGTGAGGGTGTTCGGCGTGCAGGGCGGCCGACAGCTGGGATTTGACGACGGGAACGCCTGCGGCGGCCAGCCGGTCCAGGGCGGTATGCGGGTCCTCGAAGGAGGTGGCGAGGTGGCAGGTGTCGACGCAGACGCCGATGCGGTCGCGGCCGATGGCGGCGAGCGGGGCGATGGCGTCGGCCGTGGTCTCGACGGTGCAGCCGGGTTCCGGTTCCAGGCCGACGCGGATGGAGCGTCCGGTCAGCTCCTCCAGCGCGTCGAGGCGTTCGGCGAGAGTGCGCAGGGCGGCATGGGCCAGGGCGGCTCGGTCGTCGTCGTACGCGGTGCGCCAGGCGAGCGGGAGCGTGGAGATGGTGCCCTCTGTGACGTCGTCGGGGAGGAGTCCGGCGAGGAGGCGGGCGAGGGCGGTCGTGTGGTCGAGTCGCTCGGGGTCGGCCCAATCCGGCTTGTAGACCCGGTATTTGACCTCTTCGGCGCCGAATCCTTCGTACGGGAAGCCGTTGAGGGTGACGACTTCGAGGCCGCGGTGGTCGAGTTCCGCGCGCAGGCCGCGGAGGGCGGACGGGTCGGTGACGAGAGCGTGGGCGGCGTCCTTGGCGAGCCACAGACCGATGCCGAGCCGGTCGCGGCCGAGCCGCTTGCGTACGGGCTCGCAGTGGTCCCGGAGCTGGGCGAGGACGCCACCGAGGGTCTCGGCGGGGTGGACGTTGGTGCAGTAGGCGAGGTGGACGGTGGAGCCGTCGGGGTGGCGGAAGCGCATCTTCGGTCACGCCTCCGTGGTTGCCGGGAAGGGCTGGGTGTCGGTCTTGGGCCCGGGCTCCGGCGCGGTCTCCGGGACCGGCTTGGGGACGCCGCGGAGGATGGAGTTGCCCTCGTGGGTGGCGTCCGTGCCGGCGACGTCGAGGTCGAGGCGACCGCTGAGGCCGTAGAAGGCCACGGGGTTGCGCCACAGCACCTGGTCGACGTCGTCCTCGGTGAAGCCTGCCTTCAGCAGGGCGTCGGCGACCTTGCGGGTCTTCAGCGGATCGCTCTTGCCCCAGTCGGCCGCGGAGTTGACCAGTACCTTCTCCGGTCCGTACTCCTGCAGGACCGCGACCATCCGTTCCTCGTCCATCTTGGTGTCCGGATAGACGGAGAAGCCGAGCCAGCAGCCGCCGTCCTTGGCCTCCTTGACCGTGGTCTCGTTGAGGTGGTCGATCAGGACGTGGTCCGGGGGCAGTGCGGACTCCCGGACCACGTCGAGGGTGCGGCGCAGGCCCGCCAGCTTGTCGCGGTGCGGAGTGTGGACCAGGGCGGGCAGCGCGTACTCGGCGGCGAGCTGGAGCTGTACGGCCAGGGCGGTGTCCTCGGCCGGCGTCATCGAGTCGTAGCCGATCTCGCCGACGGCCACCACGTGGTCCTTGACGAGATACCGGGGCAGCTCGTCGAGGACGGGGGCACAGCGGGGGTCGTTGGCCTCCTTGGGGTTCAGCGCGATGGTGCAGTGGTGGGCGATGCCGTACTGGGCCGCGCGGAAGGGTTCCCACCCGAGGAGGGAGTCGAAGTAGTCGAAGAAGGAGGCGGGTGAGGTGCGGGGCTGGCCGAGCCAGAAGGCGGGTTCGACGACGGCGCGGACGCCGGCGGCGTGCATGGCCTCGTAGTCGTCGGTGGTCCGTGACGTCATATGGATGTGGGGGTCGAAGATGCGCATCAGGACTCCTTGCCTTCGGTGCCGCACGTGCCGTCGGGGGCGGTCGGGCCGTCCGGCGCGTCGGTTCCGGTGGGGGTGGCCGGGTGCCCGGTGAGGGCCAGGACGCGGTGCAGGTCGTGGGGGACTGGGCGGTCGGCGGCCCTGCGTTCGTCCGCGTAGTCGCCGAGCATGCGGGCCAGTTCGGCGTCGGCGCGGGCGCGGCGGGGAAGGTCGGCCACGGCGTCCACGGGGACGCCGGTGAACAGGCACTTCAGGACGGCGTGCCGCCAGTTGTGGGTGTCCAGGTGGCGGGCGGCGTACGGACCGACGGCGGCGGCCACCAGCCGGGTGTCGTTGGTGCGCAGGGCGTCCTCGACGACTGGCAGCGCCTCGGGTCCTGCCACGAGGTGGGGCAGGGCCTCCAGGACGGCGCGGCGTTCGTCGGCGGTGCCCTGGCGGTAGACGCGGACGAGGGTCGGGGCGTCGGCCCGGGCCGCGTGCAGGAGGAGGACGCGGGCCGCCTCGGCGTATTCGGGTCCGCAGCGGCGGCCCGCCTCGGCGAAGCGCAGCTCCCACACGGGGACGGGGACGGGGACGGGCCCGTTGGCGCCCGGGTGGGCCGCCGCCTCGTCGAGGGCCTGGTCCAGCCAGGCCCGGGCGGCGCCGCCGAGGACGGAGTTCAGCCGGGAGTGCAGGACGGTGAGGGCGGCCGGGGCCTCCGTCGGGGTGGCGCGAGCGGTGCCGGCGGCGTCGTGGAGGTCGTTCACGGGGTTCTCCCTTCGGAGGCGGTGGGGCCCTCTCCGGGAAGGCTCGGCCGGGCGGGGCCCTGGGGGACGAAGGCGGAGGCCGCGTGCTGGAGGAACGGGAGGGACTGTTGGGCCAGTTGAGGGCCGGCGTGGGAGTGGCGGGGCAGTTCGACGGAGACCAGCCCCCGGTAGCCCGTGGTGGCCAGGGCTTCGAGTACGGGTGGGAAGTCGATCTCCCCGTCGCCGAAAGGGAGGTGTTCGTGGACGCCGCGGCGCATGTCCTCGATCTGGACGTGCCGCAGCCAGGGGGCGGCGTCGCGTACGCAGTCGGCGGGTGACCGCGGTTCGAGGCACTGGCAGTGGCCGATGTCGAGGGTGAGTCCGAGGGCGTCCGGGCTGCCGAGTGTGGTGCGCAGGCGGTGGAAGTCGTCGAGTGTGGCGAGGAGGTGACCGGGCTCGGGTTCGATGGCGAGCGGGATTCCGGCGCCGGTGGCGGCGTCGAGGACGGGGGTGAGGGCTTCGGCGAGCCGCTTCCAGGCGACGTCCTCGGCCACTTCCCCGTCCGATCCGTCGCCCGCTCTCCCGTCTGCCCCGCCACCCGCTCCGTCGCCCGCCCCGGCATTCGCTCCCTCGTCCGCCCCGGCATCCACTCCGTCATCCGGGACGGCGGTGCTCGACGCATTCGACTGTCCGGCCGTTTCCTTCGGGAGGGTGCCGCTGAAGCAGTGCACGGCATGGGCGCCGAGGTCGCCCGCGATTCGGACGGCACGGACAAGGAGGTCGACGCGCCGGGCTCGTTGTTCCGGGTCCGGGTCGAGCAGGGACGGGCCGTGCTTGCGCCTCGGGTCGAGTACGTAGCGGGCGCCGGTCTCCAGGGTGACGCCCAGGCCGAGTTCGTCCAGTCTGCGGGCGAGCCTGCGCGTGCGGGCAGCGAGGTCAGGGGCGAGCGGATCGAGGTGCATGTGGTCGAGGGTCAGCCCCACGCCGTCGTAGCCGAGGTCGGCGAGGAGGGAGAGGGCGTCGTCCAGGCGCAGGTCGGTCAGACCGTTGGTGCCGTAGGAGAAACGGAGGGGATGGGGGGCCGCCCGGGCTTCGGAGCGGGGGCTCGACTGAGGGTTCATGTCACGCTCACCTTTCGGCTGAACCTGCGGGCGGCCGGGGCGAGGGCGGCCGTCAGCAGAGCCGTTACAGGGGCTCCGGAGCGTGCGGCGAGGGCTGCCTGGAGCGGAATCATGGCTCGGATGCCGCCGCCGACGGCTCTCTGGGTGAGTGGGGGTGACGGATTGAGGGCGGCGTGGAAGAGAGGGCGGGCGGAGGTCACCGCGTAGAGGACGGCGAGGGCTCCGCTCAGGGCTGCGGCGCCCGGAGTGGCTTCCCTGACGGCAAGATGCCTGAAGGTCGCCCACTTGAACGTCTCCCCTCGGGAGACGGATTGCCCCAAGGCAACCCCCCTGGAGGGAGGTCGCCTCCAGGGGAGTTGCCTTGGGGCCGTGCCGACAGGGGTCGTCGCCGCGCGCCCCGGTGGCCGGTCGCCCGTCCAGCCGTCGCCCGTCCCGCCGTCGCTCCCACGGCTGTCGCTCCCACGGCCGTCCCGTGTCAGGGACCAGGTCAGGGCCGTTGTCGTGGCCAGGGCGGTCAGTGGGGCCCAGGGGGAGCCGCCCTCGGTCTCGTGGCGGGAGACCGTGGTGACTGCCAGGGTGTGGGTGGCCAGGGTCAGGGCGGACGGCACGACCTTGCGGATGTCGCCGCCCGAGGCCACCCCTCCGAGGAGGAGGTCCAGTCCTCGGGCCGCGGCCATCGCCAGGGGTCCTGCGGGCGTGCGCTTGAGGACCAGGTCGTACGACCAGACCGTGGCCGCCAGGGCACCGGCGACCGCGAGCGGCCCCCGCCCGGCCCGGGACGCCAGCGCCAGACCCGCCACTGTCAGGCCTCCGGCGGCCGCCAGGGCAGCGGCCGGCCTGACGCGGCCGGAGGGCAGCGGGCGGTGTGGGCGGTCCACGGCGTCCTCCGCGCGGTCGGCCCAGTCGTTGAGGGCCATACCGGCCTCGTACAGGCAGAGGGAGGAGCCGATGGCCAGCAGGGTTCGAGGGTTCGGGCGGGCCCCGGCAGCGGCGGCGCCCGCGAGCGCGTCGCCGGGGACCGTGAACAGGGCGGGAAGCCGCAGGAGTTCCACCCATGCACGCAGTCCCGCCCCCGCCTCGCGCGGCTCCGGCCTCGACGGCTGCGGCTGCGGCTGCGGGTGCGGGTGTGCGTGTGGGTGTGGGTGTCGCCCAGGCACCCCGCGCCGCCCGGACACGCCACGCCGCTCGGGCCGTATCAACCCGCTCAGGGTGGCCAGGCCGCTCAGCCGGCTCATCGCCGCTCCCCGGCGAGACCTTCCGCGTCCCCGGGCCCTGCCTGCGCTCCCCCGGGCCCCGGCGGCTGCGCCAGTTCCGGCGAACGGGCCAGTTCCCGCAGGCGGCCGGCGAAGTCCACCAGCTCCGCGTACTGCTCGCCCAGGGCGGCGGGCCCCTCCCCCACAGGGTCCTTGAAGTAGAAGCCCAGTTCGCCCACCGGACCCGACAGGCCGACCTCGTGGGCCCGGGCCACCAGACGGGCCAGGTCCAGGATCAAGGGGGCGGCGAGGGACGAGTCGCAGCCCTGCCAGGTCGTCTGAAGGACCATCCGGGTACCGAGGAAGCCGTCGAAGGCGATGTGGTCCCAGGCGGTCTTCCAGTCGCCGAGGGACGGTACGTCGTCGATGTGGGTCTCGCCCTCGGGGACCGTGCCGAGGGTGTCTGCCAGGACGCGTTCCTTGCCCGCGTTCTTCGCGGCAGCGGCGGCCGGGTCGGCGAGGGCCGCGCCGTCGCCGCCGCCCAGCAGGTTCGTACCGGACCACGCGCGGACCGTCAGCGCGCGCTGCGCGAACATCGGGCCGAGGACCGACCGCAGCAGGGTCTGTCCGGTCTTGCCGTCCCGGCCCGCGTACGGCAGTCCGGACGAGGTGGCCGCCGACGCGAGCCGCGGGTGGTGCAGGCCCATGGACGGAGTGAAGTTGACGTACGGGCAGCCGGCCCGCAGCGCGGCCGACGCGTACAGCGAACTGGCGGGGAGCGCGGTGCCCTCGGGGACGGGTTCCGTGGACGCCACGTTCACCACGACGGCCCTGGTCACACCGGTCCGGCGGACGAAGTCGCGGATGTCGCGGGCCAGGTCCTCGACCAGTTCCTCCTCGCTCCGCGTGTCGCCGGACAGCGGGCCGCCGATCCTGATCTCCCGATCGGCGGCGGCCAGTTCGGCGGCCACGGCGGACGGCAGGTCGTGCGGCAGGACACCGCCGGCGGCGAGCGACTCGGCCCGTTTCGGCAGCGGGCAGTCCAGCACGTCGTGGCCGCCGAAGACGAGCGAGGACAAGGGGGGCAGGCCCGCCTCGTGGAAGACGCCGGTCTCGGTCACCATGCCGGTCGGCGGATGGAGCCCGGCCGTGATGGCCGCGCAGCCCGCGACGGCGGTCGTGGCGACGGAGCCGCGCGCTCCGATCAACCACACTCCGACCCGAGAAGGGGATACAGACGGTTCGGCGGACATGGGCAGCCTCCCTCTCAAACGCGAACTCGTACGCGAACTCATACGCGAACCGGACTCGCGGTCGTACGCGGTCCGGGACCTGCGGGAAAGATGCGGGGCACATGCGGGTCACACGCGAGTCACATGCAGGAAAGACGGTGCCGGAGGGGTGGGGGGTGGAGGGGAAAAGACGGCGGGCGGGGGTCCGGCGTCCCCCGCCCGCCGCCGCTCAATTGCCCTGCTCGGCGGATCGCACCGGTCGCACCGGCAGTTGCTTGATCCGGACGTCGCGGAAGGACACCTGGTCCTCGGCCCCGTGGTTCTGGATGCCGACATGACCGTCCCGCAGGCTGCGCGCCGGATCGGTGTTGGTGTAGTCGTTGATCTTCACGCCGTTGAGCCAGACGCGGAGTCGTTCACCCTCCACGCGGATCTCGTACGTGTTCCACTCCCCCGGCGGGTTCAACGCACGGTCGCGCTTCTTGATGTCGGCGGACTGGAAGCTGTACACGGCCCCGGTGGTGCGGTCGGGGGCGTCGGACGCGTCGATCTGGATCTCGTACCCGTTGTCGACGGCCGACCAGGGGTCGTCGGAGGCCGGGAAGCCCACGAACACCCCGGAGTTGTCGTCACCGCCCGCGCTCGCCATCTTCCAGTCGAGCTTCAGCGAGTACGAGTTGAACTCCGAGGCGCCGTACCAGAGCATGCCCAGGCCACCGGAGGACGTGAGCGTTCCGTCCTCCGAGAGCGAGAACGAGCCCGGCCCCGCCTGTTTCCAGGCCGCCAGTGACTCGGCAGTCCCGTCGAAGAGCGGCGTGTATCCCTTCTCCGGACGGCAGTCGGCCTGTGCCGCTCCGACGGCCCAGCGGATGCCGCCCAGCAGGTGCTGCCGGAAGGCGGGATCGGCGTACGACTCCTTGGTGTGGCCGGTACCCGTGTAGAAGGAACGGCCGCCCCGGTACTCCTGGCACCAGGCGATCGGGTGATCGCCGCTCATCGTGCCGCCGCTGTACGACGACTCGTCGAGCGAGGCCAGGACATGGGCCCGGTCCCGTGGATTGGAGCGGTAGTTGTACCACTCGTCCGTGCGGTTCCAGGACTCCTCCAGGTGCGAGGTGGCCGGGTGGGCCCGGTCCTCGACCGCGATCCGGGCGGGCTGGATCGCCGGGTGCGACTGGAAGTAGGCGCCGGCCAGGCCGCCGTAGAACTCCCAGTCGTACTCGGTGTCGGCGGCCGCGTGGATGCCCACGTAACCGCCCCCGCGTCCGATGTACCGCTCGAACGCCTTCTGTTGGGCCTGGTTGAGGACGTCCCCGGTGGTGGAGAGGAACACCACGGCGTCGTACCGGGCGAGGGTTTTCGTGGAGAAGGCCCCCGCGTCCTCGGTGGCGTCCACCGCGAACCCGTTCTCGGCGCCGAGGGCCTTCACCGCGGCGATCCCCTCGGGGATGGAGTCGTGCCGGAACCCGGCGGTCTTGGAGAACACCAGGACCCGCTCACCCGCCGCGGATCCCTTCGGCTCTTTCGTTCCCTCCGAACCTGAACCCTCCGAACCCTTCGACGCGGCCGGTCCCGACACACACCCGATGAGCAGGGCGGCGCCGACAACAGCGGTGACCGTACGGCCGGTTGCCTTCATGACGGACCTCCCTCAGCGGGTAGTGAAGGTGAAGTCGTCCACGTCGTACAGGGCGCCGGTGCTGCTCCCCTTGAAGACGAGGTAGAACGTGGTCGTGCCGCGCGGTGCCTTGGACAGGGAGGCGCTGACGTCCTGGAAGGTCTCCCAGCCGCCGGTCACCGGGACGGTCGCGCTGCCCAGCAGACGGCCGGTGGGCGAGCCGGCGCGGACCTCCAGCTTGCCGCCCTTGCCTGCGGAGGAGACACGTGCCGTGAGCTTGGTGGCGTTGCTCAGGACGTACGGATCGAAGGAGATCCAGTCCTTGTTGCTGATGTCACCGACGGTCTTTCCGCCGTGTGCGCCGACCCTGGTCGTGACCGTGACGCCCTCGGACTTGCCGAAGTGCTCGGCCTGCCGGTGCTTGGGCTGGACGACGGACTGGTCGTGCGTGGTGAGCGCCTCCTGGCCGCCGCCTCCGCCGTCGGTGTACTCCGCGTCGAAGACACCGAAGATGTTCGCGTCCTCGTCGTGGCCGCCGTCGGCGCTGGTCTGGATGGTGCCGGAGCAGCCGTTCGCCGAGGTCACCGGGTGGCCGTGGCTGTCGTGGCCGAGGACGAAGGTGACCTTCACCTTGGCGCAGTCGATGGTGCGGTCCTCCGGGTCGGTCACCTTCACCTTGAAGGGCACGGCGTCACCGAAGGCGAACAGCTGGCCGTCCTCGGGAAGTTGGAGGGTCACCTTGGGCGCGGTGTTGCCGACGACGATCTGCACACTGGAGCTGCCGGTGCGGCCGCTCGGGTCCTTCGCCGTCAGCGTCGCGGTGTATGTGCCGTTCTTCTTGTACGTGTACGTCGGGTTGGCCGAGGTCGACTTGCCCCCGTCACCGAAGTCCCAGCTGTACGTGAGGGTGTCGCCGTCGGCGTCCGTGGAGCCCGCGGAGGAGAACTTCACCTTCAGCGGCGCCTGTCCGGAGGTACGGTCGGCCGCGGACTGAGCCACGGGCGAGTGGCCGTCGGTCGCGTTCTCGATCCGGTAGAGGCCGGAGTTCTCGTCACCGCCGAACCACGACAGCCCGTAGTCGAGGACGTAGAGCGCGCCGTCCGGACCGAAGGCCATGTCCATGATCTGGGTGCCCGTCCACGGCACGTCGTTGATGGACTGCACGGTCCCGCTGTCGTCCGACGAGATCCGCTTGATCCACTGGCGGCCGAACTCCCCGGCGAAGAAGTCCCCGTCGTACGCCTCCGGGAACTTGACCGGCGAGTCGAGCGAGGCGTCGTAGTCGTAGACCGGGCCGCCCATCGGGGACTCGGAGCCGGTGCCGAACTCGGGTACGGAGTCACCGTCGTAGGGGATCCAGGCGGCCTGGGCCGGGGGCAGGTCCGTCAGGCCGGTGTTGTTCGGCGAGGTGTTCTTGGGTGCGGAACAGTCGAAGGAGGCACCCGAGGTCTTCGTCTCGAAGTCGTAGTCCACGTAGGCGTCGTTGTCGCCTGTGCAGTACGGCCAGCCGAAGTTGCCCGGCTTGGTCACCCGGGCGAACTCGACCTGTCCGGCGGGGCCGCGCGTGGGGTTGGCGGCGCCGGCGTCCGGGCCGTAGTCGCCGACGTAGAGGATGCCGGTCTTCTTGTCGACGCTGAAGCGGAACGGGTTGCGGAAGCCCATCGCGTAGATCTCGGGGCGTGTCTTGTCCGTGCCCGGCGCGAAGAGGTTGCCGTCGGGGATCCCGTACGAGCCGTCGGCGTTCACCTTGACGCGCAGGATCTTGCCGCGCAGGTCGTTGGTGTTGCCGGAGGTGCGCTGCGCGTCGAAGACGGGGTTGCGGTTCGCGCGCTCGTCGAGGGGCGCGTAGCCGTCCGACTGGAACGGGTTGGAGTCGTCACCGGTCGACAGGTAGAGGTTGCCGGCCGCGTCGAAGTCGATGTCGCCGCCGACGTGGCAGCAGATGCCGCGGGTCGCCGGGACGTCGAGGACCTTCTTCTCGCTGGCGTTGTCGAGGGTGCCGTCGGCCTTCAGGACAAAGCGGGAGAGGCGGTTGACGCCGTCGAAGGGCGCGAAGTCGGCCGCGGTGCCCGTCTCGGGGGCGTCGCCCGCCGGGGTGTCGAGCGGCGGGGCGTAGTAGAGGTAGATGAAGCGGTTGTCGGCGAAGCCGGGGTCGATACCGACGCCCTGCAGGCCTTCCTCGTCGTGCGAGTAGACGTCGAGCTTGCCCGCCAGCCTGGTGTTGCCGGCGCTGTCGGTGATCCGCAGCTCACCGTCGCGCGAGGTGTGGAGTACCGAGCGGTCCGGGAGGACGGCCAGCGACATGGGCTCGCCGGTCTCGGGTTCGCCCTTGGCGAGGGTGACCTGCTGGAAGTCCTCCGCGGCGGCCGGCGCGGCGGGGGCGGCGCCCGGGTCGGCCACGGCCGCGCCCGCCGGGGGCGTGGCGAGGGTGAGCGAGGCACCGGCGAGGAGCGCTCCGGTGAGCAGGGCGAGCGCTTTGCGGAATCGTATTTTCGGGCGGTCTCTGTGGCTCTCGGTTCTGGTGGTGCTGGTGGGGTCGTTCGCGTGCACGGGTGCCTCCAGGATGGAGCTGGTGGTTCATGCGGGTGCGATACGCCGGGGTGCGCCGTCACCCCGGAGGTGGTGGAAACCCTTGGAAGAGGGCTCAGTCGTTGCCTTCTTCCGTACGGTGTCAGTCGTTGCCCTTTTCCGTACGGTGTCAGTCGTTGCCCTCTTCCGTACGGTGTCGGTCGTTGCCCTTTTCCGTACGGTGTCGGTCGTTGCCGTCGTCCGGCGTCAGTCGTTGCCGCCGAACGCCGCGTCGAAGGAGGCCGTCGGCGGTTCGAAGTCGAAGGCCTTCAGCCGGGTGAGTGCCTCGGGTGCACCCTGGAGACGGTCCATGCCCGCGTCCTCCCACTCGACCGAGATCGGTCCCTTGTAGTCGATGGAGCGCAGCATCCGGAACACGTCCTCCCAGGGGACGTCGCCATGGCCCGCGGACACGAAGTCCCAGCCGCGGCGGGGGTCGCCCCACGGCAGATGCGAGCCGAGGCGTCCGTTGCGGCCGTCGAGCCGCTTGCGCGCTTCCTTGCAGTCGACGTGGTAGATCCGGTCGCGGAAGTCCCACAGGAAGCCGACCGGGTCGAGGTCCTGCCACACGAAGTGCGACGGGTCGAAGTTCAGCCCGAAGGCCGGCCGGTGGTCGACCGCCTGCAGCGCACGCTGGGTTGTCCAGTAGTCGTACGCGATCTCGCTGGGGTGGACCTCGTGCGCGAACCGCACACCCTCGGCGTCGAAGACATCGAGGATCGGGTTCCAGCGCATGGCGAAGTCCTCGTAGCCGCGCTCGATCATCGACTCGGGGGCGGGTGGGAACATCGCGACCAGGTGCCAGATCGCGGAGCCGGTGAAGCCGATGACCGTGTCGACGCCGAAGGCCGCCGCGGCGCGCGCGGTGTCGGCGATCTCGGCCGCCGCCCGCTGCCGTACGCCCTCCGCCTCGCCGTCGCCCCAGATGCGGGCGGGGAGGATCGCCTGGTGGCGTTCGTCGATGATGGCGTCGCAGACGGCCTGGCCGACCAGGTGGTTGGAGATGGCCCAGCACTTGAGGCCGTACTTGTCGAGCAGTTCTCGCCTGGAGTCCAGGTACGCGGGGTCGGCGAGGGCCTTGTCGACCTCGAAGTGGTCGCCCCAGCAGGCGAGTTCGAGGCCCTCGTAGCCGAAGTCGCGGGCGAGGCGGCAGACCTCTTCGAGCGGCAGGTCGGCCCACTGGCCGGTGAACAGCGTGAAGGCGCGCGGCATGGGACTGGCCCTCCTCAGCTCGCTATGGGGGTGAAGACGGAGTTCTTCTCGGCGCTCTCCTCGACCGCCGCTAGCACGCGCTGCACCTGCAGCCCGTCCGCGAAGGAGGGCAGCGGCCGCTCGCCGTCCGCGATGGCGTGGACCAGGTCGCGGGCCTGGTGCACGAAGGTGTGCTCGTAGCCCAGCCCGTGGCCCGGTGGCCACCAGGCGTCCAGGTAGGGGTGGTCGGGCTCGGTGACGAGGATGCGGCGGAAGCCGGCGTGGGTGCCGGGCTCCGTGCCGTCGTGGTAGTGGAGCTCGTTGAGGCGTTCCAGATCGAAGAACAACGAGCCCTTCTCCCCGTTGAGTTCGATGCGCAGGGAGTTCTTGCGCCCGGTCGCGAACCGGGTGGCCTCGAAGGAGGCGAGGGCGCCCGAGGCGAACCGTCCGGTGAACAGGGCGGCGTCGTCGACCGTGACGGCCCCCAGTTCACCGCCGCCGGCCGCCGAGAGGCCGCTGGACGCTCCGGAGAGCAGCGGCCGCTCCCGTACGAACGTCTCGGTGATGGCGGACACCCCGGTCACCGGTTCTCCCGCGAGGTACTGCGCGAGGTCGACGATGTGGGCGCCCAGGTCGCCGAGCGCGCCCGAGCCGGCCGTCTCCTTGCGCAGCCGCCAGGTCAGCGGGAACTCACGGTCCACCAGCCAGTCCTGAAGGTATGTCACCCGTACGTGCCGCAGGGCGCCGAGCCGGCCCTCGGCGACCATCTTCCTGGCGAGTGACGTCGCGGGCACCCGGCGGTAGTTGAAGCCGACCATCGCCACCTGGCCGCGTGCGGCGGCGGCCTCGGCGGCCTCGACCATCGCCTCGGCCTCCTCGACCGTGTTGGCGAGGGGCTTCTCGCACAACACGTGCTTGCCCGCGGCGAGGGCGGCGACGGCGATCTCGGCGTGGCTGTCGCCGGGGGTGCAGATGTCCACGAGGTCGACGTCGTCGCGGGCGATCAGGGCCCGCCAGTCGGTCTCGGCGGCCGCCCAGCCGAGCCGGCCGGCCGCCACTCGTACAGCCGCCGCGTCACGGCCGCAGACGGCGGCGAGGACGGGCCGGCGCGGCAGATCGAACACGTGGCCCACGGTGCGCCAGCCCTGGGAGTGGGCGGCGCCCATGAACGCGTATCCGATCATGCCCACGCCCAACGGGGGCTTGCCGGCCTGTACCCCGGCCTGTGCCCCGGCTTGTGCCTCGTCGGGCTGCTGCGGCTGTGCCATGCGGAGGTCCTCCTCTTCGTCGTGGCGCTGTGGGGGGTGTACGGGGCGCTCCGCCGGCTTGCGGTGGTTCGGAAGCTGCGGGTTCGTTGTGGCCGGTCGCGCAGTTCCCCGCGCCCCAGAAGGGCGCCCCCGGCGGGCGCCCCTGACAAGGGCACGGCCTACTTGAAGCCCGTCGGCAGGTACGTCTTGACGTTCTCCTTGTCGACGACGGCCGAGTAGAGCGTCAGGGACGAGGGGATCTCGAACTCGGCGAGGCCGCCGACTCCCTTGCTCTGGCCGAGCGCGCGGGCGAGGTCGATCGCGGACGCGGCCATCGTGGGCGGGTAGAGAACGGTGGCCTTGAGGACGCTGTTGTCCGACTGGATGGCCTGCATGGCGGACAGCGCGCCCGCGCCGCCGACCATCAGGAAGTCGTCGCGCCCGGCCTGCTCGATGGCGCGCAGCGCGCCGACTCCCTGGTCGTCGTCGTGGTTCCACAGCGCGTCGAACTTCGACTGGGCCTGCAGGAGCTGGGACATCTTGGCCTGTCCCGACTCGACGGTGAAGTCGGCGGCCTGGCGGGCCACCTTCTTGATGTTCGGGTAGTTCTTGAGGGCGGCGTCGAAGCCCGCGGAGCGCTGCTTGGTGAGTTCCAGGTTGTCGAGTCCGGCCAGTTCGATGACCTTGGCGTTCTTCTTGCCCTTGAGCTTCTCGCCGATGTAGTTGCCGGCGTTGAGGCCCATGCCGAAGTTGTCGCCGCCGATCCAGCAGCGGTACGCCTGCGGGGAGTTGAAGATCCGGTCGAGGTTCACCACCGGGATGCCGGCCCGCATGGCCTTGAGGCCGACCTGGGTGAGGGCCTTGCCGTCCGCGGGCAGGATCACCAGGACGTCGACCTTCTTGTTGATCAGCGTCTCTATCTGGCCGATCTGGGCCGCGGTGTCGTTGGAGCCCTCGGTGATCTCCAGCGTCACGTCCTCGTACTTCTTGGCGCGGTTCTTGGCGTTGTCGTTGATCGCGTTGAGCCAGCCGTGGTCGGCCTGCGGGCCGGCGAAGCCGATGGTGACCTGCTTGCCCTTCTTGTCGTCGGCGGCGGGCTGGTCGTTGGAGGCCGGCTCGTCGCCGGAGTCGTTGCTGGTGCAACCGGTGAGGAGGACACCGGCCGAGACGGCGGCGGTACCGAAGAGAAGTCCTCTGCGGCTCGTGAGCTCTGGCATGGCGGTGGTCCCTTTCCTCAAGGCGTATCCCTCGGGTGGTGCAAGACGGTGCTGCGCGTGGTCCTGCGCCTACTGCTTCACCCAGTGCCGCGCGCACTGCTCCACGTGCTGCTCTACGTGGTGCTTCACGCAGTGCGTTACGTGGCGCGCTACGTGGTGTTCGCGGTGCGGCGCTGGACGAGTACGGCGGCGACGATGATCGCGCCCTTGGCTATCTGCTGGACGTCGCTCTGCAGGTTGTTCAGGGCGAAGAGGTTCTGGATCGTGATGAAGATCAGAACCCCGAGCACCGAACCGGTGATGGTGCCGCGCCCCCCGCTGAGCAGGGTGCCGCCGATGATCGCGGCGGCGATCGCGTCGAGTTCGTACAGGTTGCCGTTGGTGTTCTGGCCCGAGCCGGACAGGATGATCAGCATGAAGGCCGCGATGCCGCAGCACAGTCCGGAGAGCAGGTAGAGGTAGAGACGCTGGCGGCGTACGTCGATGCCGGCGAGCCGGGTCGCCTCCGCGTTACCGCCGACGGCCACCGTGCGCCGTCCGAAGGTGGTGCGGTTGAGTACGAGCCAGCCGATGATCGTCACGACCGCGAACATCATGACGAGTGGCGGGATGCCCAGGACGTAGGAGTCCCGCTCACCGAGGTCGAGGACGCCCTCGACGCTGACGACCTGGGTGTTGCCGTCGGTGATCTGGAGGGCGAGACCTCGGGCCGAGGCGAGCATGGCGAGGGTCGCGATGAACGGCACCATGGCGCCGTACGCGATCAGCAGCCCGTTCACCAGGCCGCAGCCGACGCCGACGAGCACCGCCGTGAAGAGGATGCCCGCGAAGCCGTACTCCTGGGTGGCGACGGTGGTCGCCCACACAGAGGCGAGCGCCACGATCGCGCCGACGGACAGGTCGATGCCGCCGGAGGTGATGACGAAGGTCATCCCGACGGTGACGACTCCGATCACCGAGGCCTGGGTGAGGACGAGTTGGAGGTTGCGGGTGTCGAGGAACGCGTCGGGCTTGGTGATGCCTCCGATGAGGATCAGGACGGCGAGCACACCGAGCAGTGACAGGGTGCGGACGTCGGCGCGGGCCACGACCGCCCACCACGGGCCGGGTTCCACCTGCGGTGACAGCTTCGGGGTGTTGTCCCTCGGCGGGGACACGGGCTGCGTCATGACGCCGGACTTCCTTCCATGACGAGGTCGAGTACGCGGTGTTCGTCGAGCTCCTGGGCGGGCGCCGTATGCACGACCCGGCCTTCTCGGAGCACCAGGACGCGGTCGGCGAGGCCGAGGACCTCGGGTACTTCGCTGGAGACCATCAGCACGGCCAGGCCTTCGTCGGCGAGGCGGCGGACGACGGCGTACAGCTCGGCACGGGCGCCGACGTCGACGCCGCGGGTCGGTTCGTCGAGCAGCAGCACCCGGCAGCCGCGCAGCAGCCAGCGGGCGAGGACCGCCTTCTGCTGGTTGCCGCCGGACAGCGTTCGGATGAGGGCGGCGGGGTTGTCGGGGCGCAGCGACAGTTCTCGCGTCGCCTTGCGCGCCGCCTCCCGTTCGGCGGTCCTGTCCAGCCAGCCTCCGTACGAGAAGCGGGACATGGAGGACACGGACACGTTCCGGGTGACGGACTGCAGCATCAGCAGGGCCTGCGCCTTGCGCTCCTCGGGGGCGAGGCCGAGTCCGGCGGCGACGGCCGCCCGGACACTGCCCGGCCGCAACTCCCGGCCGCCGACGAGTACTTGTCCCGCGCTCGGCTTGCGGGCGCCGTAGATGGTCTCCAGGATCTCGGAGCGGCCGGAGCCGACGAGTCCCGCGAGTCCGACGATCTCGCCGGGGCGCAGAGTGAGGTCGAGCGGTTCGAACTCACCCTCGCGGGTCAGGCCTCGCACTTCGAGCACCGGCTCGGGGAGCGACTGGTGCGTGGGCCGGTCCGGGAAGACGTACTCGACGTTCCGTCCCGTCATCAGCGCGACGACCTCACGGGTCGGCGTCGACTTCGCGGGCAGCCCGCCGGCCACCGCCCGGCCGTCCTTCAGCACCGTGACCCGGTCGCCGATGCGGCGGATCTCCTCCAGGCGGTGCGAGATGTAGACGACGGCGACGCCTTCGGTGGTGAGGTCCGTGACGATGCGGAAGAGGTTGGCGACCTCGTCCGGGTCGAGGGCCGCGGAGGGTTCGTCCATGACGATGAGGCGTACGTCGTGGGAGAGGGCCCGTGCCATGGAGACGATCTGCTGGTGGGCGGCGGACAGCTCGCCCACCAGGCGGGCGGGGTCGATCTCGGGGTGCCCGAGTCGCTTGAGCAGCGCGGCGGTCGACGCCCGCGCCTCCTTGCCGCGTACGACGAATCCGGCGGACGTCGGTTCATGGCCGAGGTAGACGTTCTCGGCCACCGACAGGCCTTCCACCAGGTCGAGTTCCTGGTAGATGGTGGCGATGCCGAGGCGCATGGCGGCGATGGGCGAGCGGAGCGTGACCTGCTGGCCGCGCCAGCCGATCGTGCCGTCGTCGGGCTGGTGGGCGCCGGCCAGGACCTTGATGAGCGTCGACTTTCCGGCGCCGTTCTGGCCGAGCAGGCAGTGCACTTCACCGGTCCGGACGTCGAGGTCGACGCCGTCGAGGGCCCGGACACCGGGGAACGACTTGGTGATGCCGGACATCGTGAGAAGGGGTGGTTCAGGTGCCATGACGGTTCCCCTCGGCATGCAGGCCGGTTTCAGGGCAGGGCGGAGTGAGGCAGGGCGAAGCCGGGTGTGACGTGAGGTGCTGGGTGTGGCGTGAGGTGAGGTATGAGGTGTGGTGCTGTGGCGGCTCTGGAAAGGGTGTTCGCTGTAGCGGCTCTGGAAGAGGTGTCTGCTGTGTCGGCTCTGGGAGGAGTGGCGTCGATGCGGCTCAGGAAGCAGGTGTTACGCGGGTGAGAACAGGTGGTCGCTGATGAGCCGGGCCGCGCCGATGACTCCGGCGGTGGGTCCCAACTCCCCCAGCACGATGGGCAGGTTGCCGGTGGCGAGAGGCAGCGACTGACGGTAGACCTGGGTGCGGATCGCGGCGAGCAGGGTGTGGCCGAGGCCGGTCACCCCGCCGCCGATCACCACCAGGCCCGGATTGAAGAAGCTGACGAGTCCGGCGATGACCTGGCCGGTGCGGGTGCCGCCCTCGCGGATCAGATCGAGCGCGGTGGCGTCACCCGCGGCAGCGGCGGCGGCGACGTCGACGGCGCTCAGTACGCCCGCCGCCTCCAGTCGTGCCGCGAGTTCCTGGGAATGCCCCTGGTGGGCTGCGTCCGTGGCGTCGCGGGCCAGGGCGGCCCCGCTGAAGTGGGCTTCCAGGCAGCCCCGGTTGCCGCACGCGCACGGGCGGCCGTCCGGCACGGCCTGGATATGACCGATGTCGCCCGCGCTGCCCGTCGTACCGCGGTAGACCTCACCGCCGACGACGATCCCGCAGCCGATACCGGTACCGATCTTGACGCAGAGGAAGTCGCCCACGGAGCGGGCCACGCCCGCGTGCTGCTCCCCCATCGCCATCAGGTTCACGTCGTTGTCGACCATGACGGGGCAGCCGAGGTCCTGGCTCAGCGCCTCGCGCACCGGGAACCCGTCCCAGCCCGGCATGATCGGCGGGGCGACCGGGACACCCTCGGGGAAGCGGACAGGACCGGGTACGCCGATACCGGCGCCGTCGAACCCCTCCGCGAGCCCTGATGCCTTCAACTTGGCTGCCATGGACAGGACTTGCTCGAAGACCGCGACCGGGCCCTCGCGCACGTCCATGGGCTGGTTGATGTGCCCCAGCACCTCCAGCTCCGCGTTGGTGACGGCGACGTCGATCGAGGTGGCCCCGATGTCGACGCCCAGGAAGCGCAGCGCGGGAGCGAGCCGGATGTTGTGGGACCGGCGGCCACCGCGGGAGGCGGCGAGTCCGTCGGCCACCACGAGGCCCGTCTCCAGGAGCCGTTCGACCTCCACGGCCAGCTTGGACCGGGAGAGATCGACCTGGTCTCCCAGCTGAGCCCGTGAGTTGGGGCCGTCGTCGCGCAGCAGTCTGAGCAGCCGGGCCTGGTGGGCGTTCCCGGGTCGCGCTGTCATACGTCTCACGAGCCCCTCCCCGCCTCATCGGCACCGCCGTCGTTGTCTTTCGAGGGGAACGTAGCAGTGGTTGCCGAACCTGGGAAGAAGTTACGCACGAATTACCTACGACTTCTTCCACTCAGAGGACAAAGAGAGTTGGGGTGGTAGCCCTCAGCGGCCCCGCGCTGCAGGATGGACACACGCGGCCCGGGCCGCCGTGGCCCGGGGCGGGAGAGGGGGAACACGTGATCTTGGTGACGGGTGCCACGGGGAACGTGGGGGCCTCGGTCGTGCGCGCGGTGGCCGCCGAGGGTGAGCCGGTGCGCGCGCTGAGCCGCTCGGGCGAGGGCGCCGGACTGCCGCGGGGCGCCGAGGCCGTGGCGGGTGACCTGAACCGCCCGGAGACGGTGCGGGAAGCGCTCGACGGTGTGCGCGCCCTGTTCCTCATGCCGGGGTACGAGGGGCAGCGCGCCGTTCTCGCCGACGCGCGGGCCGCGGGTGTGGAGCGGGTGGTGATGCTGTCGGGCAAGTCGGCGAAGGTCGCGGACGACAACGCGGTCACCCGCTATCTGCGGGCGGCGGAGGACGAGGTGCGCGCGTCCGGGCTCGCCTGGACCTTGCTGCGGCCGGTGAGCTTCATGTCCAACGCGCTGTCGCTCGCGGACCAGATCAGCAAGGGTGACGAGGTGCGGGTGCCGTTTCCCGGTGTCCGTACGGCGGACATCGACCCGTACGACATCGCCCAGGTGGCCGCCCGGGCCCTGCTGTCGCCCGAACACGCGGGTCATGCCTACACCCTGACGGGGCCTCAGTCCCTGCTGCCGTCCGACCGTGTCGCCGTCCTCGCCGAGGCGCTGGGCCGGGACCTGCGTACCGTCGGGCTCACGGACGAGGAGACCCGCGAGGCGCTGGGAGCCGCTTTCCCGGCTCCGTACGCCGACGCCTTCCTGCGCTTCTTCGGCGACGGGATCCTGGACGAGTCCCAGGTCCTGCCGACGGTCGAGGAGGTCACCGGCCGGCCGCCGCGCACGTTCCTGGAGTGGGCGCTGGAGCACACGGACGCGTTCTGAATCCGCGGGCCGGCGGGGGCTGGTCGCGCCCCCTGAAAGCGAAAGACCGGGGCGCAGCCCCGTCTTTCAGGGGCGCGCAGAACTGCGCGACCAGCCCCGACGCACCCGCGGACACAGCACGGACCTCCCAGCGAAGCGCCCAACGGGGCGAACGTTGCCTGTCGCGGCACTAGTAGATTGTCGTTGCTTATTTTTGCTGTGTGGTTGGGTAGAGGTGGCGCAGTTTCACGCGGGCGTCGTCGGTGGTGAAGTGCCAGTCGACTT